>NZ_OY734020.1:956439-1275252 GCF_963455295.1 Candidatus Thiodiazotropha sp. CDECU1
TTTAGTGGCGCTGACCTGGTCATCCTCTCGCCTCTGGGTTTGTGGCGACAGAAGCGCTTTGTGGGTCATCTCTCACGGGTTCGGGTGTTCCCGAACTTTCGTGAAATTGCCCGCTATGCGTTACTGGCAACCGACAATCATCTCAGTCAAATGGGTGTTCGCAAGCGCCAGCGCCGCGGCGAAGGGAGTGATTTTCATCAGCTCAGGGAATACCGTACAGGGGACTCCTTGCGGCAGATCGACTGGAAGGCCAGTTCCCGCTATCGCCGCTTGATATCCAAGGAGTATCAGGATGAGCGGGATCAACAGCTTGTCTTCATGCTCGATTGCGGTAGGCATATGCGGCATGAAGATAGGGGGGGCGCTCATCTGGACCAGGCATTGAATGCGATGCTGTTGCTCTGCTATGTGGCGGATCGTCAGGGAGATGCTGTGGGGTTTCTAAGCTTTGGTGGAGACCAGCGCTGGCAGCCGCCAATGAAAGGTGGAGATGTGGTGCGCCGCCTCCTGGATCGAACCTACGATATCGAGCCTACCCTGCAGGCATCGGATTATCTCGGCGCTGCCCACAAATTGATGCCGTTGCAACGCCGTCGGGCCCTGGTGATTATTATGACCAACAGTCGCAACGAGGAGCGGGATGATCTGTTGAAGGCAGTGTCGCTGCTGGCGCGTAGACATCTGGTAGTCGTAGCGGATCTGCATGAGGCGTCCCTGGATGCAGTCGTACAAACCCCAGTGGTCAACCTGCAAGGGGCGTTACGCTTTCAAGCCGTGATGGATTATCTTGGAGAGCGCAAACAGGTGCATGAGAGACTCGTTCACCGGGGTGCCCTGATGGTTGACTGTCGGCCTCAGCAACTGCCTGTAACCCTGGTGAATGCCTATCTCGATGTGAAGGGATCGGGTCGCCTTTGAGCTGGCTGTCCACCCTCACCGACCCTCACCCCAAGAAATAATTATAACTCCGTAAATGAACGCGAATCATCGCAAATGGTTATCTTGCGTAGGGTGTGGCTTGCCGCACCAATCGATAAGCATCAGTATGGTACTGGTGTAACCGGATGGTTAAACGGTGGGGCAAGCCGGACCCACTCATTATCACCCGGTCACCGATTCAGTGGCCGAACATTGTGGGTAAGCAGGTACCGCCAAGTGTGGCGCTTTTAACCATCAGCCTTGTTATAATCCTTAGAGTTTAAATTAAATGGGTCGGTACCATGGAGCCTGAAGAGATCAAGCAGAAGAAACGCAGTCGAGGGATCTATCTGTTACCGAACCTGTTCACCACTGCCGCCCTGTTCGCCGGTTTCTATTCCATTCTCGCGGCCGTCAACGGTAAATTTGAGCTGGCTGCTGTTGCCATCTTTGTGGCTATGCTGATGGATGGCCTGGACGGGCGGGTAGCGCGGCTGACCAAGACCCAGAGCGCATTCGGCGCAGAGTATGACAGCCTGTCGGATATGGTCTCGTTCGGATTGGCGCCGGCCCTGGTTGTCTATATGTGGGCATTGAGCGATCTGGGTAAGCTGGGGTGGTTGGCCGCCTTCATCTACACGGCTACAGGCGCCCTGCGTCTGGCCCGTTTCAACACCCAACTGGCCAGTGCGGACAAGAAATACTTCCAGGGACTGCCGAGTCCGTCAGCGGCCGCCATTATAGCGGCCGGTGTCTGGCTGGGTGTCGATTATGGTATGGATGGAGACACTCTTGGTTGGCCGGCGGCGGTTATCACCACCCTCACCGGTTTGCTGATGGTAAGCAACTTTCGTTACCACAGCTTCAAGGAGATCGATTTTCAAGGCAAGGTGCCCTTCATTGTCCTGGTGGTGGTGGTGATCGTGTTGGCGATTGTACAAACCCATCCGCCCACGGTGCTGTTTCTGCTGTTTCTCGCCTATGGGGTCTCCGGGCCGGTGCTGACCCTGGCCCAGTTACGCAAGCATCGGGAGCATAGAACCGTCAGTGAGCGTAAGGGTGATGATGCCTGATTCCCATCCTGATGAATCTGCTAGCCTCCCCAGTGATCCAACTGCTGCCTGATTAGCCTGGCCGATAAGGGTATCTGGGCTTTGGCCCCGAGACCGATCAGTGCGGATTCATAACCCTAATTGAGAGATGGGATATGGATGATTGGCATTCCCCAGGGGGTGGGTTATATTCGATTGTTAACTTGAAAATAGCTGGATAGTCGGTCGCTAATCGCCACCGCGCTGAATCCCGCTGGAGCGGAGTATGAGCCAAGCTGATCGATTGATCATTTTCGACACCACTTTGCGCGATGGCGAGCAAAGTCCTGGTGCATCCATGACAAAAGATGAAAAGGTCCGCATAGGCAAGGCCTTGGAAAAACTGCGGGTCGACGTCATAGAAGCGGGATTCCCGATTGCAAGCCAGGGTGACTTCGAGGCCGTGTCTGCAGTGGCCAATGTGGTAAAGGATTCTACGGTTTGCGGCTTGGCCCGTGCCCTGGACAAGGACATCGACCGTGCGGGCGAGGCATTGAAGTCAGCCAATTCGGCGCGCATCCACACCTTTATCGCGACCTCGCCGATTCATATGCAGCATAAACTCCGTATGACCCCGGAACAGGTCATCGAGCAGGCAGTGCATGCGGTCAAACGTGCCAGAAGGTATACCGACAACGTGGAGTTCTCTGCCGAGGATGCGGGTCGTTCCGAAATCGATTTTCTATGCCGAATCTTCGAGGCGGTGATCGATGCGGGCGCCTCCACCCTGAATGTTCCCGACACGGTGGGTTATGCCATGCCTCACCAGTTCGGCGAGCTGATTCTGCGTATGCGTGAACGGATCCCGAACGCTGACAAGGCGATATTCTCCGTCCACTGCCATAACGATTTAGGTTTGGCTGTGGCGAATTCACTGTCGGCTGTCAGCAATGGTGCGCGCCAGGTCGAGTGTACGATCAACGGCCTTGGAGAGAGGGCCGGCAACGCATCCCTGGAAGAGGTGGTGATGGCAGCGCGTACGCGGCCCGATATCTTCTCTTGCCAGACCATGCTCGATACCACTCAGATCGTTGCCTGTTCCAAACTGGTTTCCAATATTACCGGTTTTCCGGTACAGCCAAACAAGGCGATTGTTGGCGCAAACGCCTTTGCCCATGAGTCAGGCATTCATCAGGATGGGGTACTGAAATCGAGGGAGACCTACGAAATCATGCGCGCCGAGGATGTGGGTTGGAGCCAGAACCGCATGGTCCTGGGCAAACACTCCGGACGCAATGCGTTTCGCACCCGGTTGGAGAGCCTGGGTATCAGTTTTGAGTCGGAAGAGGAGCTGAATGCCGCCTTTTCCCGCTTCAAGGAGCTGGCAGACAAAAAGCATGAGATCTTCGACGAGGATCTGCAGGCATTGGTGACCGATACCAAGACCGAATCATTCAACGAAAGGGTCAAGCTCATTGCCCTCAAGGTCTGTTCCGAAACCGGTGAAATTCCCCATGCAGAGCTGACCCTCAGCGTCGATAGCGATGAAGAGCCTGGAGCCGCCTCGGGCAGTGGTCCCGTGGATGCGGCCTTCAAGGCCATCGAAAGCATCGTCAATAGCGGTACGGAGCTGCAGCTCTATTCGGTAAACAACATTACCAGCGGCACCGATGCCCAGGGAGAAGTGACGGTAAGACTGGAAAAGGGCGGAAGAATCGCCAATGGCCAGGGCGCCGATACCGATATTGTCATTGCATCGGCCAAGGCCTATATCAATGCGGTGAACAAGATACTGGAACCGGTGGAGAAGGCCCATCCGCAAACCGGGGATGTGTAGCGGGATGCTTGAGCCGCGCCGCAATCAATATCTGAAAGCGATGGGTCTCACCCTATGGCAACGCCGGGTGAGCGTCGAGGTCGGGCAGGTAGATGACATCCCGAATGCCGGGAACGAGGCCCAGCTGGCCGAGCCTGCAACGGACATGCTTAAAACCGACCACATAGAGGAGACTGAACACGTCAGGGAAGTGACGGCAAACGAGCAACCCGATTGGCAGGCACTGCAGCAAAGTGTCAAGGGATGCAAGGCGTGCGGGCTGCGTGCCGGTTGTAGGCAAACTGTATTCGGTGTCGGCGATCCCCAGGCAGACCTGCTGGTGATCGGTGAAGCCCCCGGTGCCGACGAGGATCGGCAGGGTGAACCCTTCGTCGGTCGAGCCGGTCAGCTGCTGAATGGGATGCTGTTGGCCATGGGCTACAAACGTGAAGCGGTCTTCATCGCCAACATTGTCAAATGCAGGCCCCCCGACAACCGTGATCCTAAGCCCGAGGAGGCCCTCCACTGCGAACCCCATCTGTTAAGACAGATTGAACTGATAAAGCCGAAAGTGATACTCGCTGTAGGACGCATTGCGGCACAAAATCTGCTCAAGTCCGATATTGCCGTGGGTAAGCTGCGGGGGCGGATTCACAGCTTCGGACAAGCGGCTATTCCATTGGTTGTGACCTACCATCCCGCCTATCTATTGAGATCCCCGGAACAGAAAGGCAAGGCCTGGCAGGATCTGCAACTGGCGCTTTCCGTATTACGGGAAGATTCAGTGTGAGTGCCCAGCTACTGGATCCACTGCTAGGCATCCGGCCCATGCAGACAGAGGATCTCCCCCAGGTCCTGACGATCGAGGAGTCGGTCTACCCCTTCCCCTGGACTCTGGGGATCTTTCATGACTGCCTGCGTGTCGGCTACTGCTGCTGGGTGCTGACCCTCGATCAACAGGTGATCGGTTATGGTGTGATGTCTGTGGTGATCGATGAGTCACACATTCTCAACATCTGTATCGATCCCCAGTGGCAAGGCAAGGGGTTAGGCGTGAAGTTGATCCAACGCCTGTTGAAAATAGCCCGTCAACATGGCGCCGAGACAGTCTATCTGGAGGTCAGGGCCGGTAACATAGCTGCAATTGGGCTGTATGAAAAATTGGGTTTTGTGGAGATAGGCCAGAGACGTGGCTACTATCCGGACCAGAATCAATCCCGGGAGGATGCATTGCTGATGTCACTGGAGTTGTAGGGTCTGGCCAGGCAGATCCGATAGGGGACTGGAAAATGCAGCGGTTTATATCATCTCATCGATAACAGTGGGATTGCTGTGCAGGCTGGCCATACTGCCAACGGCTTTAAAGGATGCAATGGCCCGCTGCTCAAGCGGGGCGACTTGATCCCTTGCCGGTTCCCCATCACTGCTACTGCCAGCCGCCTTACTTTGGTTTTCCGCAAGTTGCTGACGCTGCGCGGCTTGAACTTCACTTCTTGCCTGTGCTGCCATTGCCGAAGCTTGTGCCGCGACCTGACGATCCTGGGGAGACGGGTCAGCCGGAGCCAGGGCTGCGCGGCGGACTGTTTCGGCCTGCCTGACCCGCTGTTCCGGGCTGTTGGTTGAGGGCATGCGGATCGAAACCTCTCCGCCCACAGCGTAGTTACGGCCATCGGGGCCTCTTGTATAGGTGTAGCTGCCACCGGAAGCCAAACCGCCCGCGGCGGCCCGATGGGCGGCCTCATGGGCCCGGACCTCCCGGTCTCTCTTCTGCAACTCCCTGACTTCAGCCTTTTCTTCCTGGGTTAATTGGCTGCTCTCTGTGCTCTCACGAACCGGTCGTTGGGTGGTGCTTTCACGGGTAGCCGGGGTGGCGGCAGAGTCTGCATAGGCGCCGCCAGACGGGCTTGTCTCGCTGCTAGAGGCCTTGGCGCCGACTGAAGTTCGATCTGCCGCAGATGCGGTATTGCCGAGTCCAGATAGCATGCCGACGGAGAGATCCATAGTGTTACCAATTCATTTCACCTGCCACAATTATAAGCAACAAACCAAGCTATGGCTTGATAGCCACCAACAATACCTAAGCTTTCGGAATTAGCTTCCCGCCGCGTGTCCAATCACTATCCGGATATGGTTCATCTCCATTCTAAACCCTATGAGTGGGGCCTCAGGCTGAGTAAGTCACTACCCTGGCCATGAATGGGGTATAATCCGCGGCTTTTTAACGGTGAAACTAGGCTTCAATGTCCGAACTGCTTGAACAACTCAGCCGGCGACGTACTTTCGCCATCATCTCCCACCCGGATGCGGGTAAAACCACCTTGACGGAGAAACTGCTCCTGTATGGGGGGGCGATCCAGATGGCGGGCACCGTCAAAGGGCGCAAAGCGGCAAGGCATGCCACCTCCGACTGGATGGAGATGGAGAAGGAGCGGGGTATCTCGGTCACCTCGTCGGTGATGCAGTTTCCCTACCGGGATGAGATCGTCAATCTGCTCGACACCCCCGGCCATGAGGATTTTTCGGAGGATACCTACCGTACCCTGACGGCGGTGGATTCCGCATTGATGGTCATCGATGTGGCAAAAGGCGTGGAGGCGCGGACGATTAAATTAATGGATGTATGCCGTCTGCGTGATACCCCGATTCTCACCTTCGTCAATAAACTCGACCGGGAGGGGCGGGATCCCCTGGAGATACTGGATGAGATCGAGGAGGTGCTGAAGATCAAGTGCTCCCCTGTATCCTGGCCGATCGGCATGGGTAAGCGTCTGAAGGGGGTTTACGATCTGCGTAGCGATACCACCCATCTCTTCAGCGCCACCCACGGCGGCAAGATCCAGGTGGGTGAGATCATCGAGGGGATCGACAATCCCAAGCTGGATGAGCTGATCGGCAGCCAGGCCGGGGAGCTGCGTGAGGAGATCGAACTGGTGCGTGGCGCCAGTCATGAACTGGATCTGGAGGCCTATGCCCGGGGTGAATTGACACCGGTGTTTTTCGGCTCGGCAATCAATAACTTCGGTGTCAAAGAGCTGTTGGATGCCTTCGTCGAGTATGCCCCGGGACCCCTGTCCCGCACTACCCAACAGCGCCTGGTAGAGCCGTCCGAGTCAAAGTTCAGCGGCTTTATCTTTAAGATCCAGGCCAACATGGATCCGCAACACCGGGATCGTGTTGCCTTTTTGCGTGTCTGTTCAGGCAGTTATCGCAAAGGCATGAAGATGCGGCAAGTCCGTATCGGCAAAACTGTGCAGATCAGTAATGCCATTACTTTCCAGGCCGATGAACGTCGCCATGTGGAGGAGGCATGGCCGGGAGATATCATCGGTCTGCATAATCATGGCACCATCCAGATCGGTGACACCTTCACTGAAGGTGAAGCGCTGAAATATGAGGGCATCCCCTATTTTGCCCCGGAGCTGTTCCGCCGCGTGGTATTGAAAGATCCGCTCAAGCAGAAGGCGCTGTTGAAAGGGGTGTTGCAGCTGTGCGAAGAGGGCGCCACCCAGGTCTTCAGGCCATTGAAAAACAACGATCTTATTCTGGGTGCGGTGGGTGTGCTGCAGTTCGATGTGGCGGTGGCGCGACTGAAACATGAATATAAGGTCGAGGCAATCGTCGAGCCGGTGAATGTGGTCACCACCCGTTGGATAGCCTGCCAGGATGAAAAAATGCTGGAGCGTTTCAAGGATAAGGCCCATGACAACCTGGCTTTGGATGGGGATGATCAACTCGTCTACCTGGCACCCACCCGGGTGAATCTCGACCTGGCCATGGAGCGTTGGCCCGATATCGAATTTCTAGCCACACGGGAACTATAGAATCCTCACCAATCGAGGTTACTCACGGTCACAGGGTCGGGAAAGCATGGAGCGCTAACTCCATACTCATAGCGCGTTGAAAATCGCCATTGCTAATCCATAATTACTATAGAAGCCTTGAAGATGATGGAGGCTCTTTAATTGTTAGGGTTGATCTCCACTGCCCTGGGTGAGAAGGAGGTAGTTGATGTTTCTAATGCAGAAAAATAGTGAAAAGCTGGTTGAAGTATTGAGTCTGACAGACCTTTTTAATCCGAATCATCCTGATATCATTGGCCGCTTCCATGCGGGAGAAGAGATGCAGGATGCGGAGAAGTTTGCCAAGGATCAGATGAAATTCCCTTCCGGGGAATCACTCCCTCAATGCTGGTTGGATTCCAAATATCGGCAGCATTGATCGATCTCTGTGGCTACGACCAGGGGTTGATCCAATATCCAGTTCGATGCTTGCCCAGGTCCTGATCCAGGGTGTCTTGGTTCAGGATCAGAAACTCGCATTGCTTTGGCCCGATTTTTCTATCCAGCCGTGGATCATCTTTTTGGTTGTAAAGTCGGCAGCACAGTTGCCCTGGTGGTCTACGACGATCATACCACCCCTGCCTTTGACCTTGCGTAGCAGATATTCGATGCCATACTCAACCGCTCCCTTGGCGTCACAGTTGAGAAATTCCATGGCATCAGAGACCGTCTTTGCAAGGACAGTGCGCATGAAATCCTCGCCAAATCCGGTCGTTGATACCGCGCAGGTCTGATTATCGGCAAATACACCTGCCCCGACGATCGGTGAATCACCCACCCGTCCCATGCGTTTGTTGACTATGCCCCCGGTGGATGTGGCAGCAGCCATATTCCCCTCCAGGTCCCGGGCGACGGCACCGATGGTGCCGTACTTCTGCTCTTCGGAGGCCTCACTGCTGTCATCATGGTCGAGCATGATTCGGTGCTGCAGGCGCGCCTGTTCCAGCTGTTGAATACGGTCAGGCGTGAAAAAATAGTGATCCGGCGTCAGGGGCATACCGCAGTGGGCGGCAAACTTCATCGCGCCCTCGCTGATCAACATCACATGTTCGCTCTCCGCCATCACCAGACGCGCCAATTGGACTGGATTGGCGATATTGCTCACCGCGGCGACTGCACCCGCGGAGAGGTCGCGACCATCCATGATAGCGGCATCCATCTCCACCTTGCCGTTCTCATTGAGAACGGAACCGCATCCGGCGTTGAAAACCGGGTCGTCCTCCAACTGTGATGCGCATGACTCCACCACTTCCAGGGCATTACCACCGCGAATGAGTATCTCACGGCCGTGTTCCAGAACGGTACGGATGCTCTCCAGATAGCGTAGGGCTGTTTTATTATCCTTGACATTGTCCAGGGCACCGGCGCCGCCATGCACCATCAGCGAGAAGGTCTCTTGCATTGTTTTCTGTGTTTGCGTTGATCCTGCTGTAAAGCTACCAGAGGCGTTGCTGCAACTCTAGTTTGATTCGCTGACGTGTTGTCCGGTTACCTGCGATCATGAACATGACCTTGCCGACCAGGATCGTGCCCCAATTGACAATAATGACACCCTCTCCAGTTGACGGATTGTACTCGAGGTCACGAATATCCAAGCTATCGAGAGAGCGATGCCAGGTTGAAAAGTTACAAGATTCCCACTCATCAATACCGCATTTCATCGCTATCAAGGTTGGATAGGATGCGCCGTTGTAACGAGGATTGCACTCGATGGCGAGATACTCGCTCTTCTGCCCCTGTTGCAATACCGCCACATCGAAGGCAAGAATATCCTTGAAGCCGCGCTCTGCCATCCATTCGGCCATAGGCTCAACAATTCCCCAGGGTTCGTAAGGTGTGGGATAGAAATTTCCCTGGTGGGCCGTACCCTCGAGAATCTGTTCCGTGGCAAGCAGTCTCCTGCATTCTCCATCGGTTATCCGATACTGCAGATTGAGAAAGGTCTCTGTCTTAACCTCCTGTTGCAGTTGCACAGGAGTGTCTGCGGCAAAGTTTGACATCGCCAGTGATAAGGCATCCCGATCCTCGCATCGATAGATGCCGACGCCGGAAACCGAGATGGCGGCTTTGAGATAACAGGGGAAGGGGAAGGTGCTGAGCTCCTCATCCGATATCTCTGCGACACTGTTGAAACAGCTTGTCTTTGGTACAGGCACTCCCAACTCGTCTGCCAGGGACATGAAGTTGTTCTTGGAATTGATGAACTCGACGGTTTTGGCCCAGCCTATATCACCGCCCTTTTTAAGCTCCATGTCACCATAGAAAAAGTGTGATGGGGTGATGCCGCCATGAACAGGCATATATTCAGGGCTGATGTCCCAGATTACATTGTGGCTGTGGTGCAGACCGATGCGCGAGTAGTGATCAGTAATCTCTTCCCATTCGCTCTTCAACAATGGGTGAAGTTGGATCATATCGTCATGTTCGGTGGCACCAAGGACTCTGCCGGAATAGAGGTAGTTGCCTTTTACGCCCTCGGCGGTGCATGACATGATATCGTGATTGAAGACCCTAGGATTTGTTGGTCTGGCCGGAATCTGGTGGACCACGCTACCTTTTGCCTGATGAATCCCTTGTGTTCCCTTTGTGATCATGAATCTGCCCTGTCTTTGTATCGGATGATTCCCCTCTCATCTGCAAAATAGGCGCCAGATTCTAGGATTTTGCATTTATACATCCAGGTTATCAGCGGCATTTAAATAGGTAGGTTCATGAATTGACTGGAAATATCGCAGGGATATCAATGCTCACCCGAGATCATGCGCGGCTTTGTTATATGTGGATGTTGCGATTTGCCGAGGGGTGGTATGCGCTATCAGAGTGCACCGATGCTGTCGACACTGTCATTGGTGGATGAAAATAGTGCGCCCAACGGCCGTATGATCGATGGGTGGGAACAGTATTTGAGCTGTGAGCCGCAGGATTTGTTATTGAAATGGATATCCTTGTGTGGGACTGTTTCTTGCTTGTTCAGCTACCAAGATCTCACTTGGGAACCCTCGATAGGCAGATGGCTGTTGATGGGTCTTAGATATACCGGAGCAAAAGATGCTAGATAAGACATTGACGGTCATCCTTGCGGGTGGTCAGGGTTCACGCCTGCAACCACTGACGCTGGAGCGTACCAAGGCCGCGGTACCCTTCGGCGGTCAATACAGGATTATCGATTTTTCCCTGGTCAACTGTCTCCACTCCGGACTCCGCAGGATTCTGGTACTGACCCAGTACAAATCCCACTCCCTGCAAAAGCATTTGCGAGATGGATGGTCGCTCTTCAATCCGGAACTGGGGGAATACATCACTGCGGTTCCACCGCAAATGCGTAGGGGCAGTGGTTGGTATGATGGTACCGCGGATGCGGTCTACCAGAATCTCTACATGCTCAAGCGCAGTGGGGCTGAGCGGGTACTGATCCTGCCTGGCGACCATATCTACCGCATGGATTATGCTCCCATGATCGCCTTTCACATGCAGCAGAATGCCAGTGTTACGGTTGCATGCATGCAGCGCCCTTTCCCAGAGGTCGGTCTTTCCGGGGTTTTGGATATGGACCAGAACAGTCGAGTCAACACCTATGGGACCCTGCAGGTACAGCATCAGGTTGATGATGACGATGTTGCAACCGCCCAGGTTTCAATGGGGATCTATCTCTTCTCCATCGATAAGTTGATCGAGGCGCTGGAGGAGGATCATGATCTGGCTGGTTCCAGCCATGATCTTACCCAGGACATCCTGCCAAGAATGGTTGGCGATGGGGGCGTCTACGCCTATCAATTCGGTGGCGAGGCAGGACGCGTCAGTCAGGATCGCTATTGGCGTGACGTAGCCACCATTGACAGTTACTACGACGCCAATATGGAGTTACTGGACCCGGTTCCGTCACTGGATCTGTATCAACCTGAATGGCCGATCCGTACCCACCATGGGCAAAATCCGCCAGCCAGGACCGTACCGGGCGTCTCCGGCAGCGAGGGAATCTTTATCAACTCCATCGTCGCCAATGGCGTACTCATCGTCGGTGGCAGCGTGCAACACTCCATTCTGTTTCCTAAGACCCTGATCGGCGATGAAGCGGTGATCCACAACTCAATCCTTTTCGATGCTGTGAAGGTTGGCGATGGAGCGCAGTTGGAGAACTGTATCATCGACAAGGGTGTGGTGATCCCGCCAGGGGTGCGTATCGGATTTGATCAGGAGAGCGATGCTGCCCGCTTTACCGTTTCACCCAAGGGGGTGGTTGTGGTGCCAAAGGGTTATCGCTTCAGAAGCTGAAAGGCCTCTAGGGCCTGTTAACAGGCCCTAGCCAGGATATCTTCTCAAGCTATCTTACAGGGTCACCAGGGTGCGCCCCACGATCTTGCCCGCCAGCATCTGTTCAAAGATCTCTGGCAGTTGTTCCATGGAGACTGTCTGGGTCAGGATGTCGTCCAGATGCCTGGGCCTGAGGTCGGTGGCCAGGCGCTGCCAGAGCTCCTCCCTGATCTCGCCAGGACAACCTGATGAGTTGATACCGAGCAGGCTCA
Source organism: Candidatus Thiodiazotropha sp. CDECU1 (assembly GCF_963455295.1). Taxonomy (NCBI): domain Bacteria; kingdom Pseudomonadati; phylum Pseudomonadota; class Gammaproteobacteria; order Chromatiales; family Sedimenticolaceae; genus Candidatus Thiodiazotropha; species Candidatus Thiodiazotropha sp. CDECU1. The sequence goes on from NZ_OY734020.1 coordinate 968,567, forward strand.
CGCCACGCAAGATAAAAGGCATCACCGTGGTGTTCAAATCGTGGCCGCCGGCCAGGCCTATGGCTGCGATGTTGCCCCAGGGTCTGATCTTACGTGTGATGCTTGAGAGCGTCTTACCACCCACGTTGTCCACAGCGCCGCCCCACACGCCTCTTTCCAGGGCATGGTGATAGCTGTTGACCTGCTCCCGCCCCAACACCTCTTGGGCGCCGAGGTGTTCCAGATAGGCCTGTTGATCGGCCTTGCCGGTGACAGCATGCACCTCAAATCCCTCGCCATCGAAGATGTTGACTGCGATACAACCCACGCCGCCTGTGGCGCCGGTGATCAGTATCGGGCCCATGTCTGGGCGTTGGCCGTTGGTTTCCATCCTGTGCAGGGCCAAGGCAGCGGTGAAACCGGCAGTGCCCAAAATCATCGACTGGGAGGCTGATAGGCCTTGGGGCAGGGGTACTGCCCAGTCTGCCGGTACCCTGAGATATTCGGCATATCCGCCATCAGCGGTGGTGGAGAGCTCATATCCTGTGACGATCACCGTGTCACCGGGCTTGAAGCGCTTGTCACCGCTCTCGGCAACTTCTCCACAGGCATCGATACCGCCGGTGAGTGGATAGCGTCTGAGGATCTGCGCCTTGCCTGTCCCAGCCAGGGCATCTTTGTAATTGATGCTGGAGTATTGCACCCGGATCAGGATTTCACCCTTATCCGGGGTCTGTAACTCAAGCGCTTCAATCCCTGCTGAGTGCTGGGCATTGTCCCGATGTATACGAAAGGCTTTATAAGAAGTCATGTCGAACTACTCCGATACAACTGGTATCTTTCCTATCTTGCCCCGCCATTCGGCAGGACCCATCTGATGAACGGAGTCACCGCGGCTGTCTACGGCCACAGTGACGGGGAAATCGACCACTTCGAATTCCCGTATCGCCTCCATGCCGAGATCCTCGAATGCCAGCAGACGGGAGCTGCGAATCGCCTTGGAAACAAGATAAGCGGCACCGCCCACAGCCATCAGGTAGACGGCTTTATGGCGCTTTATCGCTGCCAGGGCTGCGGGCCCCCGTTCGGCCTTGCCGACCATGCCGAATAGACCCGCCTGATCCAACATCACTTCGCTGAACTTATCCATGCGTGTGGCAGTGGTGGGACCGGCCGGACCTACCACCTCATCGCGTACAGGATCGACCGGTCCCACGTAATAGATGAAGCGGCCATGGAAATCGATGCCGTCGGGGAGTGGCTGGTCGTTGGCATAGAGATCGGCAATACGCTTATGCGCGGCATCCCGTCCGGTCAATAGCTTGCCATTGAGGAGTATGAGTTCCCCCGGTTGCCAGCTTGCTATCTCCTCCTTGCTGATACTATCCAGATCGACCCGGCGGGCCTGCGGAGAGGCCTCCCAGGTGACATCAGGCCAGTCGTCCGGGGCAGGGGGGGTGAGCAGGGCCGGCCCGCTGCCATCCAGGGTGAACTCCACATGGCGGGTGGCGGCGCAGTTGGGGATCATGCCCACCGGCAGCGATGCTGCGTGGGTGGGAAAGTCGCTGACCTTTACGTCCAGCACGGTGGTCAAGCCACCGAGTCCCTGCGCACCTATACCCAATGCATTGACCTTGTCATAGATCTCCAGGCGCAGCTCCTCCTTGCGATTCTCCGGACCCCGTGCCTGTAATTCATGGATGTCGATGGGTTCCATGAGTGACTCTTTGGCCAGCAGCATGGCCTTTTCGGCCGAGCCTCCGACACCGATGCCAAGCATCCCGGGAGGACACCATCCGGCCCCCATTTTGGGCACCTCCTGCAACACCCAGTCCACAAGAGAACCGGAGGGATTGAGCACCTTGAAGCGGGATTTGTTTTCCGAACCGCCCCCCTTGGCAGCGACTTTCACCTCAACCTTGTCTCCCGGCACCAGTTCCATGTGAATAATCGCAGGGGTGTTGTCGCCGCTGTTCTTGCGACTGCCGAGTGGATCGTTGACCATGGAAAATCGCAACACATTGTCGGGATGGGCATAACCGTGCCGCACACCTTCATTGACCATATCGCTGATCGACATTTCGCCATCCCATTGAACCTGCATGCCGATCTTGAGAAACACCACCACCATACCGGTGTCCTGGCAGACGGGACGCCTCCCCTCGGCGCACATGCGGGAATTAACCAGGATCTGTGCCATTGCATCCTTGGCGGCGGGACTCTCCTCTTTGGCCCAGGCTTCACCCATGGCCTTGAGAAAGTCGACCGGGTGATAGTAGGAGATGAACTGCAGGGCATCGGCGATGCTGTGGATAAGGTCTTCCTGGCGGATGCGGGTCATGGTCAATCCTGTCAATACAGTGTCGACCGGTAGATACCGGTCTGTCGTTGATCTCGTATTTTTTCTATTTGTTGAGGCTGATTAGCAAGATTATTGTTAATGCAGAATCAGATTTCCAGTAGCAAGCGACTGGGATCCTCCAGTAATTGCTTGATGGTTACCAGGAACTGTACTGCGTCCCGACCGTCGATAATACGATGATCATAGGAGAGCGCCAGATACATAACAGGACGTATCACGATCTCACCCTTTTCCGCTACCGGTCGTTGTTGAATGGAGTGCATGCCGAGAATCGCACTCTGGGGTGGATTGAGGATCGGTGTGGAGAGCATGGAACCGAATACACCGCCGTTGGTGATGGAGAATGTGCCCCCGGTCAGGTCATCATAACTCAATGATCCCTCCTTGGCCTTGAGGCCGTAATCCTTGATTCTCTGCTCGATGGCGGCGAAGCTGAGCTGATCCGCGTCACGCAGTATCGGTACCACCAGGCCGCGAGGGGAGGAGACAGCGATACCGATGTCGAAGTAGCCGTGATAGAGGATATCGTCACCATCCATGGTGGCATTGATAATCGGATACTGTTTCAACGCCTCGACTGCTGCCTTGACAAAAAAGGCCATGAATCCCAGGCGTACATTGTGGCGTTTTTCAAACTCATCCCGATATTTAACCCGAAGATCGGAGACAGCCTGCAGATTCACCTCATTGAAGGTGGTGAGGATGGCGGCAGTCTGCTGCGCCTCCACCAATCGTTCCGCAACCCGCTTGCGCAGGCGTGTCATTGGCACCCTTTCTTCAACCCGGCCCGTTGGGGCAGGGGCGGGCGGAGTGGATGGCGTAGGTTCGACACGGCTTGTGGCTACCGCTGTACTGTTTTGTGCGGCGATGGCCGCTTCCACATCGGATTTGACGATACGTCCGTTTTTACCGCTGCCCTGAATGCTGTTGGGATCGATACCGCTCTCCTTCACCAGTCGCCTTACAGCAGGAGAGAGTGCGGGTGGTTCTTGCTCCGCTTGCGGGGCTTCTGCTGGTTGCTCTTGAGTGGCGGGTGTCCCCGCACCGGCCTCCAGAACCCCCAATAGATCATCAGCCTCAACGGTTTCACCCTCTTTGAAGTGAATCGTGGTCAGGGTGCCTGATTGTGGTGACGGCACTTCAAGTACGACCTTGTCGGTTTCAAGATCGACCAGGGTTTCATCCTGTTCGACATGTTCACCCGGCTGTTTGTGCCAACTCAGAATAGTTGCATCTGTAACCGATTCGGGAAGTTGGGGAACGCGTAGTTCGATGCTCATTGATAGTCCTGGTTCCTGTAGTTCATGCGGGGGTTGATACGTCCGGTGAGGGCCTCGTCAATCAGGGTTTCCTGCTGCTTGATATGTACCGAGCGGTAACCGACGGAGGGGGCCGCTGCTGAAGCACGACCAACATAACAGAGCTGCCTGTTTTTCGAGGTTAGGGGGTAGAAGCGGTGTTTGATCTGATCCCATGCACCTTGATTTTGCGGCTCTTCCTGACACCAGATAACCATTTTTGCACTCTTGTAGCGTTTTACGACCTTGTCGAAATCCTTTTGCGGGAAGGGATACAGCTGCTCTATGCGGATTATCGCCACATCATCCAGGCCACGGGAGCGACGGGTCTCCAGTAATTCATAATAGACCTTTCCGGAGCACATGATGAGGCGCTTCACCTTTTTCGGATCGATGTCATCGATCTCGTCGATGACATTCTTGAATCCGCCTTCCAGCAGGTCTTGCTTGGGGGATGTGGCCAAACGGTGCCTGAGCAGGCTTTTCGGGGTCATTACGACGAGTGGATGACGATAGGGTCGCAGCATCTGGCGTCTTATCAGATGGAATATTTGGGATGCCGAACTGGGTACGCAGACCTGGATATTGTGGTTGGCGCAAAGGCGCAGAAAGCGCTCCGGACGGGCTGAGGAGTGTTCGGCGCCCTGGCCTTCATAGCCATGGGGCAGGAACATGGTCAGACCGCATAACAGGCCCCACTTTTCACCGCCCGAGGTGATGAACTGATCGATGACAACCTGAGCCCCGTTGGCGAAATCACCGAATTGGGCCTCCCAGATCGTCAGGCAACCGGGCTCTGCGGTGGCATAGCCATACTCGAAACCGAGCACCGCCTCCTCGGATAACAGAGAGTCGATGACCAGGAAATCGGCCTGGTCAGGGGTCAGGTGCTGCAGGGGTATCAGGGATTCGCCGTCGGCCTGATTATGCAACACCGCGTGACGATGAAAGAAGGTCCCGCGTCCCGAGTCCTGGCCCGAGAGCCGCACCGGAATGCCCTCTGTCAACAGCGAGGCATAGGCCAGGTTCTCGGCAAAACCCCAATCGACGAACTGATCACCGGTGGCCATGCGATGTCGCTCTGTCCATATCTTCTCAACCCGCGGGTGGAGTTCAAAGCCGCCTGGTACATGCAGGAGTTGATCTGCCAGCATTGCAAAACGCTCACTGTTCAGGCGGGTATCCACCGGGTGTTCCCATTCGATACCCTTATAGGCATTCCATCTCACGGCATAGGGATGACGCAGGGCGCAGGTTACAGGCCTTGCCACCACAATGCCCTGGTCCAGGGAGTCTCGATAGTTATTCACCAGATCCCGGGCGTGCTGGGGAGAGATCACCGATTCCTGCACCAGTTGATCCGCATACAGGGTTCGCAGGGTAGGGTAGTTGCGGATCTTCTTGTACATCTCGGGTTGCGTGACGGCGGGTTCATCGGCTTCGTTGTGACCAAGGCGGCGATAGCAGATCACATCAATTACCACGTCCTTGCGAAAGCGCATGCGAAATTCGAGCGCCAAGCGGGTGACGTAGAGCACTGCTTCGGGATCATCCCCATTGACGTGAAAGATCGGTGCCTGCACCATCTTGGCCACATCGGTGCAATACAGGGTAGAGCGGGTATCCATGGGATTGCTGGTAGTGAACCCGACCTGGTTATTGATGATGATATGTACCGTGCCACCGGTGGTATAGCCACGGGTTTGCGACAGGTTCAGGGTCTCCATCACCACGCCCTGGCCGGCAAACGCCGAATCGCCGTGGATCAGGATAGGCAATACCCTGGATCCGTCATGATCACCACGGCGGCGTTGCCGTGCTCTTACCGAACCTTCGATGACGGGATTGATGATTTCCAGGTGCGAGGGATTGAAGCCCAATGCCACATGCACCATCTCACCCTCAGTGTTGATATCGGTGGAGAAACCCATGTGGTACTTAACGTCACCGGAGAGACGCACCGGATCGATTGTCACCCGGCCTTCGAATTCATCAAAGATATCCTGCGGCGGTTTGCCCAATATATTGGTCAGGACATTGATGCGCCCGCGATGGGCCATGCCGATGAGCACTTCGCTGATGCCGTTGGTGCCGCAATTTTGAATCAGATCATCCAGCAAAGGGATCAGGGATTCACCACCCTCCAGGGAGAACCTTTTCTGACCTACATAGCGGTTATGCAGGTACTTTTCGATCCCCTCAGCCGCGGTCAGCAGGGTCAATAGCCAGATCTTTTGTTTATGGCTGAACTGTTGGAAGAGGTGCCGTTGCTCGATGCGTTCCTGGATCCAGCGCTTCTGCTGGGTGCTGGTAATATGTCCATACTCTGTGCCGATACTGCCGCAGTAACTTTTTTTGACCAGTTCGATAATATCCCGCAGTGGCATGCGCTCTGGCGCGAACAGTGAGCCGGTATTATAAATAGTGTTTTGGTCGATCCTGTCCAGCTTATGGTAGGCCAGGTCCAGGTCACGAACATACACCGGATCGCGCAATTTGAGGGGATCGAGATCCGCGTTCTGGTGGCCACGCATACGATACCCATTGATATAGCGTAATACTGAAGCCTGCTGTTCAGCGGCACCGGGAGAGAGATTCTCGTTTGCGGTAACGGTTGCAGAGCGCTTTTCATTGACCAGATGGAGAAAACGCTGGCGTATGGGTTCGTGGGCGGTGTCTATATGGTCTTGTTTCGGTAGACTGTCGAACTCTCTTCGCCAATCCTCCGGGATACTCTGCGGATCTTTGAGGTAATTTTCGTAGAGCTCTTCAACAAATGTGGCATTGCCGCCTGAATAGGCGGAGGTGGATCTGAGTAAATCCAGATAATCGGTCATTTTTCAAAGCCCATTTGGGTGTTTGGTTGATGGATAATTTATTTTTGGGCAGCTATCAGTAAATGTTAGCACAGACAGCTAGATTGACAGAAGATAGTAGAAAAAATTCTATGTGCGTTTTATATAAAATATTGCTTTAATCAATACATTAACCATACTCTATCTCGAATCATGCCCTAGCTCTGCTAAAATAGTGTGGTGTCTCATATGGATTATTGCTTTCTGTGGTTCGCCCATGAGGGTTTGAAAACAGCTTGTACCGCAATGCTGTTGAGGTGTGTCTCCACTAGACACACTTAACGACAAGACTCTATGCTGAGTCCGTTTATTTGTGAGGCACCGCACATGGCAGTCAGGTGAAAAGAGAAAGCTATTGTCTGGACAAGATAGTAACAAATTAAGGGTCAATCTCAATCCGATCTCGTTGGAGGCGGATCTGGCCTATTTCGGTGCCCGGCTGGAACTGGTTGGAGAACCGGAAACCCATTATCAGGCAGCGCAGCTGAAGGTCTATAAGGCATTGGAAGCCGCATTGGAGGAGAACCTGAAACGCCTTCGCAGAAAGGAGTCCCGGTCTAAGACTAAGGTGAAAAAGAAGAAAAAGGGATGATTTTTTAGGGCGCTGGCCTGGTGCCAACAGCCTATTTCGATTTGTCGGTTTTTAGCAAGGCATCTATCTGCTGTTCTGCCTGCTGCCAATCCAGGACCACCCTGTCTGGATCGAAACCGTGCTTTTCAGCGATAAAGTAGGCTGCTTCGGCGATCATGTCCAGGCGTTGGTCCTGATTGACTACAGAGCTTTTTTTAGCGCCTTTTTTCTCTTTTTTTGAGACATTTTTTTTATCTTTCTTGGTTAGCTTTTTGCCTTCCTTCTTGCTTTTCTCTTTGTCTCTTTTCTTCCCCATCAGACCACCTCGTGATCGTTTATCTCAATGTTTGCCAAAAACCGAGTCCGCGAGTGCGGGCGGTGGCCTCGGCCTGTTTATAGCGTTTCAATCTCGATGCTTGCAGCCGGGGATGGTTTGCCGCCACGGCCAAACCATCGGATAACATCCTTAGAGAGATATCCGCTCCCCCATGTAGGACTGTTCCGAGTATAACACCCCTGGATGAAAGGGTAGTGTATTCCACGCTGACATAACGCCCCGCCAGTAACATGCTTAGATGGCGTTTCGCTATCCTGGCCGAATCTTTATCCGGGCTTGGTATGCGAATGCCAAAAAGTTTGACCCCTCTATATGAACCATCCGACAATCTGATGGTGATGCGATCGCCACTGTGTATCTCTACCACCTGGCCCTCTGCCGTGGCGGCATAGCAGCTGTTAAGGAGACTGACGCCGACCAACAGGAAGGTCAGCAACAATGGTTGTCGAGGGTGGTATTGGAAGATTTCCCAATGCAGCATCTGATTACTCACATGATTCAGATTGGCGCCCTCGACAGGAGTCGAACCTGTGACCTATCGCTTAGGAGGCGATTGCTCTATCCTGCTGAGCTACGAGGGCGGATGTAAATGATTGACGCCATTTTTCTGAAACCTGCTAAAAGCGCTGACCATGCAGCATGACCTGGTATAGGTCGCGCATTTCATGGGTGAGGCGAAGTTTACTGTGTCGTACCGGGCTCGGCAAACTGGGGACGTTATCAGCCCAAATTCAAGGGCCTGTTATCTTCACATTGGGAGTTACCAGGCCATCTTATCCAAATCCTCAAGTTCACTTTGCGCAAGCCAGATCGTTACAGTATCTTTCAAAGGGTTTGATCGTGATCAGTTTGTGAAACTTGCAGACCAGACATTGACCCGCCTGGTTGATCAGTGTGATGGCCGCGCCAGTGACAATCAGACCCCAGAATACGGCATCGATCCAGGGATAGTTGACTAATCCCTCAAGCCCATAGACAAAAAATGACATCAGACCGAACAACATGGCAAGAACCAGGCCTAACAGTATGGGTAACATTGCACTACTCCTTGGGATAATGGCAATCATAAGTAAATAAACAAAAACTAAAATATCCTCATACCAGGATAGAGTACGGGTTGCTGGAATGGTTCATGGAATGTGCGGAATATATATCGGGTAGTTTTTAAAATAGTCATTAGATAACATATAGTTATACAGTATTGGCTGATGCTTGGTCAGATTGGATTTGTGTGCGGCATCACACAACGCATCTGAACTGTTTCTAGCCACGTATGATGTGGGTAACCTCAGAAAACAAGAATCGGGAGCAGACATGATCGATACGGCCCACCTCCTTCAGCCCAGCACTTTTCCTGGCATCACCCGGGGAAGGCTGGAGACCCTGCAGGTCAATCTCGGATTCCGCTGCAACCTCTCTTGTGTCCACTGTCATGTCAATGCCGGTCCAAAAAGGAAGGAGGAGATGGATAGGCGTACTGCCGATGATGTATTGACCTTCCTGCAACGACATAAACTGAAGCGCCTGGATCTTACCGGGGGCGCACCGGAGTTGAACGCCAATTTCCGCTATCTGGTAAAACAGGCAAGGCAGCTGGGTGTGCATGTCATCGATCGCAGCAACCTGGTTATCTTGCTGGAGCAGGGACAGCAGGATCTGGCCGATTTTCTGGCCCAACAGCGGGTTGAGATCGTCGCTTCCTTACCCTGCTATCTGGAGGAGAACGTAGACCAACAACGTGGCAAAGGGAGCTATGCAGGCAGTATCGAGGCATTGATCAAACTGAATCGCCTGGGCTACGGCATGCCTGAGAGTGGCTTGATGCTGAATCTTGTCTATAACCCGATAGGTCCCACCCTGCCACCGTCACAAGCTCCCCTCGAGTCGGAGTATAAAAAGCAGTTGCTGGAAGGTTATGGTATTCATTTCAATCAACTGTTGACCATAACCAATATGCCGATCCAACGTTTTGGCAGCTATCTGCAATCCAAAGGTGAATTCAACAGCTATCTGCAGCTACTGCGGGATGCCTATCGACCCTACAATCTGGAGAATGTCATGTGCCGCACTCTATTGAGTGTTGACTGGCGTGGTTATCTCTACGACTGTGATTTTAACCAGATGCTGAAGATCCATCTTAAAATAGAGAACAGGGTGCGACCTCGCCTGAGAGATCTGTTCGAGGCGGATCTGACAGACCTGCCGATCCAGGTTGCAGAGCATTGCTACGGCTGTACTGCCGGTCAAGGTAGTAGTTGTGGGGGCGCATTGAAAGAGTAATCCGATTTACCGGGATTTGGTGGTGTCTGGTCTTCACAACAACGACTCAATGATGATAAGCATTATTATCCCCTGCCTGAATGAGGGGCCGGGTTTAGAGCGCTGTTTGATGGATCTGCAACCATTGCGCGGAGCTGGCCATGAGTTGATTCTGGTTGATGGTGGCAGCCGTGATCTGGCGTTGATTGGGAATTTGCAATCCTATGTGGATAGAGTGCTGCATGTGTCTCCGGGAAGGGCGCGCCAGATGAATAGTGGTGCCATGGAGGCATGCGGGGATATCTACTGGTTCTTGCATGCCGACAGCAGGGTTGGAGAAGCTATGGGGAGTGCCATTTTGCAGGCTGTCGGCGGCGAACCGAGGTGGGGACGTTTCGATGTCAGGCTGAGTGGCGCTCAGCCCCTGTTCCGGATAATTGAGCGGATGATGAATTGGCGCTCCTGTTTCAGTGGCATCGCAACCGGGGACCAGGGCATCTTTATGCATCGCCAGCTGTTTGAAAAGGTAGGGGGGTTTCCTGAACAACCGCTGATGGAGGATATCGCCATAAGTCGACGCCTGAAACGACTCACCTCCGGGGTTTGTCTGCCTGGCCCCCTGGTAACCTCCAGCCGTCGCTGGGAGTCACAGGGGATTATCCGCACCATTATGCTGATGTGGATGTTGCGCTTCGCCTATTGGATCGGTATCAGTCCAAAATTCCTTGTCAGGCTCTATCCAGCAGTGCCGGGCTGAACCGGTCATGCAGCAGTGTGCAATCCTGATCTTTGCCAAGACGCCTGCTGTGGGTGCAGTGAAAACACGCCTGATTCCCGCCATTGGCGAGGCGGCGGCGACCCAGCTCTATATCCGACTTCTGTTACGCCTGGTCGACTGGACTTGCAGGCAAACCCCGTATGCGACGGAACTCTGGGTGACCCCGGATCGTGGGCATCCCCTGTGGCAACAACTTGCCGCTGAGTATGAGTTGCCCATCCACCTGCAGCAAGGTGATGATCTGGGAGCGCGGATGGGGCTGGCTACACAACAGGCCCTTACCCGTCATCGCCATATCATACTGGTTGGGGTGGACTGTCCTGCATTGGCTCTACCCCATATAGAGCAGACCGCGCGTTGGTTGAGCGAGGGCGAAGAGGCGGTGCTGGGGCCAGCCGAGGATGGAGGTTATGTCCTGCTAGGTCTGAATAGCTACCACAGACGTCTTTTCGAGGGACACAACTGGGGTGGCGGCGATGTGGCGGCATCGACCAGACAGGTGTTCTCTGAATTGGGCTGGCATTGGCGGGAGTTGGCGCAACTCTGGGATCTGGATAGACCCCAGGATCTGGAACGATTGCAGCGTGAATATCCTGGACTATGCCGGTTTTGAGGGACCTCTGTACAACTACCTGATGCCGACTGAATGCGGGATCAGGCCTTACCCAATGACTTTGAGGTGGTGTTGGGTTTCGATTCACCGGAAGCGCCGTAGGTCTTGTCGCTTTGACTGATGCCACGCAGGATATCCAGTGATTGGGTGACATGGCGCTGATTGAGTTGAACGGCTCCGCCATTGATCTCATTCTGCTTGTGGCACGCCTCCAGCAGGGAGGTGAATCGCTGCCAGGTGGCGGCCGCCCGCTGATTGTCGCTGCATTGTTGGATAAAGGTTTCTGTCCCTTGCTTGTCCGCAACAAGTCCCTGTTGTTCGATGAACCGGTTATGTGCAAGCACAGCGGCTTCCACCTGTGTCAGCTGTTGTTTTTTCTGCTCCAGCTGGTCCTGTAGCTGTTGCGGTGATCCCTTTTGCAACAGGGCATGTTCCGCACGCAGCAGATCGAGCAGCCGTTGGGACTGCTCAATCTCGTTATCCAGGATTTTGACGAAGGCCTCAGCGGTCTCGGATGAATAGTTCATGGGAGTCAGGGCAGTGACAGTTCCATTGCCAACATCTTATCCGCTGCGGTCTGCGGATCGATGGTGAAGCTACCGGTGGCAAGGGCTTTCTGCACAGCCTCCACCTTCTGCGCATCGACGATGGGCATTGCGGCGATGCGTGCCTCCAATTCCAACAGCTTGCCGGCAGAACCGGTCATATCAAACCGATCCTTACGGGAGGTTGTGGATGTGGCGGAACGTTTGCCTCCCGGCAAGCCAGAGCGTGTCACCAGACCACTGTCTCCCGTACCCTTCAGATTACTGCTGGAGAGACTATTGATTTCAACCGCCATGGCTTATCCTCGTTTACTTGTCGCTTACTCTAAATATCGACTTCCGGCACTGTTACTTTAGTTGCTGACTCCCTTACTCGAGAGTTAGATTCCCCGGGAATCAGCCTCAAATTGTGTTCAGTCCACCCTTACCAGCCCTTCCGAGATGACTCGTGCTTGCAGCTTTTTCTTCGATTTTACATTCATCACCGGTATCAAGTCGCCCGGATTACCGTTTTTCATCGCCTTGCCCTGCATGCGCACTTCGATGCTGCCCGCGGCCGCCAGTATGGTGACCTGTTCACCCCGTGCGACGGTCTTTTGCACCACCAGCAATGAAGGTGTAACGACCTTGCCCCTGCGGAGTGTGCGCTTCAGCGTCCGGCCGACGATCTCATCGACGGATTCATAATAACCTCTAAGCAGGTGAGTGGTATCTGAAATTTCCAGTTTCACGTCGGCTTTGGTGATTGCCTGGCCTCTGGCCAGATCCCGGGTCGCGATCACCACCGGTAATTCGAGACCGACCTTGGCGGAGACATACAGCGACCAGGGTGCCGGGCTCTCGCAGCGAACACCCACCGAGGTACGCCCCATTTTACTCCCGCCGGGTGGACTGAAGGTCTGCAATGGGCTATCGCATTGGCTCAGTTTGAGGCGGTGATCCAGGGGTGTAATGACAATCTTTGCATGGCTGTTCTGCTTCGCCACGCTTTGCAGCAGATACTCCTTGACCGCATCGGCGATTGAGTCATGGGACTGATGGAGCCCATTCGCCCCGTGACTGATTGCTGTGGCCGTGAACAGGAGCATTGCCAGCAGTGTCTCAATTATCACTTTTTTCCGTAGCATGATCTTGGTCTCTCGATTGATTGCTTAAATTATATGCAATCACCATGCCGTGATATTTGGCAGTGTAAATCGGACTATGGCTCGCAGCACTAAAGGTCACTCCGTTAAAGCCGCCATACTCTATGTAATGAACTTCTCGAACTACGGGGTGGAAAAACCATGGCTGGCGTCTTGGACAATGTCGATTTACGAACCAAACTAGCCGGACAGAACCGATTGGAATTGTTGCTTTTTCGGTTGCAGGGACGCCAGGTCTTCGGCATTAATGTGTTTAAAGTGAAAGAGGTCGTACAGTGTCCTCATCTCACAGAATTACCTGGTTCCAACCCGGTTATTCGTGGTGTCGCCTCTCTCAGGGGCAACAATATACCGGTGATGGATCTGAGTAACGCCATAGGCGGCCCAAGGATGGAGAAAGCAACGGACTATTTCATCATCATTACCGAATACAATCGTCGACAGCTCGCCTTTCTGGTTGGCAGTGTCGAACGTATTGTCAACACTCACTGGGAGGATATTCTGCCCCCACCTAAGGGATTGGGACGCAGCAGTTATATGACTGCAGTCACCGAAATCGATGATATGCTGGTTGAAATCATCGATGTGGAGAAGGTACTCAGTGAAGTGTTGGGTATCGATGAGGATTTGACTCAGCCTGTGGAGGAGACAGGTGCAGATCTGAGCAAGTTGAAGATTCTGGTGGTTGACGACTCAATGGTGGCACGCAATCAGATCAAAAAGGTCTTGAATGAGATAGGCATAGAGGCGGTGCTGGCGAAAGATGGCAGCGAGGCGCTGAATCTGCTTCTTAAGTGGTCGGAAGAGGGTAACTTAAATGATTGGTTGGCAATGGTAATTTCCGATATTGAAATGCCGCAAATGGACGGCTACTCGCTGGTGACGGCGATACGGGACAATCCCAAACTGTCAGATCTGTATGTCATCCTGCACTCTTCATTGAGTGGCGTATTCAATGAGAGCATGGTGAAAAAAGTAGGCGCCGATCATTTTCTCGCCAAGTTCATGCCGGATGAATTGGTCAGCCGCGTCACCGAGCGTATAAAGTGCTTGGCCTAACTGTTTTACCTGAATAAATAAGCTAGAAATAAAAAAATGTATCATCGGTCAGCCAGCATATCACCGGCGGAGTATGAGTCGTTCAAGTCTTTTCTCCAGCAGGCATGTGGAATTTTGCTGGGTAGCGGAAAGGAGTATCTGGTCTCCAGTAGATTGAATAGTATAATAAAAGAGGCGCAGGTCGATTCTCTGGGCGCCTTGATGGATCTGATTCGATCACCAGCCCATACACGCCTGAAGGTGAAGGTCATCGATGCCATGACCACCAATGAAACCTTCTGGTTTCGGGATATTGGCCACTACATTTTGTTGAAAGAGACCATTCTGCCTGATCTGAATCAGCAACGAGGCGGTTCGATACGTATCTGGTCAGCTGCCTGTTCGAGTGGTCAGGAGCCTTACAACATCAGCATGATCACACAGGAGTTTCAAACCTTGAAACCCTCGGCCAGGCCGGTGCAGGTTGTCGCTACCGATATCTCGAGCAAGATGCTGGATGAGGCGCGCGCAGGTGTCTACTGTGGTCTCGCAGTTGAACGGGGCCTTACCCAGGAACAAAAAAACAGGTTCTTCCTGCCCAAAGAGCGCTGTCTCGAAGTAAAGCCTGAGATCAAGCGCCGGGTCAGTTTCAGTTCCCTGAACCTGGCTAGCAGCTATCACGGCCTGGGAAAATTCGATGTCATTTTCTGCCGTAATGTACTCATCTACTTCTCCAATGAATTGAAGCGAGATATTGTCGACCGGATGGCTAACGCATTGAATCCAGGAGGCTATCTGTTTCTGGGGTCCACCGAATCGATCAACCAGCTGACCGATCGTTTTGAGATGAAGGTGGGTCACGGCGGCATCTCATATCGTTTGAAGTCCTAAACGGCAAAGCTTGCCGTGATGCGGCACCCCCTTGCCGCACTCCTGGCGTAAAAAGTCCCTTTCCCCTCCCAATACAGCAGCGAACAGGTTTGGCACGCTCCCTGCATCTTCAGTGGCAAAGAGAGCTGTGGAGCTATCCATGAACTTCGACGATCTGTTTGGAATACATGAAAGGGCATTGGTGCTGCGTTCGCAGCGAGCCGAGGTCCTTGCCGCGAATCTGGCGAATGCCGACACACCCGGTTACAAGGCCCGGGATTTCGATTTCAAGGCACTTCTAAACAGTGAAATGAACAGTTCTACTCGTCTGAGGACCACTGACAATCAACATATTCAGCCTGAATCAGGTCCTGTGCCTCCATCACAACTGCTCTACCGTACCCCTATGCAGCCATCACTGGACGGCAATACGGTGGATACCGAGCGGGAGCATGTGGCCTACAGCAGCAATGCGGTTGAGTATCAGGCGAGTCTAAGCTTCATCAACAGCAAGATCAGTGGCATACGCAAAGCAATCAAGGGTGAATGAGCATGTCTCTCTTCAAAATATTTGATACGGCTGCATCGGGTATGAGCGCACAGAGTCTGCGTCTCAATCTCGTCTCCAGCAATATGGCCAACGCCGATGCAGTGAGCAGCAGTCTCGATCAGACCTATCGCTCCAGACAGCCGGTATTCCAGACCCTGCTGGACCAGTCCAATCCGGATGCGGCAGCGAGTGGTGTGCGGATGGCGGGGGTTGTGGAAAGTCAGGCGCCCCTGGTGCAGGAGTACGCACCCGATCACCCCCTTGCCAACGAGGAGGGTTATATCTTTCGTCCGAACGTAAACATGGTTGAGGAGATGGCGAACATGCTCTCCGCTTCACGCTCCTATCAGGGGAATGTGGAAGTGGCTAACTCAGCCAAACAGCTACTGCTCGCCACCCTTCGCATGGGCCAGTAAGGAGATAACCATGACAGCCATCACCAGCCAATACGATCTGTATGAAGATATCGGTCTGACCAACAACAGCATTCAAGAGGAAAAGCAGCAGGGTCAGCTGGGACTGGAGGACTTCATGCAACTCCTGGTCACAGAGTTGACCCATCAAGACCCTTTCAAACCGATGGAAAACTCGGAAATGGCGACCCAGGTATCCCAGTTTGCCACGGTATCCGGTATCGATGACTTAAATAGCTCGTTCAATGAACTGCGCGCTGCGCTGACTTCCGATCAGGCCCTACAAGCGGCAACCCTGGTGGGTCATGATGTGTTGGTTGAGAGCAGTGTCGGTGCGTTAACGAGTGGAGAGCCGTTGCAGGGCAGTGTCGTGCTTCCCTCGTCGGCAACCAATGTGCGGGTGATGATTACCAGTCAGTCCGGTGAACTGGTGCGTGAATTACAACTCGGTACCCACGAGGCCGGTCAGGTCGCCTTCAGTTGGGACGGTTATGACGATGCCGGCGACTATGTGGGTGACGGACTCTATCAGGTGAGTGCGATTGCCAATGTGGATGATGCTGAGATGGCCCCCAGCACCCTGGTATCCGCAGAGGTGGAGAGTGTCAATCTGGGTGGGTCAGGGGGTATTCAGCTCAACCTGAGTGGCCTTGGTCAGATCTCCATGAATGACGTGGCACAGATTCAATAGAACATCAGCAGCAATGCTGTCAGCGTTGCTTGC
Source organism: Candidatus Thiodiazotropha sp. CDECU1 (assembly GCF_963455295.1). Taxonomy (NCBI): domain Bacteria; kingdom Pseudomonadati; phylum Pseudomonadota; class Gammaproteobacteria; order Chromatiales; family Sedimenticolaceae; genus Candidatus Thiodiazotropha; species Candidatus Thiodiazotropha sp. CDECU1. The sequence continues at coordinate 984,904 of NZ_OY734020.1, forward strand.
ATACAGTGAAGAGACAGGAGAACAGAGATGGCATTTCGTATAGCGCTTAGTGGATTGGATGCGGCATCCACCGACCTTGATGTGACTGGGCACAATATCGCCAATGCGAGCACAGTCGGTTTCAAGGAATCCCGTGCCGAGTTTGCCGATATCTATGCAAATTCCATCAGTGATGTCAGTAGTTCAGTACCGGGAAGGGGCGTTCGCGTCACCCGGGTTGCACAACAGTTTGCCCAGGGCAGCACTGAATTTACTTCCAACAACCTGGATCTGGCGATCAACGGAGAGGGTTTCTTCGTGATGGAGGATTCCGCCGGTGACACGACCTATACCCGAGCCGGCGCCTTCAGCGTGGACCGGGATGGCAACGTGGTTGATCATACCGGTGCCAGGGTGCAGATCTTTCCCCGTATCGGCACCACCGGAACCCTGTTCAACACCGGTGATACCAGTGATCTGAATCTACCCGTGGTCTCCGGTACGCCACAGGCCACCAGCGATATCGATGCGACCCTCAATCTGAGCGCGGCGGAACAACCGCCGGTGGTCACTCTCGATCCGACTGCGCCTACCTTTACCTTTCCGCCGGATCCGCAGAGCTACAATCACTCCACCGCGACCACGATCTATGATTCCCTGGGAACCGCGCATACCACAACCATGTTTTACAGCAAGGTGGCGGACAATCAGTGGAACGTCTTTACCTTCGTGGACGGGGTGAATGTCACCGTGGGTGGTAACGCCTTCGCGGACGTTCAATTCACTACCGCGGGTGCCCTGGATACCGGTGTAGGGGATGTGGATGCCTTGGGTAACGTGGCCATCGACACCTTCAACCCGGGTGGCGGCGCTGCGGATATCACCACCCTGACCTTTGATTACAGTGCAACCACCCAATTCGGTTCAGGCTTTTCTGTGAATGAGTTGAGTCAGGATGGTTTTACCTCGGGCCGTCTGAGCGGTGTGGACGTGGATGGCACCGGGGTGGTATTTGCCCGCTTCACCAACGGTCAATCAGAACCTTTGGGTAAGATTGCAATGGCCCGCTTCAGTAATAACCAGGGGCTGCGCCAGATTGGCGATACCAGCTGGGCAGAGTCTTTCGCCTCCGGCGACGTGCAGTTGGGTGAGGCCGGTACCAGCAGTTTCGGTCTGATTCAGTCCGGTGCGCTGGAGAACTCAAACGTCGATCTGGCCAAGCAGTTGGTCAATCTGATTACCGCACAACGTAACTTCCAGGCCAATGCGCAGGTCATCACCACTGCGGATGCCGTTACCCAGACAGTCATCAATATCCGTTAAGAAGGCTGGGTAGTCGCCACTTCTGTCCTCAGTGTACGGGGGACGGGAGGGGCGATTTTTTCTGAAGAGTTTTGAGTTATAAGTTTTTAGTTTTTAGTTAGTAGGTTCGCTACTCTCATTTTTTTCTTCCATCACCTAACTCAAAACTCAAACAGTTGGTTTGTTTCTTGCAGTGTTTCAGTAAAAGCCATAGCGCGAACTGAATCAAAGAACAGGAGCAACCCATGGATCGCATGCTTTACGTCGCCATGAGCGGGGCAAAAGAGACCTTGATCGCCCAGGCCAGTAACTCCAATAACTTGGCCAATGTGAATACCCCGGGCTTCATGGAAGACCTCAATCAATTCCGCAGTATGCCTGTGTTTGGCCAGGGATACCCGACCCGGGTCTACGCCCTGGATGAGCGCCCGAATATCAATTTTGACAAAGGCAGCATCCAGTCCACCGGTAATCCTCTCGACCTGGCGGTGAAGGGCGATGGCTATTTTGCGGTGCAGGTAGCCGATGGTTCTGAGGCCTATACCCGGCGCGGCGACCTGAGGGTGGATGCCAATGGACTGGTAACCAACGGCCAGGGTTTGCCGCTGATCGGCAATGGCGGACCGATTGCATTGCCGCCCTATGAGCGCCTGGAGATCGCCCCAGACGGCACCATTACCGTATTGCCTGAGGGCGCTACCCCGGAGGCGCTGGCGATTATCGACCGTATCAAGATGGTCAATCCTGATGCGGAGCAGTTGATCAAGGGGGAAGATGGCCTGCTACGACTGCAGGATGGTGAAGAGGCGGACGCGGATGCCGCGACTGAGCTGGTATCCGGTGCCCTTGAGAGCAGCAACATCAATGTGGCGGACAGCCTGGTCACCATGATCGAGCTGTCACGTAAATTTGAAATGCAGGTCAAGATGATGAAGACCGCTGAGGATCTGGACAGCGCCTCGGCCAAGCTCATGAGCATGAGCTGATGTTGGCAAGTAAATTGCTGATATAGATATTAGAGAGAGGCGTTGCACGGCAACGCATGACTAACCAGATTAATCAATTACGAGGAAGAGACTATGTACCCGGCACTCTGGATCGCAAAAACCGGATTGGACGCGCAACAGACCAACATGTCTGTGATATCCAACAATCTCTCCAACGTAAATACCACCGGTTTCAAACGGGACCGGGCCGTATTCAACGACCTGATCTATCAGAACCTGCGTCAGGTGGGTGCTCAATCCTCCGAGAATACCGAGTTGCCTTCCGGCTTGATGGTGGGCACCGGTGTACGGGTGGTGGCGACCCAGAAAGAGCATAGTCAGGGCAATATCGTTCAAACCGGAAACTCATTGGATGTGGCCATCCAGGGCAAGGGTTATTTTCAGGTCCTGCATCCGGACGGCAATATCGTCTACACCCGTGACGGCACCTTCAGCCTCACCGCCGACGGCAACATCGTGACGCCTAACGGTTATGAGTTGCAGCCGGCGATGACCGTACCCAGCAACGCCACCAGCCTGACCATCGGCTCCGATGGCGTGGTCTCGGCACTGGTATCGGGCAACAACACACCGACCCAGATCGGACAGGTCGAGCTGGCCTATTTCGTCAATCCACAGGGCTTGGAACCGATCGGTGACAACCTCTATCGTGAGACCAATGCCAGCGGTGGCGTGAGTACCGCGATACCGGGTACCGATAGCACCGGTACCCTGATCCAGGCGGCACTCGAGAGTTCGAATGTGAATGTGGTGGAGGAGCTGGTCAATATGATAGAGACCCAGCGCGCCTACGAGATGAACTCCAAGGCCATCTCCACCACTGATGAGATGCTCTCCTATGTCAATCAGCAACTCTAACGGGAGTCACTCTGATGGATAGATTCCGCAACAGCATATTGATCATGATCATGACCTTACCGTTGTTGGCGGGTTGCTATAGCACAACCCCGACCCGGGATGCAGCCTATGCACCGATTCGACCGGTCATGCCGCCGCCCGCGCCAAGGGGCAATGGCGCTATCTACCAGGCGGGTTACGAACAGGCCTGGTTCGAGGATATCCGGGCCCGGCGAGTCGGCGATCTGTTGACCGTGAATCTGGTTGAGAGTACCCAGGCGAATAAATCGGCCACCACCTCTACGGCGAAAAGCAGCAGTAACAGTATCACCAATCCCACCCTGTTTGGTCAGTCGATGCAGTTCAACGTACCCGGCTTCGTACCGGTTCCCAACAACAAGGACGTGGGGCTCGGTTTCAGTCTCGATTCGACCCACGATTTCAGTGGCGACGGCAGTGCCACCCAGAGCAATGCCCTGAATGGCAGTATCACTGTCTCGGTGATCGAGGTACTGCCGAACAACCATCTCTACGTGCGGGGTGAAAAGCGTATCGGCATCAACCAGGGCACCGAGTATGTCCGCCTGTCGGGCATCGTTCGGCCCAGGGATATCACACCGGGAAATACCGTTGATTCCACCCGCATCGCCGATCCCACCATTACCTATGTGGGTGAAGGCGCCTTGGCGGATGCCAACTCCATGGGATGGTTGGCCCGTTTCTTTAACAGTGTGCTCTCGCCCTTCTGAGGTGTCATGCAATGAACGTCATCGTACACAAAGTTATCATCGCGTTATCGATCTTCCTGTTGGCAAGCCAGGCCGTATGGGCGGAACGGATCAAAGACCTGGCCTCGATCCAGGGTGTGCGCACCAATCAACTGATCGGATATGGTCTGATCGTGGGCCTTGACGGTACCGGCGATAAAGATACCGATTCGCCCTATACCATCAACAGCCTCAAGAACTTGCTCTCCCAATTGGGTGTGCAGATACCCGATGGTGTGAATATCAAGCCGAAGAACGTTGCTGCCGTGATCGTGCATGGCGACCTTCCCCCATTCAGCAAGGTGGGTCAGAAGATCGATGTCACGGTTTCATCACTTGGCAATGCCAAAAGCCTGCGTGGCGGTACCCTGTTGATGACGCCACTGAAAGGTGCTGATGGTAAGAATTACGCCTTGGCTCAGGGCAACCTGGTGGTGGGCGGTCTCAGTGCAGAGGGGTCTGATGGCTCCAAGCTGACGGTGAATATACCCAGTGCAGGACGCATCCCCAACGGTGCTACCGTGGAACGTGAAGTACCGAATGACTTCAACCAGGCGGCTTTGTTGACCCTCAATCTTAACGACGGGGATTTCACCACCGCCATGCGGGTGGCCGAATCGATCAATCTCACCATCGGCCCGGGTACGGCAAAGGCCGTTGACGCCACCTCGATTCGGGTCAACGCTCCCATCGATCCTGGACAAAAGGTCACTTTCATCTCCATGTTGGAGGAGCTGGAGGTCAAGCCGGGCAAGACCTCGGCCAAGGTGATCATCAACTCACGCACCGGTACGGTGGTGATCAACAGTCAGGTCAGGGTCTATCCGGCCGCGGTCTCCCACGGCAACCTGGTGGTCAGCATCAGTGAGGAGACGGCTGTCTCCCAACCCGGTCCATTCGCCAGGGCAGGGCAGACTGCGGTGGTACCCCAGAGCCAGGTGACGATTACCGAAGAGGGCAAGGATCATATGTTTCTGTTCAACCCCGGTGCATCCCTGGATGATGTGGTGCGCGCCGTCAATCAGGTGGGTGCAGCACCCAGTGACCTGGTAGCCATCCTCGAGGCCCTGAAAGAGGCCGGTGCCCTGCGAGCCGAACTGTTGGTGATCTGATGAATACCTCCGGCGCCGCCCTCTATCACGACTTTTCCGGACTCACGGCCCTCAAGCATCAGGCGCGTGATGATCAGGCGGGAACGGCAGAACAGGTAGCGCGACAGTTCGAATCCCTGTTCGTACAGATGATGGTCAAGCAGATGCGCCAGGCCAGCTTCGGCAACGGTCTGTTCGAGAGCAAGCAGAGCGAGTTCGTAAGGGATATGTATGACCAGCAACTCTCGGTCCACCTCTCTGAACAGCGCGGCCTGGGCATGGCGCAGCTGCTGCGCAATCAGCTGGGGGTGGATGAAGCCGAGCAGTCTGAGCCGAATACCTCCCTGGAGTCATACTGGCTGCACCCATCGGCACTGGCAAGATCTCAGCTAGCGAATAGGGTGGAATCCAACAAGGGAGCGGCGGCAGTGCAGCCGTCGGCCGACATCGACTCACCGGAATCCTTTGTGGAGGCCCTCTGGTCGGCCGCCGACAGTGCCGCCAAGGAGCTGGGGTTGCCCACCGAGGCGCTGCTTGCCCAGGCGGCCCTGGAGACCGGCTGGGGTGGGCATGTGATGCAATCTGCGGATGGTAGAAGCAGCCACAACCTGTTTGGGATCAAGGCCGATCAGCGCTGGAGCGGTGACCGGGTAAGACAGGAGACCTTGGAGTTTGAACAGGATGTGGCGGTGCGCCGGCGTGAGTATTTCCGTACCTACGCTTCATTCGATGAGAGTTTCAGGGACTATGTGGCCTTTCTCAAACAGAATCCGCGCTACACGGAGGCCCTGCAAAGTACCCAGGATGCCGCGGAATACTTCAAGGCGCTGCAGGATGCGGGGTACGCCACCGACCCCGACTATGCGCAGAAGATAGTGCGGGTGATGCAGGGAACGGAGATGCAGACCGCCCTGAGCCGATTTAAGGGAATGGTCGAGCAGTCGATACAGAGTGAAACAGAGGCGATTTAAGTGAGCATACTATCCATCGGTGTCTCCGGGTTGATTGCCAATCGGCACGCCCTGGATACCACCGGACACAACATCTCGAATGTCAACACCGAGGGCTACAGCCGTCAGCGGATAGACTTTAACACCAGACAGCCGGATCTCAGCCCGGCAGGCTATATCGGTACCGGTGTCGAGAGCTCGGAAATCCAGCGCCAGTACGATACCTTCGTTGCCGGCCAGATGCGTACCAGCTTGACCGTCACCTCGGAATTGAGTGCCTATTATGAAGGCGCGCAACGACTCGATGATCTGGTGGCGGATCCGGATGCGGGTATTCAACCCACCATCCAGAACTTCTTCAATGCCCTGCAGGGACTGGCCGATGACCCCACCTCGATTCCGGCGCGTCAGCTGGTATTGACCGAGGCGGAATCGATGGCCGACCGTTTTCACTATTTCGAGCAGCAGTTCGAGAACAGCCGCACCACATTGAACAATCAGATCGGATTCAACGTGGGTGAGATCAACCGTGTGGCGCAAAACATCGCCGATATCAATGCGGATATCAAACTTGCCTACGGCAGTACCCCAAACGATCTGTTGGATCAGCGGGACCAGTTGGTCAACGAACTGTCGGAATTGGTGGATATCCAGGTCCTGCAGCAGAGCGACGGGGCCTACAATGTCTTCATCGGTAGGGGCCAGCCCCTGGTGATGGATACCAGTGCCGCCACCCTTGGCACCCAGCCATCCAGTCTCGATCCCACTCATATGGAGATCACCTTCAACTACTCATTTGGTACCCAGGTCATTACCGATCAGATCACCGGCGGCACCATTGGCGGCATGCTGAGGTTCCGCAGCGAGATTCTCGATCCAACTCAGGACAGGGTGGGCCTGGTCGCCCTCGGTGTTGCCGATCAACTCAATACCCAGCACCAGATGGGCCTGGATCTGGATGGCCTGGTCGGTACCGCCCTGTTCAGCACCAGCTCGGTTCAGGTGTTGTCGCAACCGGGCAACGGCAGCTCCATCACCGTCGATTACGACAATGTGGGCAATCTTACCGGTAACAGCTATGAGCTGACCTACGACGGTGCCGATTTTATCTTGCAGAACCTGGTCTCTGGTGCAACCCAGACCCTGGCGGCAGGTGCCAATATCGTTGACGGCCTGGATATCAATATCAATGCCGCCGGCGCCATCACCGGTGATACCTTTTTGATTCAACCGACCCGTACCGCTTCACAGGATCTCAATCTGCTGATCAGCGATGTGCGGCGGCTGGCGGCTGCCGGTCCCGTGCAGGTGCAGCCTGCGGTGGATGGCAACGGCAATCCCCTGAATAGCGGCGACGCCCGTATTACCCAACCGGGCAACAGCTCCATGACCGGCCTGCCCCTGGTGGGCGGCGATATCCAGCTGGTGTACGACGACCAGGGTGGAGCCACCAGCGGCTTCGAGGTCTACTATCCCGGATCGACACCCGGTGTGGACCCGTTCGACGATTTCATCGTTTACGATAATCTCAATACGTCGACGATTGCCGGTACCAACGTGCCGAGTGCCCAATTTGCCTTATATGGCGATATCAGTTTCTCCATTGCCGGGGTGCCCGCCGATGGTGACAGCTTCACCATCAGCAACAATACCAATGGCAGCAGTGACAATCGCAACGCCCTCTCCCTGGACGGCCTGCAGAACCAGAACCTATTGCTGGGTGGAACGGCCAGCTTCGATGCCACCTATATCCAGATGGTCTCGGATGTGGGATCGAAAACCCGCCACGCGGAACTGAACCTGGGGGCCCAGGAGAGTCTGCTGGTCCGTTCGCAGGAGGCGATGGCGGAGATCTCGGGTGTCAACCTGGATGAAGAGGCAGCCAAGCTGATTCAGTTTCAGCAGGCCTATCAGGCATCAGCCCAGGTGATCTCCGTTGCCGGGACCCTGTTCGACACCCTATTAGGCGCAGTCAGGAGGTAATGGTATGGCACGCGTTTCCACATCCATGCTGTTCGACCGTGGTATCAATAGCATGCTGCAACGCCAGTCCGAGGTCAGCAGGGCGCAGATGCAGATCTCCACCGGCAAACGCATTTTGACCCCCAAGGATGATCCGCCCGGTGCCGCCTATGTGCTCGACCTGCGGACCTCCATTACCCAGGTTGAACAGTATCAGAACAATGCCGACCGGGCCCAGTCCCGGCTCGAGCTGCAGGAAGCGACGCTGAGGGGCGTGGATAACCTGTTGCCACGCATCATGGAGTTGGCCATACAGGGACAGAGCGATACCTATTCCCCTGCCGCTCGCCAGGCCATCGGCCAAGAGTTGCGCCAGCTCAATGATGAGCTGATGGCATTGGCCAATACCCGGGACAGTGACGGTGAATATATCTTCGCCGGTTATGATGCCGACAGCCTGCCATTCGACAATCCCGCGGACGGTGTCTTCGCCTACAGCGGCGACATGGGCACCAGGACCCTGCAGATCTCGGCCACCCGGCAGGTTCAGGATCGGGAAAACGGTTACGATGTGTTCATGAATGTTGAAACCGCCGCGGGCGGGAGACGCAATATCTTCGAAACCGTGCATGGCATTATCGCCGGCATGGAGGCGGATGCCCCGAACAGCGTGTTCATGGAGGATCTGCAGCTGGCTCAGGAACACATGGTCACGGTCAGGGCGCGGGGCGGCGCACGTCTCAACACCATTGATGAACAGCGCTACATCAACGAGGACTTCATCTTCACCATGGAGAGCGCACTCTCCGAAACCGAAGACCTGGATATCGCAGAGGCGATCAGTCGTTTCGAACAGGATCTGGTGGCCTTGCAAGCGGCGCAACAGACCTTCAACATGGTGCAGGGTCTTTCACTCTTCAACTATCTCTAGTACTCCGTCAACACAACAACGCGGATGGCTGCTTATCGGCTCGCCCTCCGGGAGCCCACCCAAACGGCCAAGGCGGCGTTGCACTCCTTGGAAAGGGTGCGCCATTCCCTGCGGACTGCGCCTTGCCTTGGCCGTTTGGGTGGGCTCTGCATCCATCATTATCATGTTGACGGAGTACTAATCTGGGAGGCTGCAGATCGAACCCCTGGCCTGATTCAGATAGGGCATTGGGATCGAATCCATAGCACCTGTTATTGGGCGGTAGCCTGGTGTCCCATCTTGACTGGATAACCGCACGTGCCGATTGGCGTGCCCGCAGTGGAACGCACGGGAAGCTAAGGCATAGGATCTAGTTTCCTCCTGAAGTCTTCTCGGCGATCTAAAAAAACATCAGTATAAACAATGACTAATTTTATCCGGTAGGGTTTAGGGCCTGGCCCTGCGAAGGGGGAATCGGGTTAAAGTTCCCGCCTTGTGGGCCGCTACAAATATCGGAGGCGGTAAATACCAAACTTGTTGGTATATCCGCTAAATGCAAATCACCGACGATAGAGCGCTTAGACAGATGCCATCGTCGGTTCGATAGAGGAATTAAAAAATGGCAATCACAGTCAACACTAATGTGTTCTCCCTTGCGGCACAGAAGAACCTAGGTCGCACCCAATCCAACCTTGAAACCGCAGTCCAGCGTCTCTCCTCCGGCTTGCGTATCAACATGGCGAAAGACGATGCCGCCGGCCTCGCTATCGCACAGCTGCAAACCGGTCAGGCACGGGGCATGACCGTCGCTCAGCGTAACATCGCAGACGGCATCTCCTATCTGAGTGTGGCAGACGCTACCCTGCAGACCGTCAGTGACATGATGCAACGTCAGCGCGAACTCGCCGTGCAACACGCCAGTGGTCTCTACACCGCAGCCCAGCAGGGTTATATGACAACTGAGTTCGCCGCCCTGACAACTGAGATCACGGACGCATTGGCTCGCGCAACCTTCAACGGCACAGCAGTGTTCGGTGGCGGTGGTGCGATTCAGGTCGGCGCCAACGCCGGTCAGACCATCACTGTCTCCTCAGCATCACCCGCTCACACCGCTGCCATCACCAGTATCGCCTCGGTGGACACGGACCTCAATGCCGTGGCAGCCGAACTGGCTAACGTCGGTAGTCTGCAGAGCCGTCTGTCATCGGCTTCTCGCGTAGCCGCTTCCATCGAAGAGGCACAATATGCGGCAGCCGGACGGGTCATGGATGCGGACTTCGCTCGTGAAACCGCTAGAATGACCAGTGCTCAGGTCGTGCAGCAGGCTGGCGTGGCCGCCTTGGCGCAGGCCAACTCACTGCCACAGCTGGCACTGGGTCTGCTCAGTTAAGCATGACCGTGGGGGTGGCACAGTGAGCCGCCCCCATGATTAACCCTCAAATGGATAGGGTGTGATCATGTCAAACGTAATCAACAATTTAGCCAATGAGTATGGCTACAAACGTGAGGTCTCCAAGACTGCTGCGACTCCTGCTGTGCAAGTTCAGACTCCCTCAGTAGAGGGGGAAAAGAAACCGGCAGCGGAAATTGAGCAAGCATTGGTTATCGACAGCAAAGAACTGGCGCTGAATGTCGAAAACCTGACGCAAATGGTCAATCGGAATCTCGAGTTCAGCATCGATCAGGAAACCGGCACCCAGGTTATACGGGTGGTCGACTCCGAAACCGGTGAATTGGTCAGGCAGATACCTCCGGAACAGGTTTTGCATGTTATTTCCCATATCGAGGAGATGCAGGACGAGCTGTTACCGGGCGTCTTGCTGGATGACAAGGTTTAAACGTCGTACTCATACTACTGGTGAGGCTTAGCTTATCATGGCAATCGGCTTTTCAGGCATCGGTTCAGGAAACGATTGGAATACCATTATCAATCAGCTGTTGCAGATCGAGTCTCGACCGCTTAATCAATTGCGCTCCCGTGAGCAGGAGATCGATCAGCAGATCAGTGACTATGGACTGATCAAGAGCGCTATCGACACCTTCAAGAGCAGCGTGGAAGAGCTGACCACCGCTACCGGTCTGGCGGCATTTTCCACCAGCACCAGTGACGAATCCGTAGTGACCGTCAGCGCCGATGAAAACGCCGCGGTGTCGAGTTATGACATCGTTGTGGATCACCTGGCGAGCGGGGATAAGCTGGCCTCTTCCGCTTATGCGGACAGTAACACAGCAGTCGGTACAGGTACCTTGTCGATCACTGTCGATGGGTCGACCATGAATCTGACCGTGGATGCCAGCAATAACACCCTGGCGGGTCTGCGTGATGCCATCAACAGCGCTGCCGACAACCCAGGTGTTGCGGCCACCATCCTGAATGAGGCTGGTGGCAGTCGCTTGATCCTCACCAGTCAGGAGACCGGTGCGGCGAATGGCTTTTCGGTAAGCTTCGTGGATGGGGATGACGGCAACAATACCGATGCCAACGGCCTCTCCAGGCTGTTCTATATCGGTGCCGGCGGCGACGGTCTGGCGGAACAGGTGGAGACGGCCCAGGATGCCTTGCTCACCATCGACGGGTTTACCGTCAATAGTGCATCGAATACGGTGACCAGCGCCATATCCGGGGTTTCCATTGGACTGGTGGCAGCTGGCAGTGCTTCGATCGGAATCACCCGGGACAACACCCAAATCGAGGAGAAGATCCAGGGACTGGTCGATGCCTACAACACGGTGATGGATGAGTTCGACGCCATGGAAGAGAGTTCATTGGGGGGCGACAGCAGCCTGCGCAGGATGAGACAGGGTTTTGTCGATGTCCTGAATCAGGTCGCGACAGTGGATGCCGCCGATGCCTACCTGTTTGAGATCGGAATCACCAGGGATAGAGAAGGTGTTCTGTCCCTCGACAGCAGCGACCTAGCGGATGCATTGGTCAACGATTTCGATCGTGTGGCGCAGATCCTGACCGATGAAACCACAGGTTTTGCCAACCGTTTCTTTAACTACGCCGATCTGCTGCTGGATGTGGGTGGGGTTATCGATTCCAAAGATGAAAGTCTGAACAATCAGAAGGACAATGTGCAGACACAGATCGAACGGGCAGAGTTGCGGCTGGACGATTATGAGAAAAAACTCATCAATCAATTCGCAGCCTTGGATCAAACGGTTGCTATACTGCAAAGTACCAGCAGCTTTCTCACCAGTCAGCTGGCTTCTATCCAGAACAGCTGAGTGTATACAGCATTGGCTTAATTCAGACAGCTTGAAGGTCTAATAATGGTAAGTAACTCAGCAATAAACAGTTATCGTCAAGCCGCTTCATCAGAAGCCATGTATGCCACCCCATTCAGATTGGTCCAGATGCTCATGACCGGGGCCTTGGATGGGATTTCCAATGCACGCGGGTCGATTCAGCGCAAGGAGCACGAAGCCAGACACAATGAGATCAACTGGATCATCTCGGTTATCGAGGCCCTGCGAGGTGCCCTGGATTTTGAACAGGGCGGGGAAATAGCCAACAATCTCGATATGCTCTACGACTACATGATCCGGCGTCTGTTCGAGGCAAACATCAATCAGGATGTTGAGGCCCTGGATGAAGTGGCATCGTTGCTGAAAGAGATCAAAACCGCCTGGGATGCCATGCCGGAAGCCATTCAAAATGCCAAAAACATCGATGACGTGGTGAAAACCAAATAACCCTTGTCAGCATCGACCCTGGATAAAAAGGCGTTGGGGGAAGCACACCGTGCCTACGCTCGAGCAGAACCTGAAACTTGCCTTTGAGTTGAGCCAAGAGATTCTCCGCCTGGCCGGGGAGGAGCAGTGGTCTGAGCTGGAGCAGCTGGACCACAAGCGGATGCAGACCCTGAAGGTGATCTTCGCCGATCCTGAAGCATCCAGCAGCGAGGGATTTGAGGAGAGGGTGCAACAGATCGTGGCGCTGAATGACCGCACCCTGGCAATCTGCGAAGCGGCCAGGGTGGATGTCATGAAAGACGGGAAAAAGCTGAAACTCGGAAGGGATGCGATCCAGGCCTATCGGAAACAGGCTCAGGATTGAGTCCGTCCCCGCATACCGTTAACCCTCTCCCGACAGAATCATCTCAGCTGAGAATCAACTCGATCACCACCTTGCTGCCGAAGTAGGCGAGCATCAGTACCACAAATCCGCTGAGGGTCCAGATCAGCGCCTTCTGGCCCCGCCATCCAAAGCGATAACGCCCCCATAACAGGGTACCGAAGACAACCCAGGCGATAATCGAAAGTACCGTCTTATGGGCAAGGTGCTGCTCAAACATATTTTCCAGAAAAGCGAATCCGGATAGCAGGGCCAGGCTCAGCAACACGAATCCCACCGCAATCATTTCGAACAGCAGGCTCTCCATGGTCTGCAGTGGAGGCAGGGCGCGAATGAAGCCGCCAGGATGGCGTTGCCGCAGGTGGTGATCCTGAATGGCGAGCAATATCGCCTGCACACTGGCCAGGGCGAAGAGGCTATAGGCCAGCATGGAGACCAGGATATGGATGGTCAAACCGCTGGAGACCTGGTCGGTGATGAAGTGAACCGTCTGATAGCGGCTCTCCAGATAGAGGGCAATCGCTGCCAGGGGCATGATGACAATGCCCAGGTTCTCAACCGGCTTACTGATGCTGGAGACCAATAGCAGCAGGGTGATGGTCCAGGCGATCAGGGACATGGCATTGAAAATGCCCAAATTGATAGCGGAGGATGAGATGAGGTTTTGATAGTGGGGAACGGCATGCAGGGCCACTCCGAGAAATCCCACACCCAGCGCCAGGGCGCGGGGCAGCTTCGAGCCTTCCTGATTTCGGAACAGCCGGAGTGCCAGGATCGAGCCGGCGGCTAGATAGGTGATAATGGCGAGTGTGGCGATCAAGATCCTGTAAATCCTTAACTCGGGTCTGTAAGCAGGCCCTGGTAGATGGGAATAAGCCGCGATATTCGCATATTTTCCACTTGCTGTGAAAGAGATAGGGAGTAATTCTCTCGGACTGGTATACTGATTTATTGTTCGTACCCATTAGGACAACCATGTTTGACAATCTGACTCAACGGCTGGGCAAGGTGCTCACCAATCTACGCGGCCAGGGCCGTCTCACGGATGAAAATATCAAGGAGACCATGCGCGAGGTGCGCATGGCGCTGCTGGAGGCCGATGTGGCCCTGCCGGTGGTGCGTGAATTCATCGATCAGGTGAAGCGGAAAGCGACCGGTGAGGAGGTCATGAAGAGCCTCACCCCGGGCCAGACCTTGATAAAGATCGTCAATGACGAGTTGATTCATGTGATGGGTGAGGCCAACGAGGCCCTCGATCTGGCGGCACAGCCACCGGCGGTAATCCTGATGGCGGGATTACAGGGCTCGGGTAAGACCACCAGTGTGGCCAAGCTCGCACGCTGGTTGCTGCAGCAGGGGAAAAAGAAGATCAGCGTGGTGAGCTGTGACGTCTACCGACCGGCGGCGATAGACCAGCTGGCGACCCTGGCCCGGGACGTGGGAGTCGATTTCATACCCAGTTCGGGCGATGAGAAGCCCCTGAACATCGCCCAACGGGCGGTTAAGGAGGCGGCCAAGGGATTTGCCGAGGTACTGATTGTGGATACCGCCGGCAGACTGCACGTGGATGAGCAGATGATGGGTGAAATCAAGCAGCTCCATCAAACCCTCGATCCGGTGGAGACCCTGTTCGTCGTGGATAGTATGACCGGACAGGATGCGGCCAATACCGCCAAGGCCTTCAACGATGCGCTACCCCTGACAGGTGTGATTCTGACCAAGGCCGATGGCGATGCCCGTGGCGGGGCCGCGTTGTCGATACGCCAGATCACCGGCAAGCCGATCAAGTTTATCGGTGTGGGTGAAAAGACCGATGCCCTGGAGGCCTTTCACCCAGATCGAATCGCGTCGCGCATCCTAGGCATGGGCGATGTCCTCAGCCTGGTGGAGGAGGTGGGTCGCAAGGTCGATCAGGAGAAGGCGACGCAACTGGCGAAAAAACTCCAGAAGGGCAAGGGGTTCGATCTGGAGGATTTCAAGGAGCAGATGCTGCAGATGGCCAATATGGGGGGTATGAGCGGTCTGCTGGACAAGTTGCCGGGCATGGGAGAGATACCCGATCATGTGAAAAATCAGGTGAACGACAAAGAGATTGGCCGCCTGATCGCCATCATCAACTCCATGACCCCCCACGAGCGCTCCTTTCCCGCTGTGATCAAGGGTTCCCGCAAACGGCGGATCGCCGCCGGATCCGGCACCCAGGTGCAGGATGTAAACAAATTGCTCAAACAATTCATGCAGATGCAGAAAATGATGAAGAAGATGAAGGGCGGCGGCATGAAAAAGATGATGAAGGGGATGGCAGGTCGGTTTCCGGGCGGGGGGATGCCGCCGGGGGGCGGCGGTTTTCCGTTCTGATTCAACGCTTTGTTTTTAATTGAGAATGTTGAATTGATGGGTTCGCTGCGCTCACTCCACCAATGCAAAATTCATAATCCAACAGTCAAAAATTTTTTCTTCACATCAGCCAAAAGTTAGTTATAATACGCCGTTTCCCGCCGGGCAGGTTCCGGTGTGTTAGCGAATTTCTAAGGATACATCAATGGTAACCATACGCCTTTCAAGAACCGGCGCGAAGAAGCGACCCTTTTACCACATTGTGGTGACCGACAGCCGCAATGCGCGTGACGGTCGCTATATTGAACGTCTCGGTTTCTTCAATCCTGTTGCGGTCGGCGGCGAAGAGGAACTGCGAGTCGATCAGGAGCGCGTGCAGCACTGGGTATCCAAGGGTGCGCAGCCGAGCGAGCGGGTGACGGCGCTACTGAAACAGGCAGCTAAACAGGCAGCCTGACAGTCAGTCATCCCGTCCCGGGTGGAAGCCCCATAGAGGGACGGAGAAGATGCCGCAAGATGAGTTGATAATAATGGGCCGGGTTTCTGGCCTGTTTGGTGTCAGGGGTTGGCTAAAGATCTACTCCCATACCTCACCGAGAGAGGGAATTGTCCGCTATCGGGATTGGTATCTCAAACAGGGGGGTGATTGGAAGCACTATAAGCTGATTGCCGGTCGCAGCCAGGGCAAGGGCGTAGTCGCCCAGCTGCAGGGAATCGATGACCGGGATCTTGCCGCGCCATTGGTGGAGTGTGACATCGCTGTCCAGCGTGAGCAGCTACCGGCACTGGAATCTGGCGAATACTACTGGACCGATCTGCAAGGATTGCGGGTGGTGAACCTCGAAGGGGTCGAACTGGGTGTCGTCTCACACCTCTTCGAGACCGGGGCCAACGATGTAATGGTGGTCCGCGGTGAGCGTGAACGGTTGATACCCTACACCACGGGAGAGGCCATACAGGAGGTGGATCTGGAACACGGGCGGATTACCGTGGACTGGGACCCGGAGTTCTGATGCGATTCGACCTGGTCACGCTGATGCCGGCTATGTTCGATGCCCTGACCAAGGAGGGCGTCGTGGCCAGGGCGATCGGTCGCCAACTGGCGCAGATCGAACTCTGGAACCCGCGTGACTACACCAAGGATGTGCATCGCACGGTGGATGATCGGCCCTATGGCGGTGGACCCGGCATGGTGATGAAGTACCAGCCGCTGCAGCAGGCAATCGATGCGGCGTTGCAGGCATCTCCGCAGGCGAAGGTGATCTATCTGAGCCCACAGGGAGAGAGGTTCGATCAACAGCGGGCACAGGCGGTAGTTGAGAGTCGACAACCACTGCTACTGATAGCAGGCCGCTATGAAGGTGTGGATGAACGCATTATAGAGCGCTATGTGGATGAAGAGTGGTCCATAGGCGACTATGTGTTAAGTGGCGGCGAGCTTGCCGCGATGGTGGTTTTGGATGCGCTGATAAGGCTGATTCCCGGTGCCCTGGGGGATGCCGATTCCGCACAACAGGATTCATTCATGGACGGGTTGCTGGATTGTCCGCACTATACCCGTCCTGAGCAGATCGATGGCATGTCGGTACCGGAGGTACTGCAAGGTGGAAACCACGACGCCATACGGCGCTGGCGTCTGCAGCAGGCACTGAAACGTACCCGCGAGAGACGTCCCGATCTGTTGCAGGGCCGTCAGATGACGGTTGAAGAAGAGAAGTTAATAGCAGAAATCATTGCTGCGTCGGGAGACGCGGAGCAGACACAGGAGCAATAGACCATGAGCAATATCATCGCAGAACTCGAAGCCGAGCAGATGGGGCGTGAGGTTCCAGATTTTGGCCCCGGTGATACCGTTGTGGTTCAAGTTCGGGTTAAGGAGGGGCAGCGTGAACGCCTGCAGGCCTTCGAAGGCATAGTGATCGCCAAGCGCAACCGTGGCCTCAACTCAGCATTCACCGTTCGCAAGATCTCTCACGGTGAGGGTGTTGAGCGTGTTTTTCAGACCTATAGCCCAACCGTGGCCTCCATCAAGGTGACCCGTCGTGGTGATGTGCGCCGGGCGAAACTCTACTATCTGCGTGGCCGCACCGGTAAAGCCGCACGCATCAAAGAGAAGATCTAAGCCGCAACCTTACAGTGCTGAAAAAAGCCGCCCTGTTCCATGACAGGGCGGCTTTTTCGTGCCTGACGAACAGAAAAGAAGACGAAAAAATGTAGGGTGCGGCTTGCCGCACCCTACAGATCCACCACCACCTGTTTTATGCTGCTGTCCTCCGGTGATGTGGAGATACCGAAGTAGAGCGATTTCATCAGATCCAGCATCTTGAAATTATTACTCAATACCTCTCCCTCCATCTTCTCCAGGCCACGATCCCGGGCGATCTCCATCAGCTGATGCATGAGCTTATGGCCGATCCCCTGGCGCTGCCACTGATCGGATACCACCAGGGCGAACT
Organism: Candidatus Thiodiazotropha sp. CDECU1; assembly: GCF_963455295.1. Classification (NCBI taxonomy): domain Bacteria; kingdom Pseudomonadati; phylum Pseudomonadota; class Gammaproteobacteria; order Chromatiales; family Sedimenticolaceae; genus Candidatus Thiodiazotropha; species Candidatus Thiodiazotropha sp. CDECU1. Next base: position 1,002,583 of record NZ_OY734020.1, read on the forward strand.
CGCAGCTCTTCTTGTCTGGATTGATCACATAGCGGGAGACACCCAATTCGATTTCATGGTTGTCATCCTCGGTGACCGCGATCAGCGCCATCTCGTTGTGGTAATCGATCTGGGTGAAGCGTGTCAGCATCTCCGGGGTCAGCTCCTGAATGGAACTCATAAAGCGGAAATATTTCGCCTCGTCGGAGAGCTGACGGGTGAAGGTCTGTTCCAGGTCGGCATCCTCCGGCCGAATTGGTCTGATCACGATATTGGTGCCGTTGGGCAACTGGGTGCGGTTGACCAGGTTGACCGGGTAGGGGTGGATGGCCAAATGGTTGTAAGGGTCGGTGGAGGGACGTGGGAAATCGACCCGGATGCGTGCATCCACGGCAATCGCCCCCTGGTCGTCGACAATCAGGGGATTGATGTCCATCTCCTGGATCCAGGGTAGTTCACAGGCCATGGTGGAGACCCGCAACAACACATCGATCAGTGCTTCCCGGTTGGCGGGGGGCATATGCCGGAATTGACTCAGCAGTTTAGCGGCCTTGGTACGATCGATCAGGTCGCTGGCGAGGCGGCGGTTGAGGGGTGGCAGGGCGATGGCCGAGTCACCCATCACCTCCACGGCGGTGCCGCCGCTGCCGAAGCTGATCACCGGTCCGAACACCGGATCACGTACGATGCCGATGAGCAGTTCCCGTCCATTCGGGCTTTGATACATCTGTTCAACGGTTACCCCCTCCACATTTGCCTCGGGGCGGGTCTCCTTGACCTGTTCGATCAGATCACGATAGGTGCTGCGCACAACCTGGGCGTTACTGATATTGAGTCGAATGCCGCCGGCATCGGATTTATGGGAGATGTCGGGGGAGTAGATCTTCATGGCGACGGGGAATCCGATCGATTCAGCCAGGATCAGCGCCTCATTGGCGGAACGGGCGATACCGTTACGCACTGCGTTGATACGGAAGGCACCGAGCAGGGCGAATGATTCGGGTTCGGTAAGGATTTTACGTTGTTCAGCCAGGGCGCTTTCGATGATCAGTCTTGCACCTTCCGTATCGGGGTCGATGTGTCGCCTGGAGCTCTTGGCTGGTGTTTGCAGCAGCAGGCGCTGATTCTTCTGGTAGGAAGAGAGATAGGAGAAGGCGTCAACGGCATTCTCCAGGGTGCGGAAGGTGGGAAGCTTGGCGTTGTTGAATAGTTTGCGTGCGCTTTCCACCTGATTTCCCCCCATCCAGCTGGTGAGGATCGGTTTCTTGTGGTGATCCGCCAGATCGATCAGGGCATTGGCAACCTCTTCAGGTTCGGTCATCGCCTGCGGGGTAAGAATAACGATGGTGCCATCCACACCCGGGTCGTTAAGGCAGGTATCGACCGCGGCACGATAGCGCTCGGGGGGTGCGTCACCAATGATGTCCACGGGATTTCCATGGGACCAGACATCCGGCAGGACTTTGTTCAATTCAGTAATCGTGTCGCCACCGAATTCCGCCAGCTCGATATTCAGATCCGAGGCCCGGTCAGCGGCCATGACTCCAGGACCGCCGCCATTGGTGATGATCGCCAGCCTGTCCCCATAGACGCGATAACGGGAGGAGAGCGCCTTGGCGGCAGAGAATAGCTGGGTGACCGTTTCCACCCGTAATACACCGGAACGGGAGAGGGCGGCTGCAAAGGTCTCATCGCTGCCAACCAGGGCGCCGGTATGAGACATGGAGGCCTCCGCCCCCGCCGCATGGCGACCCACCTTGAGTACGATAACCGGCTTGATGCGTGCCGCTGCCCGCAAACCGCTCATGAAACGTCGGGCATTCTTGATCCCCTCCACATACAGCAGGATGCTGTCGGTCATGGGATCGGATACCAGGTAATCCAGGTAGTCGCCAAAATCCAGATCAGCGCCGATACCGGTGGAAATCACAGTGGAAAAACCGATGTCGTTTACCTCGGCCCAGTCGAGGATGGCGGTGCAGATCGCTCCTGATTGGGAGACCAGTGCCAGATTGCCCGGGGTCGCGTTGTTGTTGCCGAAGGTGATGTTGAGGCCTTTATCCGGGCGGATCAATCCGAGGCAGTTGGGGCCGATGAAGCGTATCCCATACTCCTTCGCCAGCTCCACCACCTTGTCTTCCAGACGGCGCCCGGTTACGCCGGTTTCACGAAAACCGGCAGACAGGATGATCATGGTCTTGACGCCATGTTCACCACAGGCCTGAACGATTGCGGGAATCGTTTTTGCCGGTGTGGCGACCACTGCCAGTTCGACAGGTTTATTGATTACATCGATACTCTTATAGGCCTTTTTACCCTGAACCTTGTCATGCTTCAGGTTGATTGGGTAGATCTGACCCTTGAATCCGGCTGAAATGAGGTTTTTGAATACCACCTCGCCGACGGAGTTTTTCCTGTCGCTGGCACCAAACATGGCGATGCTTTTTGGCGAGAAGAGAGGTGTCAAATAGTGTGATTGCATGATCTACAGCCTGTTGAACTTCGGAAGATGATATGGAGTATGATGTCCTTGATTACCCATTAAGGCAGAGTGTGAAATTCTGACAATATCGAGAAAGAAAAAATCAGTGAATATCACTCTTGAGTAGCGGCAAGATGGGCTTGAAGTTTACCTTTATATGATGACAATTTCTTTAACTAAGTAGTGATTTTTAAAAGATGATAGTGAGTATTACTTAGTTAAATAGAGACTTTGAAAGTGGGGGTTGGAGATTGAAGACCGCGTATATAACACACCCGGATTGCCTATTGCATGATACCGGTGTGGGACACCCTGAAAACGCAGCCCGTCTGCGGGCGATAGATGACCGCTTGATGGCTGCACAACTGTATGATTTTTTACGCCATTACGATGCACCCGAGGTGACCAGGGAGCAGTTGCTACGCTGTCACGATGCAGCCTATCTCTCCCAAGTCGACAAGTTGATGCCCCAAACCGGTCATGCCCATCTCGATCCGGACACGGTTGTCAGCCCGCAGAGTCTACAGGCGGCGAAACGGGCGGCGGGTGCCGTCATAAAAGCGGTCGACCTGATCATGAACGAGGATCTGTCGAATGCCTTTTGTAACGTCAGGCCTCCAGGCCATCATGCAGAAAGAATGCGTACCATGGGGTTTTGTATCTATGGTAACGCCTCTGTCGGTGCGGCCCATGCCATGGAGGTGTATGGATTGCAACGGGTCGCCATACTCGACTTCGATGTACACCATGGCAATGGCAGTGAAGATATCTTTCGCGACGACCGACGGGTGATCGTCTGTTCCACCTTTCAACACCCCTTCTATCCTTATACCGCCATTGAGGAGAGTCCCGATCATATTATATGCGCGCCTCTGGAGGCGACGGCAAAGAGTGCTGATTTCAAGGAAGCTGTTACCAGCCATTGGTTGCCGGCACTGAATCACTTTAGACCGCAGATGTTCTTTGTCTCCGCCGGATTCGATGCCCATATCGAGGATGACATGTCGGGCGTCAGTTTGACGGAAGCGGATTATCGCTGGGTGACAGAGCAGATCAAGGGGTTGGCGGATCAGTACGCCAACGGCAGGATTGTCTCAGTGCTGGAGGGTGGCTATGAACCCCACGCCCTGGCGCGCAGCGTCGAGGCGCATATCCGGGTGTTGATGGATTTGAATTGAGGGATAAGTCCGCAAATGAACGCAAGTGGATTTTATTCATTCCGCTCGGTGCTTGTATCGTGTAGGGTGCGGCTTGCCGCACCGTTAAATCCTCTAGACATATTGGTACCATAATGATGCTTGTGTATTGGTGCGGCGAGCCGCACCCTACGTATGCATCGGGTTTTTATTTGAACTGCTAATTGCGTTCATTTGCGGACATATTTAAGACTATGACATTCAGTTTCTATTGGCATGACTACGAGACCTGGGGCGCCGATCCGCGCCGGGACCGGGCGTCTCAATTCGCGGGTGTGCGTACCGACGCGGAGCTGAATCCAATCGATGACCCGTTGGTCGTCTACTGCAGGCCGAGTGACGACATGCTGCCCCAGCCGGAGGCCTGCCTGGTGACCGGCATCACCCCGCAAAAGGCGTTTCAAGAGGGATTGATCGAGGCGGAATTCATCAAGCGGATCCAACAACAGCTTTCCGTACCGGAGACATGTGGCGTCGGTTACAACACCATTCGCTTCGATGATGAGGTGACGCGCCACACCCTGTACCGGAATTTCTACGATCCCTACGCACGGGAGTGGCAGAACGGATCATCCCGCTGGGACATCATCGATATGGTACGTTTGACCCATGCCCTGAGACCGGAGGGTATCGAGTGGCCGCAAAACGAGGCGGGTGTCACCAGCTTCCGTCTCGAGGTACTCAGCGCCGCCAATGACATCTCCCATGAATCCGCCCATGATGCCCTGTCGGATGTGTATGCCACCATCGAGCTGGCGCGGCTGATAAAACAACGCCAGCCAAAGCTCTATGACTATCTGTTAAACAGTCGCAATAAAAAAGTGATTGCCGGCCGACTGAACCTGCAGCAGCGCCAGGCGGTGTTGCATGTCTCTTCCATGTATCCGGCCGCGCTGGGTTGTATCGCCATGGTTGTGCCTCTGCTGAAGCATCCGGTCAATCCCAATGGGGTGATCGTATACGATCTGCGCCATGATCCGGCGCCCCTGTTCGAGCTGTCGGAAGAGGTGCTGCATGAACGGTTATTTACACCCACTGCAGATCTGCCTGAGGGAATTGAGCGTCTTCCCTTAAAGACGGTACATATCAACAAGTGCCCGGTGGTGGTCCCCCTCTCCACCCTCACAGAGGAAGCGGCGCAGCGGTGGTGTATCGATGTGAAACAGGGTGAAGTCTATCGACAAAAGTTGTTGGCTGATGCAGCTTTCATCAACAAGGTGGCGTCTATCCATAAAGCAAGGGAGTTCGAGCCGATCAGTGATCCCGATCAGGCACTCTATAGTGGCGGATTCTTTTCCCGCGATGATCGTCAGCGAATGGATGCACTAATAGCCACCGAGCCGGCATCCCTGGTCCAATTCCCCCTGGTCTTTGATGATGCCCGTCTACCGGAAATGGTGTTCAGGTATCGTGCAAGAAACTGGCCGGACCTGCTTACAGAGGAGGAAAGACAGCGCTGGCAGGAGTTTCGTGAAGCCAGGTTAATGGAGGCCGATGGCGGTGGCACTATTACCCTGGATGAATATCTGGCGAAGCTCGACGACTTGGAAGCGGATCCGCTGCTCTCCCCGGAAAAACGGGCGTTGATCGGTCCGTTGCTGGCCTGGGCCGAACAGATTGCTCCCGGCTAGTGGGCTGGCTGAGAATTACAGAACTTCCCGCTTGGCCCACTAGGACTCGGTTTGAAAAAATCGCCCAAACCTAGGGTGCGGCTTGCCGCACCTCATCCAACTACTCCTCGGTCCACTTCTGCAAGGCTTCGATAATCCCCTTCGCCTGGTCCTTGCTGGAGATGTTGAATTTACTCTTTTGCATGTATTCACCGCTACGTTTCTGGTAGCGGCGAATGGTGAATTTGTCAGCACCGTACAGTTGCTTGGCCCTGTCCCAATCCTGATAGCGAAATATGATGGTTGTCCATGCTCCTTTGGAGAGTACGACCTTATCCAGTTCCTTGACCACGTCGATGCCATCTTCCGAGTAGGTGACGCTGAGTTCTTCAGGTGTTGATGCCATGTGAAATACTGTTCCTAATTTTAATGGGTGATAACTCGTGTTCAGCGCTCATCACTGGCACCGAACTGGCGTAAAATTCTTTCGATAGCACTATTTTCCCGTTCAAGGGCAATCGCCAATGGTGTCTGCCCCGCTCGATTACGGATATCCAGACTCGCCCCGCGATTGATGAGGTATTTGGCCACCACCCGCTGATCATTGAGAATTGCCGAATGCAGGGGAGTATTACCTTCCGCATCGGTATTATCAAGTGCCGCACCCTGGCGTATCAGGAATCCAATCACATCCCGATCGGCACTGCCCAGTCTCGCGGTCTCATGCAGGGCAGTGTCTGGGTCGAGTTTTGCCCCTTGCTTGAAAAGATATTCCGCAATGATAGTGTTGCGTGCAATCAGGGCCTTGAGCAGAGGCGAGTGGCCTTGTGGATCGACAAGTTCCAGATCAGCGCCGTTCTTGACCAGGATCTTGGTAATCACAAGGCTGCCCTTTGTCGCCGCCACATGCAGCGGCGCGAATCCATCCGGTCCTGGTTTGTTGATGTCGCCGTTCCAATGGATATTGCGTTCAAGTTGATCGATATCGCCGACTTGGACTGCGCGTGCCAGCGTGATCGTCGGTTCACTGGGCTGACTACAGCCGATGAGCGTGTAGAGACAGATGAGACTGATAAGGTTGAATCTGTTGGGCATAGTGGATGATAGTAAATGGTTCTCTACCAAAGCTGCAAGCACGGGCTGTCAATGATTGGCCTGATGGCATCCACGTGATAGGGTTGATCCGACATGATAACAAAATTAATCCTCACCCTTACGGTCATTGCCATCGCCTGGTTGGTAGTCAAAAACAGACAGCAACGGGTAGAGGCCATCTCCCATGATCGACAGCCCGGCGTCCCTGCGAGGCAGGGTGCAAATCCCTTGATGAAATGGGGGGCATACTCCCTGTTGGCGATGCTGTTGCTGGGCAGCGGGGGCTACCTGTTCGTACAGTGGCAGGACTCCGCACGTGTGGTCACTGTAATAGTGGTCGACACCCAGACAGGAAGAAGTGTGAGTTACCAGGCGCGGCGAGGTGATATCGAGGAGCGCTATTTCGTCACCCTGGATGGCAGGGAGGTGAGTGTGGCCAATAATGAACGCATCGAACTGGAATCGGCCTCCCGGCAGCGCCCTTGAGGCCCGCATTCGCTCCAGGTTTTGTCAGATCTGCCGATATATAGCCAGAAGCATAGCCAACTCCCCGCCTGAATACCTGGGGGTCAGGGTTGTAAATGAAAATTGGTAATCGGTGAGTAGCCTCTGTCACATGTCATTCTCCCATCGCGTCATCAAACATTGTTATACGATGCAGGGTTCCGCCCGCTACACGGGTTTGAAAGGGGCTGTCTATAATCTGCTGGAAAATCCACGCGCGCCGATCCGTCCCTATTTCGATATCTTCATGATCCTGCTCGTGCTGACCACGGTGTGGATGCTGATCTATGAAGTGAAAAATGACTTGGGGTTGTTTGGCGATCTGTTCGAGATGATCGCCGTTGGCATATTCATCATCGAGTATCTGTTGCGTTTCTGGATCTTCAATGACAGCCACAAGGTGATACTCGAGCGTTATGAGCGGGCCGAGTTTATCAATGAACCCTTCCGCCTCTGGCCGGCACTATGGCATGCAGTAACGGGTAAACTGCGATACGTCATCCAACCGCTGGCGATTATCGATCTGCTGGCGATTATTCCAAGCTACCGGCCGTTGCGCTTCCTGCGTATCTTTTTGCTGTTTCGTCTCTTCAAGCTGTTCCGCTACACCCGCAGTATCAGTGAATTCGTCAAGGTGCTATCCGAGAAGCGGATAGAATTGGTGACCCTGTTCATCTTCATGGCATTCATCACCTTTACCGCCGCCACAGCGATATTCTTCTTTGAGGCCGATCAGCAGGATGCCGAGATAACCGGTTTCTTTGACAGTGTATATTGGGCGCTGGTGACCATGTCTACGGTGGGATATGGCGACATAACACCCCATACCACCGAGGGTCGGGTTATCACTCTGGTACTGATCATTGCCGGCTTGGGCGTGATCTCATTTTTTACCTCGATCATCGTTTCCGCCTTCGGTGAGAAGATCGATGAAATTCGCGCCCATCGGATCTATTCCGAGGTGGAGCGCAAACGCATCGACACCCTGGTGTGCGGCTTTGGACGGGTAGGTCAGGTGGTCGCAGAGCGTATGGCTGCGGACAAACGTCCATTTATCGTGATAGATCCCCTGGAAGAGAATGTGCGCATCGCCAAGCAGCGAGGCCATCTGGCGGTGGTCGGGGATGGTGAGGATACCGAGCTGCTATCGAGTCTGGGTATCGAAAAGCGTATCCGGCGACTGCTGTGTCTCACAGGGGATGACGTGATCAACGTCTATATCACCCTTTCCGCAAAACAGTTGAATCCGCATATCGAGATTATCTCCCGCGCCAATCATCGGGAGAATGTTTCCAAGCTCGATCGTGCAGGGGCCGACTACTGCGTCGCTCCCAATGAGGTGTTCGGTCTGATGGCTGCCCAGTATGCCGGGCAACCGGTCGCTTTCGAGGCCATTTACGGACTCTTGACCGGACAATCCCAAGAGGGGATTGAGGCGGTGCGCATCAAGCATGAAAGTGTGTTGGTTGGGCGGCGTATGGATAGCATCGATTTCAAGCAGCGTAAACTGACACCCTTTGGCGTGATACGCGAAGAGAGTGCCGAAACGGCTGAAGAGCATGCCCGCTATAATCTGCAAGGGCGCTGCTTCTTCTTTAATCCGAAACACAATTTCACCCTCTACAAGGATGATCTGTTAGTCCTGCTGGGACATGAATACAGCGTGGTTCACTTCCGTGATTGTCTCGAAAGGGGAACCCTCTGATGAGCCGGCTCGATACCTTGATATTCGGTTGCAGCGCACTGGGACATGAGGTCGCGATGCAATTGGCGGAGCGTGGTATTCAGGCCTATCTCTACAGCAACGATATGGATGAGGTGGGCGCGCTGCTGGCCAAGGGAGCGCAGGCAGCCGTGGTCGATTTCAAGGATGATGACAAGCTGCGAGAAATCGGCATCGGCAGATGGGTGAAGACGATTTTCTGTCTCTTTTCCGAAGAACCGAACAATCTCTTTCTGACCCTATCCGCCAGGGCCCTGGATGCCGATCTCAAGATTGTCTGCGTGTGTGAATCAGCTGCGTCCGGGGAGCGCTTAAAGGCGGCGGGAGCGACAAAAGTAATCGATCCCTACGAGATCAGTGGTCACCGGGTGCATGAGCGTATTGCCAGACCCTATCTGGTGGAGATGCTGGAAAGCTCGCTGTTTGGCAAACATATCGATATCGCCGAGATAGAGATGCCCGAAGGCTCCAGCTTATCCGGTGTAGTGTTGAATGATCTGCAACTGGAAAAACAGTTCAATCTGATCATCACCGGTGTGGTTGACCTGGAGTTGGGGAATCAGCTGATCTTCTCCAACAGTGGCGTATCCCACCGCTTGCATGCAGGGGATATATTGGTCGTGATCGGGCCGGACCGGGAGATTTCCCGTCTCAAGCAGGCCGTTGCTGACAATTTATTGGAACCACCACCAGAATCCCGTGATCTATAGAGTCGATCAGGGCTCGCCGACAGATTCCGCCCGATCCTAAGCGGGGGCGCTTTGCAGAATAGCCGACATGGGGTCTGCTGCGGCATTGCCGGCTTGGACCTTTGCTGCCGCTTCGGGGGTTGTCGCTATCTGCTGTACAATGTTTTCGAGTAGTGAGCGGGCCTCTTCGGGTGTCTCCAGGTTGGACGCCGAGGCCTGGATGCGATTGTTCTCTAAATCGTAGAGTCGACGTGCCTGATCCACATCAACTGTCGTGCTGCTTGCTTCTGAGGCCTGAGTTTGCTGGGTCGTGGCTTGTGCCGATGCCTCTGCTGTTTTCTGGCTGGTGTGGGACCGCCCCGACTGATCTGTCGATGTATTGATGGGTTTGTCACTGTTGACGGGGCTGATCATAGTGCTAACTCCTCTAGAGACAAAAATTTGACGCATTCAGCTGCAATTCAGTGTTTAAAAGGGATAATGCTAGAAACGTGCCAATAAACTATTGCGGAGTATAGCCAAATGGATATAGCTCAGGAGATTTTCAAATGATTGTGCGAATTCAAGCCCTATTCCTGGTCATGGGGCTGATGCTCGCTGGATCTTCAGTGGCAGCGAAGGCGCCTGTGCTCGGCGAACACCTGGAATACACGCTGAAATTCAGGGGTGTGATTACCGGCTTCGTAGAGCTGGATATCGCTAAAATGACCATGGTTGTGGAGCAGACAATGGGGCGTGTTGATGATCATCCAGCCTTTGTCACAAGCCTGCAGCTTACCACTGAGCCCTATCGTAAGGCGGAGATGCTCTATCCCGTGAGGTTGCACTATCGCAGTTGGCTGGATGCGCGCAAACTGAATCCCCTGGTGGCAGTTAAATCCCTTAAAACTAGGGAGCACAAAGAGGCGCTGCTGTGGTTCGATCATAACCAAGGAGAGGCCTATCATTACCAGCCTGGCGAGCTGGACAGCGAACAGACTGGCAAGCCTCCGCAAAGTCTGCAGCAGACCACTCAGCTACCCGATGAGCAATGGGAGAAACTGTTACAGACCCATCGTATCGCCTTTGGTGACACAGAGGCATTGGACTATATCAGTTTTCTCCACCGACTCCGCAGCATGCCGCTGAAGAGCGGTGAACAGATCGATTTCTCCACCTTCAATGGGAAGGAGATCAATACCTATCGGGTCAAGGTGAATCAGGAACGGTTGGTACGCGCCGGGTGGAATCGCCCTGCGTTTAAAGTCAGATTGTGGGAGCTTGATCCCGAGAGTGGCAAAGGGACTGACAAGGCTGAGTTCTGGTTGAGTGATGACGAGGAACGCCTGTTACTGCGCTTCTACGCGGAACGCACCTTTGGCGCCATGGAGGGGATTCTTGAGACGGGTCGGCCCCTTGGCAGTGAAGACGCCGGTTTTTCAGAAGCGACTCAGTCCTCCCTTGAACGCTATCTTGGCTTTTAGTCTCTAACTCCCTTCCGATAAGGTGATTTACCCTGATTCGATTATTCGTCCGAGAGCTTGAATTTTGCCTTGCCCTGGCTCGGCTCCGGTTTGGGTTCAACCACATCCAAGTGGTCGATATTTGGGATAGGTGCAGGTTCAACAGGGGTTTGACAATCCTCCAGGCTGCCCTGGTTGGCCGGTGACATACTCAAGGCCGCGGTGTCGATCGCAGGTGCTTCAGGGGGTGCCTCTTCAATCAAAGTCACCCCAGGCTTATCCAATTCCAGCGCGGATGTATCGATCTCGAGGGGTTCCGGCTCAGCGGTTTCATCGATTGTGATGCCCGGTTTGTCCATATCCAGCGAGCTGATATCGGGGATCTCCGCAGCCTCCACTTCGGGTGTGCAATCGCTCAAATCAAAGCCTTGTGCTGATGATAACTCGTAGTCCGGTACCGCAATGGGTGTCATGTCTGAATCGGTTTCTGTGGCGGGTTCCATGGGCCCCTCCGCGAAGGTCAACTCGCTACTGCCTGAGCCGGCATCGGTGGCTACAACCCTTGGTTCTTCCTCCGGACGGGGTGGTTGAGCTGGTTTTGGTGCAGGAGGAGGGGTACCGGCAGGCACGATATCCACCAATCCACCGGCATCGCGGAAGGTGACGCGAAATTTAATCGCCCGATCCATATCGATGCCCTTTTTGATCGGGATCGGCTTGCCGCTGAAGAGTCGATCAAGCTTATCGCCCTGTAGTTTGAAAACAGCGCCGATTTTGCGCTTAACTTCTGCCGGATCATGATCCTTGATAATGGTGCCGGAAAAATAGACATCATAGGTTTCAGCGGTCATGGCTGCTTATCTCCTGGGTTCCTGTCACTCTTCCAAGAACGCTTATTAATACTGTAGACATCTTTGTCCTGAAGAAAAGGAATCATCAGCATTCCCGTGAGCCGGGTCGTAATTTGGGGGTCTCTGAAGGAGCTGAGGCCGATATCCATCCCTTGCTGCCCAAGCCGGGGTTGCTGGCAATAGGTGCCCATCATCCTGTCCCAAAGGGAGAGATTGAAACCAAAGTTGCTGTTCGTCTCGTTCGGTTCTACCGAGTGGTGTACTCGATGCATATCCGGTGTCACGATAATCCAGCGTAATACCCTGTCGAGGTGGGATGGCAGTCTGATATTGGCATGGTTGAACATTGCCATGCCGTTCAGCAATACCTCGAATATTACCACCGCCACCACGGGTGGGCCCAATGCGGCTATGGTCGCGATCTTGATCAACATTGAGAGGATGATCTCGATCGGGTGAAAACGGGCGCCGGTGGTAAGGTCATAATCCGGGTCGGCATGGTGCACCCGGTGGAGACGCCACAACATGGGAATTGCATGCACCATTACATGTTGCAGATAGATCACCATATCCATGACCAGAACCGCGATAAAGGCGCTTAACCAGAAGGGTAGTGCGATGGCGTTCAAGACCCCCCAGCCGGCATGGGTGGTGAATGCCGCCATCCCCACAGCCGCCGCCGGAAAGAGTAAACGCAACACCAGTGAGTTCAATATCACAATACCGATATTCCCCAACCAGCGTTTAGTACGGGGGTAGCGCAGTTCGCGGCAAGGCGAGGCTATCTCCCACAGGGCCATGATGGCGAATACTGCGAAAAAAGCCGTTAGTCGAATCGACAGCTCATGCTCGAGGATAAAATCAGACATATATCTTGCTTGTGGCCAGGGTGGTATTGGAATATTCCAAGTTTAACCGAAAAGATTGCAGTAATACTGGTTAGCTTAGTTGTCTAAAATTGTAGATTCTGCCCTAAATGGGTATGGCGGTGTCTATAATTATGTATATATCATGGTAAAAAATAATTCCCAGTCCCAATAATCTCCTACAACAGTAAACTATCTATGTTTGAGAAAGACCCACGAACATTCTCGCCCGAGTACAAGAATCTGTCGCCAGAGCAGAAGGCGATGGTCAAGCTTGAAATCACCTTGACCAACTTCTTCAAGTCCTTCGACAAGAGCATGTCCCGCTGGGAGCGGATGATCTATCCCATGCTGGTGGTTGTCGGGGTGCTCGGCCTCTCCGGTTTCTACCTTATCTACAATGTCACAAACGACATGCATACCCTGACACAACAAGTAGACCCGCGCATGGAGGAGCACCTGCAGTCGATGTCGCAGAACATGGGCCAGTTGGCGCAGAATATCAATACCATGACGGGTCATATCACCGTCCTGGTGGAGAAGATCGACAGTATGGAGCAACATATCGCCACAATGGACGGCAACATTGGTGCATTAGCCGTCGATGTGGGCAGCATGCAGCAGAATCTGGGGCTGATGACGGTGAATGTCGCGGATATGAATCAGGCCATGCGTACCATAACCGTAAACACAGGATTCATGAGTCGCGACATCAACCAAATGGGCCGTCCAATGGACTTCATGAACTCTTTCACCCCCTGGTAGGTGTGCATCAGTAGCCACTTCCCGCTGGTCTGGCACAGATTCAAGCGTTGCCTTTATCCTTCATTCCAACGCCCTGTTGAGCGGCGAAGTCGAGCATGCGCTGGATCGGAATCACCGCCCGCGCCCTGACCGCCTCATCGATATGGATCTCATTCTCACCTGAGTCGAGGACCTGCTCCAGGTTCTGCAGGGAGTTCATGCCCATCCACGGACAGTGGGCACAACTGACGCAAGTTGCCCCCTCGCCGGCGGTGGGGGCCTCGATGAGCACCTTATCCGGTGCCATCTGCTGCATTTTATAGAATATACCGCCGTCGGTGGCGACGATAAACTCCCTGTTCTCCATCTCCGAAACGGCCTTGATCAAGGCGGTGGTGGAACCGATGACATCGGCCTGCTGAATGACGTTTTCGGGTGATTCCGGATGCACCAATACCGCTGCATCCGGGTGCAGGCGGCGGATTCGCTCCAAGGCCACCGCCTTGAACTCTTCATGCACCACGCATGAACCTGGCCACATCAGCATCTCCACTCCCGTCAGCCGCTGCACGTAGCTGCCCAGATGGCGGTCCGGTCCCCAGAGTATCTTCTTGCCCTGTTCGGCCAGGTGTTGAACGATGGGTAAGGCGATGCCAGAGGTGACCACCCAGTCAGAACGGGCCTTCACTTCAGCACTGGTATTGGCATAGACCACCACGGTATGGTCGGGATGGGCATCGCAGAAGGCAGTGAATTGATCGGCCGGGCAACCCTCGTCCAGGGAGCAGGTGGCCCCAAGATCCGGCATGATGACCCGCTTTTCAGGATTCAGGATTTTTGAAGTTTCGCCCATGAATCTCACGCCGCAGACAACCAGGGTTTGTGCGGATTGAGCGGCACCGAAACGCGCCATCTCCAGAGAATCAGCCACGCAACCGCCACTCTCTTCCGCCAGGGCCTGCAATTCCGCATCGGTGTAATAGTGGGCCACGAGCACCGCATTTTGCTGTTCCAGCTTGCGCCTGATCCTGGCCTTGATGGCCTGCTTTTCCTGATCGCTGAGTGAGGGCCATTGGGGGTGCTCAGGAACGACGATCTTGGGAAGCTTGAGTGATTCGGGTTTCATGGGATTCTGATTTCTCTATTTTATGATTTCGACCTGGGACGGATTGACGACCTGGTAGGTTTTAGCCGGCCGATGATTTCCCAGGCGGGAGTACTCGCCTGTCTCCTTTATGATATTACGGGCAAGTATCCCCTTGCGGAAGTTGCGTTTGTCCAGGTTTTCATCGAGGAGTATCTCATACACGGATTGCAACTGACTGAGGGTGAAATACTCCGGCAGCATTTGAAAAGCGATTGTGGAGTAGCCCAACTTTGACAATAAGCGGGTACGTGCCAATTGGATAATCTTTGCATGATCAAATGCGAGCTGTGGCAACTCGTTCATTGAGAACCAGTCTGCAAGCGCCGCATCGCTGGCGGCCTTAGGGGAGAGGTTGTCGGATTGGCTCAGGGCAAAATAGGTGACGCTGATTACCCGTTCCCGAGGGTCCCGTTGCGGATCACCGAAGGTGTAGAGTTGTTCCAGATAGACGCCCTCGATCCCTGTCTCTTCGTATAGTTCCCGTTTTGCACAGGTCTCAAGGTCTTCATCAATTTCCAGAAATCCACCCGGTAACGCCCACATCCCTTGACAGGGGGGGGTGCCGCGTTGGATCAGCAGTACAGATAGGGTGCGTTGGCGGATGGTGAATAGCACCACATCGGTGGTTACTGCCGGGTGTGGGTAGGCATAACAGTGTTGTCGGGTTTGTGGCATATCGCTATTGGGCATAGATCCTGGATTGGATCAGGCAGATCAGTAAATGATCAATTCAGGCTTAGTGTACCAACTACACATTAGGTTGACCAGCGCTTTCCCCCCTACTCGTATCCGGTATTTATTGGTATGTGCAAGCAGTAAGTCAGCTATGCGGTCTGGTGTGGGTCAGTCTGATATCCAACCCATCCAGATACCTGAAGTGAAGAGATCTACTAACCTATCTCAGGTTACGGGGGGACTAAAGATAGCTATGCAAATGCCGTTAACAACTGAGTGGAAAGCTCTATTTTTTATCAGCAATAGCACATGCACCAATCCAATCAGGCAAAGTACAGGGTACAGAAGCTGCAGTATTTGCCGCCGCTATCAGCGACGGCCACCCGTCTGCTCGCCATGTTGGGCGATGACAGTTTTTCATTGGAAGATCTGGCCCTTGTCATAAATCAGGATCCGGGACTCACGGCAAGGATTCTTGGACTGGCAAATTCAGCCTATTTTGCGCAGCAGAATCCTATTCTCAGCATCGAAGATGCGATTATTCGTGTCCTGGGACTGAATTTGGTGAAGAGCCTGTCGTTCAGTATTGCGGTTACTGGTGCGTTCGAGTCAAGCGGATGTCGTAGCTTCGATTTGCAAGAGTATTGGAATCATTCGCTCTCTATTGCCATGCTGTCACGGCAGATCAGCCTTGCCGTCAGCAGCGAAAGAAAACCGGACGCGGAAGCTGCTTACCTGGCAGGGCTGCTGTTCGATATTGGTGTGCTGATCTTGGTGCATGAGTTTCCCGAGGAATATGCCAGGGTGCTGTTGCAGTCGAAACAGCAACCTGACAGGAGCCGGCTGGAGCTTGAAACAGAGATCATCGGGATAGACCATCGTCAGGCAGGGATGTGGCTTGGCCATCGTTGGCATCTGCCTGAAGTAGTAGTGAATATCATTGCTCAGTCAGTAGATGGGAAGGATGATGCGGACTCTCTTTGTGAAACCCTGTTGGTGGGCGGTGTTGCGGAGTGGGTGAAAACACCACTGCCAACCGAACTGAAGCTGACACAACCACTACCTGGTATGGAACAGAATTGTGGTCTGTCTGAAGAGCAGTTGGAAACTATCAAGGCCGGTTTTATCCACAAGGAAGAGGAGATTCGTGTGCTTGCCAAGCTGTTGGCCAAATAATCGAGGTTTCTAATGGATCTCTCTTTCAATCAGACATCCATGGATTTGCGAGAGCGCTTCTTTAGCCTGCTCGATTCGCTCTCTGCCTTACGTGCACTATCACAAATAAATCTTGATGGTATTAGCGAAGAGGAGTTGATCGAGAAAGCGCTGGATGAGCTGGTACGTTATCAGAACGTTGAGAACTGTTCGGTATTCAGCATTCAAGGGGATAGGTTGATTTGTGTGGCAGGGACCAACCTGGATGAATCCCATGCCTATGTCAGCGGTTCGGAACGGAGGATGCAAATAAGGGAGACCATGCAGTTCAAATCCGGGGAGGGCATTGCGGGGATGGCCTTTAGTTCCGGTCAGCTACAGTATTGTCGAGACTGTTCCCAGAGTGACGACTTTTTAATCAACACCCTATCGGGGGGGGATCTACCCGGTTCCCTGATCAGTGCCCCGATCATGATGGGAAAGCACGTTTTGGGTGTGTTGAACGCATCTCATCCCTTGCCGGAGTATTTCGAACCCTGGCAACAGCATACCTTGAGTCTCTTCTGCAGCTGTCTTGGACAGATCATGTATAACCACAGATTGCTGAATGACCTGGAGTCCGAGGTAGAGCAACGTACCCGTGAGCTGAATGATGCCCTAAACGAAGCGGAAGCCCATCGCAAACGTTATGAGCAGCTGTTGACTATTGATGAATTGACCGGACTGCATAACCGGCGCTACTTTTTCACTGAGGCCGAGGCACTGCTATCCAGAGCTGTGCGCCACGACCAGAGCTGCAGCTTACTCCTGATCGATATGGACTATTTCAAACGCATCAACGATCAGTGGGGGCATCAGGCTGGCGATGATGTTCTGATTGCGATAGCAAAAGTGCTCAAGGAAGAGGCCCGTGGCGGTGATATTCTCGCCAGGGTGGGGGGGGAAGAGTTCGCAGTTATGCTTGCCGAAACCGGGATCGGTGGTGCGGAATTGTTGGCGCAACGTATACAGGAGCGCCTGGCCCAGCTCGATACGGGACGCGACCTGGTGGGTTTGAATTTAACTGCCTGTATCGGTATGACCGCATTGTCTCCTGAATACGATCATGATCTGTCCGTCAGCCAATTGCTGGATCAACTCTACTCAAAGGCGGATCGCGCCATGTACGACTGTAAACGCGAAGGTCATAACAGTCGCAAGCGTTTTCTCTAGCCCCCCAAGACACGAATTGGACCTGTCTCCCAGGCACCCCGTCAAACACTCTCCTCGCTAACCACTGGCGTCTCGCTCGGCGTGGCAGGCTCAGCCGCAAGTAAGGTTTCACTGCCTGACGGGTTGGTGAACTGGTCATTGAGAGTCTGAATATAGGTATCCGTTGACTGCAGGACTTCGCGTAACTCCCGCTTTGATTTGCGGCCCCATCCGGCCGGGTTCTTTCTAAAGATCGAGCGCCAGGGCTTGGTGCTGCGGAGAAAGGCGCCGACTGGATTGCCCTTGATCCCGGCACTGGTCACCTGCCTGCGCAGGCCTTTCAACAGACTGCGGGCTGCAATGGTCCTGACTGCAAAATGGATGACTATCAGGGCAACCGCCAGCAGGCCTGCGATCACCCAAGGTAAAGGGCTGTCGGCACCTGTTTCAAGCCAAGGGGGTGCGAAGGTGAAGCCCTGCCAATATCCCGCATTTATTGAGAATATCAACAGTGCCAGCAGCAGACCGCCCATCAACACAGCATCTCCCACCAGTACCCGTTGTTTCCAGCGACCGAGCGCCGAGCTGACCAAGGGTATGCTGCGCTCCTCAATATCCCGTGCTGTCTTCTCCAGGGCGCCGACAATGCGGTAGGCGCGCTCTATCTCAACCTCTTCCATGCGACTGTGTATCTCTTTCAAGTCGATGTCCCGCTTTGTCTCGTAGCGATTACGCAGGGCCTCATCCTCGATCGGCACCGCTGCATCGGGGTTGTAGACCGCATAGAACCTGCCTGCTGTGAGTCCCCGTTCACCCAATGCACGCTGCCAGGCAGCAATCACGTCTTCGGGATTGTTCTCTCTGGCCGTGGTATCGATCTGATTCAGGATGTAGAGGAACTTACCGGTGTCGTTGCGATGGATAGTGCGTTCGATGAGGTGGCTCAGGGTATCCTGCATGGCACCGGGTTCAGGGTGGCGGGCGTCGAAAAAGACCAGCACCAGATCCGACAGGTCGATGATGTGATCCGTGATGCGCAGGGTGGATGTGCGCTGGGCGTCGGCATCGAACCCCGGAGAGTCGATGAGAATCTTTCCGCGCAACTTCTCACTGGGACAGGTCTTGAGCTGGAGGTAGGCGTCTATACGCTCTCCTTCACCTTTCGCCACTTTTTCGATCTCGTCAGACATCTGATAGAAGGGGAAGCGGGGATCGGAATCGAGGGCCACGCCGGGCAGTGCATGGGCGGTCGCCTCCTTGCTGTAGCAGATGACAGTGAACTTGTCGTCCACCGCCTGATTGCCGGAGCGCTGTAGGGGGGTGCCGATGTAATGGTTGATAAATGTCGACTTTCCGGCGGAGAAGGTGCCGAGGATGGAGATCAGCGGCCACCAGGGTATCTGGGTGGCAAATGAGTTGTCACCCTCCAGCAGCCCGAGCCGGAAGGCGACTGCATCGAGCTGGCGAAAACTCTGCACGGTGCTGAGGAGGATTGGGTTTTCCTGCTCCAGGTGGGTTTCTAGGTGTTGCAGGCGTGCTTCTATGACCTGTCCGGCTGGATGCATGGCTGTCTCGCTCCTCGATTATGCTGGCTTGCAGGTTGGTTATTGTTGCTGCTCTGGTCTGAATTGTGGAATTCAGGTATTCAGGGTTATCTTAATGCCTGCCTCGGTGGTGTACATAGTTTTTTTAACTTGTTGACAGTTTTCAGTGCCCTATTAGGCTGGATTCGCAACGATCCTGAGGATCGAAAAATACAACCATATTTTTTCTGTGTTATTTAAGGCGAAAATAGGCGTTTTGAAGTGCCTTATGTTACTGAAAGTAAAAATAATATTATAATTTGCTGATATTCTTAAATAAATGATTTATAATGGTTTCTGATGAATTTAGTCGGTTGCAATGGTACCCGCCTTCGTAGATACTGGCAGATTCTTAAGTAGGTTTGAATTTCACCTACAACTTAAAAAAATGTAAAGAATTTGTGGAGGTGATGAGATGGCAGAACTGTTTTCTGAGGCGTGGATGAATGATTTTGCAACTCACTGGAATGCAGAACCTGAGTTGGCTGACGCCCTGTCTCAAATAGGCTTCAACAGTGTAATCGGTTACGGATTCGATGGTGAAGATGCCCCGCAAGGGGTGCTCATAGTTGAGAATGGCAAGGCGGCGAGTGGAGAGGCTTACAACGGTCAGACCCTGAACTGGGATATTCGTGCCCCCATGGAACAATGGAATAAATGGATTGCCAAGCCACCCGGCATGATGGGACTTGGCATGGCCTTCACCTCGCGCAAAATGAAATTCGTGGTTGGTGATTATTCGTCCATGATAAAGGATCCGCGTATGGCGGGGCCTTTCATCAAGAGCTTTGCCGTCATGGGGCGTGTCTGACAGGCAGGTCGTAGCGTAATATCCCTTATTAAGTGAATCAACACTGGGTAGTGTGAAATATGGGCTTTAGATCGAAGGCGAAGGTTCTTGTGGCCGGTTGTGTGTTTTCCCTTGTGACAGTAGGTTCCCAGGCACAGCCCAACATGGCCGGTGGTGAACATTTTGTCGTTCAGCAGACACAGGGCGTTCCCAATGTATCGCTAGGTGGCACGGTGGTTCCTTACAAGGAGGTCACCCTTTCCGCACAACTTCCCGGCAGGGTCAATTATCTCGCCGGTATCGAGGGCGATACCTTCAAGGAGAGCGATCAACTGGTGGAGCTGGATGACAGCGAACTGATGGCCAAACGTGAGGCTGCGATGGCCCAATTGGCTAACGCCGATGCCCAGTTGCGCAATGCGGGGGTGCAGTACAATCGTGAACTCTGGTCACCGAAATCGAGATCCGCGATGGGTGGCATGGGAATGCCAAACCTGTTCGATCAAATGTTCACCCGTCCCATGGAGGACGCATTCGGTGAACGGGATCAAGGTGCTGAACGAAGCGCGGACATCTTCTCTTCCCGGACCAATATTCAACAGGCAAGAAATACCATCTATCGGGTGCAGGCCGAGATCCGGGCCATCGACGCCAAACTGCGGGATGCCAAGAGTCTCGCCCCCTTCGACGGGGTGATAATGAAGAAGTTTGTGGAAGTGGGTGATACCGTACAGCCTGGCCAGCCGCTGTTGAAATATGCGGATGTGGAGTATCTGCAGATTGTGGTGGATGTCCCGGGACGGCTGCGGCCCGGTCTCAACGAAGGCATGATGCTGCGGGCGGAGCTCGATGTGGGAGACCGTGAAGTACCGGTTAGAGTTGCCCAGATCTTTCCCATGGCCGATGCTCAAAGACACACCGTGACCATCAAATTCGATCTGCCTCAGGGAGTCTCTGCTCCGGGCATGTATGCCAAGGTTTTGGTACCCGACTTCAATGCGCCGGCCCGCTCCAATCCGGTCATACCGGTCAGTGCGATACGCTACAATGGCAGCCTTCCCGGCGTCTATGTAGTGGGAGAGGATGGCAAGCCGATGCTGAGACTGATTCGGGTGGGTGAAAAACTTCAGGGTGGGGAATTCAGCACTGTATTGTCGGGGCTGCAAGCAGGTGAGCGGGTAATGCGTAATCCGCCGCTGGGGATTAGCGCCGGCTGGACCTCCTCCCAGGGCCAGTAGCAGCGGAGGTCATGAGGGATTTCCCGATTTTCACGGAAGAACAAAACACTCTCTCTACAATATGAACAAAGCGGGTTAGGTCTGTGGCAAGGCCTGCCTTATATCAATGCTTCGAGATAAAATATGAGCCAGAACGACGATAAACTCGATCAGCTCCACTCCACGGATCCCAACTACGAGGCGCATCTGGGGATCGCGGGCAGAACCGCCAGATTCTTTATCCAGTCTCCGCTCTCGCCGCTGTTTTTCCTCGCCATGATGTTGATGGGGCTGTTGGGCCTTATCATCACCCCGCGCCAGGAGGATCCTCAGATCTCGGTGCCGATGGTGGATATCTTTGTCCAATATCCAGGTGCGGCTGCGGACCAGGTTGCCGCCTTGGCCATAGAACCCCTGGAACGCATCATGTCGGAGATTCCCGACGTGAAGCATGTCTACTCCGCCTCTCAACGGGGTGGTGGCGTGGTCACCATCGAGTTCGAGGTGGGCGAAGAGATGGGGCCCTCGCTGGTCAAGGTCAACGATAAGATCGATTCCAACATGGATCTGATCCCCCCCGGTGTGATGCCGCCACTGGTAAAGGCCAAGGGTATCGACGACGTACCGGTGGTGACATTGACCCTCTGGTCCAAGGACCTGGATCGGGATGGGGCACCCGACGTGGACGATGGGCAGTTGCGGATGTTGGGCCACGATGTACTGCAGGCCTTGAAGGAGTTGCCCGATACAGGGAACGGATTCGTCGTCGGCGGCCGGCGGGAACAGGTCACGATCGAAGTATTCCCGGAGCGATTGGCTGGTTACGGCATCAGTCTGGATCAGGTGGCGAATACCATCCACGAATCCAATGCTGAAAAGCAAGCCGGTGGTGTGGAGGCGGGTAGCACCTACTCCAATGTGGTTACCGGCGCCTTTTTAAAGACCATCGAGGATATCAATCGTCTAAGGGTAGGTACGCATAACGGAACGGCTGTCTATGTGCACGACATCGCGCGGGTCAAACAGGGGCCGGAGGATGCCAAACATTTGGTGGGCTTCTATACCGGTGCGGCCAGCGATCTCGATATCAAGGCCGACGGTGTGCCTGCGATTACCCTGGCAATCGCCAAAAAAGAGGGCTCCAACGGGGTAACCGTGGCGAATGCCATCAAGGAGCGGGTGGAACATATCAAGGGATCGCTGATACCGGACAATGTGGAAGTCAGCGTTACCCGCAACTACGGTAAAACCGCCGACGACAAGGTCACCGAATTGATCTTTAAACTGTTTGTCGCGACCGGTTTTGTGTTCCTGTTGGTACTGGGCGCATTCCGTGCATTCCGGCCGGCCATCGTGGTGGTGCTGGTTATCCCGGTGGTACTGCTGATGACCATATTCAGCGCCTGGGTCATGGGCTACACCATAGACCGGGTCAGTCTGTTTGCGTTGATCTTCTCCATCGGTATTCTGGTGGATGATGCCATAGTGGTGGTGGAGAATATCTATCGACGCTGGTTGGAGGAGAAATCCACCGATGTGGTTACAGCGGTGGATGCGGTCAGAGAGGTGGGCAATCCAACCATTCTGGCGACCTTCACCGTGATTGCCGCGCTGCTGCCCATGGGATTCGTCAGTGGCATGATGGGGCCCTATATGGAGCCGATTCCCGCCCTCGGCTCCGTGGCAATGCTGATCTCCCTGTTTGCCGCATTCGTGTTTACCCCCTACCTGACGGTGTCTCACTGGCTAAGGCCGAGCATGCGTTACCTGGAGGTGGCCGGGGAGCGGGAACACAAGGAGGCGGAGTGGCTGGAGCGGCTGTTTAAAGGCATTCTGATGCCGATGATCGAGTCACCCCGCAAGGCAAAGCTGTTCAAGCTGATCATGTGGGGAACCTTCCTCGTCACCTGCTCCTTCTTCTATTTCAAATGGGTGGCGGTGAAGATGCTGCCACTGGACAACAAGCCGGAATATTCGGTGGTGGTGGATATGCCGGAGGGGACCGCGCTGCCGGTGACCGCCAACCTGGCCCATCGCATGGCGGAGAAGATCCGTGTCATGCCGGAGGTTACCGCGGTTCAGGTCTATGCGGGTACCGCCCGGCCATTCGATTTCAATGGCATGGTTCGCCACTACTATCTGCGCTCCGATCCCTGGCAGGCGGAGGTCCAGGTGCAGCTCCTGGACAAGACCGAACGTGATCGCACCAGTCACGAAATCGCGGTGGAAACCCGACACATGCTGGGTGAGCTCATCAAGGGCAGCGGCGCAAAGATCGCTGTGGTGGAGATGCCCCCCGGTCCCCCGGTACTGCAATCGGTGGTTGCCGAAGTACATGGACCGAGTCCTGAAGTCAGGCGCCAGGTGGTTCAGGACCTGACCGATATTTTCCAGCAGACGGAGAGTCTGCGCGATGTGGACAACTACATGCGCGATCCCTATCAATACTGGCGCTTTACCGTTGACACGGAAAAGTCGGTACGCCGGGGTATCTCCGTGGATACGATCAACCGAAATCTCGGTATGGCCCTAGGTGGTTCGCCCCTGGGCGATGTCAAGCAGCGGGCCGGTCATGAACCGATCAACATCATGATGCAGGTGCCCCTGGCCGAGCGATCCGAAGTCACTCGCCTGGGGGATCTGCCCATCCACTCCAGCAGTGGTATCACCGTGCCCCTGCGTGAGCTCGGTCGATTCGAGCAGGTATTGGAGGATCCGATCATCTACCATAAGGACCTGCGGGATGTGGAGTACGTGGTAGCTGAAGTGGGAGGTAAGCTGGCGGCCCCGGTATATGGCATGTTGCAGGTACAGGATCTGCTAGCTGAGCAAGAGTACAAAGCGCCAGATAATGTTGCCATCGAACCTGACTGGCTGGGTCCGCCCCAAAACGACTCCCAAACCGGTATCGAATGGGCGGGTGAATGGACGGTGACCTTTGAGACCTTCCGCGATATGGGCGCAGCCTTTGCCGTGGCCCTGGTATTGATCTATATCCTGGTTGTGTGGGAGTTCGGTAACTTCCGTATTCCGGCGCTGATCATGGCCCCCATTCCACTGACCCTGCTGGGTATAATTCCTGCCCATTTCATCTTTTTCCAGGCCGGCTGGGGCGGTGAATTCACCGCCACATCGATGATAGGTTGGATCGCCTTGGCAGGTATCATCGTGCGTAATTCCATTCTGCTGGTGGATTTCTCCATCCATCAGGTACAGCAGGGCACCTCCGTGGTCGACGCTGTTATCATGGCCTGTAAGACCCGTACCCGACCTATCATGATTACCGCCTTCGCCCTGGTGTGTGGTTCCTCGGTAATCTTTTTCGATCCGATCTTCCAGGGCATGGCCATCTCCCTGGCCTCCGGTGTGATGGTCTCCACTGTGCTGACATTGATCGTAATACCTTTAGGTTGCATAGCCGCCAGTAAGGACATTATGGAAGTGGCCGCCACTACTGCACCGGTAGGTAGCAGTCTGGATGTTGATAGTGAACTGACATCTGAAGACTCAATTGCGGCTGTTGCCACTTCTCAGCCAGCTGTTGAGGTCAAGTCCGAGGTTGAGACGAAACCCTCCTTGCTTGGAAATATCTGGCAAAGGGTGATTGCCATCATCACTACGTTTTTCTATCTGATCAGGGGCATATTCCTGTTGCTCGGGCAATGGTTAAAAGGAGTGTTTGGTAAAGGCAAGTCTGCACGGCTTGGGCATGCCGAGAGGAGCGATAAGTCTGGGGGTGGTACAACAGGTGGTTCAGGTGGCAGTGGTGAAGCAACGACATCACCAGCAGTGTCTCCTGCTGCCGAGGTTGAAAAGGTACCCGTTGCTGCCGCACCGGCGGCCAGGGCTAAAACCAGGAGCAAAGGTCCCGCAAGAAAAAAAGTAGCTGCATCCTCAAAGCCTTCGCAAGCAAGATCTGAGGGCAGCTCAGCCAAGCATGAGAAACCTGAAAAGCTGATCACTAAAGCCAACCCGGCAGGGGGGCAACGAGCGACGGTTAAGAAAAAACAGGTTAAATCCGTTTCAAACAAGCAGGCAACCGGTGGCGCAAAACAGAGGAAGCGTCCATCGACCTTGAAAAAACAGGCAGCAAAGAAGAAGACGGCTGCCTTGAAGAGTAAGGGTAATGGTTCACCTGCATCTGTTACTGAGCAATCAAAGACGGCGCCAAAGCCTGTCTCCAACGTGACGGAATTTCCGATACGTAAAAGAGCCGCCAGAAGAGGGATCAGGCTGAAGTAGTTTAGGGCCTGTTAACACTAATCCAATGCACTCTGCTGGGACTGTTTTTGCGCCCAGCAAGGCAGAATGAGCGTGATGTAGCCCGGCTACATGAGCGAATGATAACGCCGCTGGGTGGAAAAACAGCCCCAGCCCTTCGGGTTGCGCCTGAAAAAGCGCCACTCAGCGTTGCTCGTCGTTCATTTGGAGTGACCAAACTTCTCTCCTCGCGCCTTGATTGGCGTTTTTTCAGGCACAACAGAGTGCATTGGATTAGTGTTAACAGGCCCTAGGAACTGTTAATCCGGTTTCCTAGTCCATAAGGTTAAACCCAGGCGTTTTGCTGCCGATTACCAGTCAGTGAGATTCTGGTTCTGTCCCCATGGTCTATACTCATCTAGGCAATTTGGAGTGGTAGTTTGCGTATCGATGCATTGCTGTGGTTGATCTCTCTTGCATGTCTGGTTGGTCTTGGTGATGTCCTGGCAAGGGAGCCCTATGCCGACTTCAAGTTCCGTAGCACATCGCAAACAGGATTTGTTTTCCAGCAAGAAAGTTATCGCTGGCGACCCCTGAATGATGAGGATGATCAACTGCATGTTGATTCACCGGCTGAATCATTCAATGAGCAGCAGCAATACCGGCAGTCCCTCTATCCCTCTTCGGTCGTTGATTATGCCGAGACACCGCCAGGTTTTCCTCGTGGCGTCTATCGCCCAGTAGAAGAGAGACATACCATTACTCCACACAAGGACGGGTATCGTTTCCGCACCCTGACGCCAAAAGATCAACTGCGTATAAAGCGCCGCAATGAAGAGTACAAGCAATACCAACGGCCGCCTGGAAATGAAAGCCGCATGTTCCTCTCGACCGATAGCTACGGCCTTACTGAACCCAGGCGTCAGAAGACGTATAAGTTCCGCCCTGACAAGCGATTGGATAAGAAACAGGGTGGTGGGAATTGGGGCCCTAGAGATGTATTTCCATACAATCCAGCATTTACTGATGCCTATCAAACGCCCATGTTTCGTCCCGAATAGGGGGTTCCTGGCTGCTGCAGTTGGTCTACATCCCCCAAAACCAATCGACTTCTGACAAAAACAGTACTGTGATGGTTTTGTATAGGGCTGTTTACCGCTAAACTGTGCTTTAATCTGGCATAGTTCGAGGGAGTTGCCATCATAACGATGTGGGATCCTTCGTAGTGCCGTATAAAATAACGACAAATTAAATTTTTGGGTTGTGTCGGGTCTAGATCCCTTCATGACTAGATGGTGGATCAAGCTAACAGGTAATCCAGATGAGAAACACGACGTATGCACTGCTGATTTCCGGGTTATTCTCCGTCATGCTGATGCCTTCCAGCTCTGCTATGGAGGGTGCTTCCAATCCTGCCGCTAGTCAGTGGCGGCCGCTCCCTGCTCCGGGCACTCAGATGATTGAGTGGGGAAAAAACACTCGCCAATCTCAACAGAAGTTGCGGCACGACCAATGGGCGGGGGGCAACAACTATCCGCAGCATGGACGGAACGCGTATCGCTTCAGGCCCTGGAAGGGACAGCGCAATAGGCTCTCTGCTCAAAAGATTCCTGAGACAAGCGCACCTTACACTAGGCCCGCTAACGGGTCTTTGGCAACGCCGATGCCTCGCAACGGATATCAGTGGCCACAGCGTGTCGCCACGCCTGATCAAGCCTATTGGCGGCACTCGACCCATGCGGCCTCTTCCGGATATCCGGGTTACGGCGCTAACAATCGGTATAGGTTCAGACCCATGGATCGTCAGTCGCTGAGGGGTGCTCCAGCAAGATGGACCTATAGGCCGGCACAAATCGAAATTCCAAACCACTATGTCTATCGCCCGCTCAAAGTCAACCCTGGCAGGCATTCCGCGCCTAGGCAGCGAGTTCGCATGCCCGCTACACCGGTCGCGCAGCCTTACGGAGTCAAGCAATGGGATCCTATGCGTTATGGCTACAATCCTATGCGCACCAGCATGCCCTATTTTGCGCCACCATCCCATGACCCCTATCGCCAGGTTCGCAGCTACAACCGCTATGCGGCGTTTCGACCAAGCGACAGATACTATGCCAACAGACTTGACAACGGATACCCAAGCCCCAGGGGCTACTCCAGTCCCCGATACACAGGCTACACGCCCTTCGGCAGGCATCGCTTTCGGCCAATGAATCGGCCCGCATCCGGCAGGCATCCCTATCCTGGCCAGCCGGCCTGGCTCGCCGCCAACCCTTATTCGGCGCCAAACTACTCATGGCGGCCGTCGGCTAGATCCTATCCCTACGGCATGGCTCCCGCTTGGCAACCACAAACGGGAATGCCCTATCCTGGTATGCAGCAGGCAATGCATCGACCCAGCATGCCAAATCCATACGGGGTCAACTGGTATGATGGCCGGGCGGATGGTGAAGGGGCCTGGTATAAGCTGGCAAGGCAACAGGAGTGGCCAAGGGTTTCTCAATATTCACCAATGGACTGATGTTGCAGAGAAGCTGACGACAGAGAATAGAAGCGCGCCGCGTAATCCTGGATACCGGGCGTAAGCTTCAACGAGAACATAACAAAGGGGAGTGTATGATCACAGTTATCGGTAGTCTGAAAGGAGGGTCCGGTAAGAGTACGGTGACCTTCAATCTGGCTGTCTGGTTGGAAATGGCGGAGGCTGAAGTACTGGTCATTGATGCCGATCCGCAGGCGACATTGAGTGATGTATCAGAGGTGCGTTCGGAAGAGGGTTATGAACCCTATCTGAAAATCAAGGATGCCTCTGCGTTGTCCAGGAAGAAACTCGCAGGTTATGATGAAGTGTTGATTGACGTCGGAACTTCCGATATCGATTCAATGAAGTTGGCATTGGCCCTGGCGGACCGGGTGATAATTCCAGTACCACCTTCGCAGGCTGATATCTGGTCAACCCAGCGTTTCATCAATTTTCTCGATGAGGCAGTGGGTGGTGACCGCCCTGAATTGCTGGCATTCATCAACCGGGCCGATACCCACCATGCGATCAGAGAGTCCGATGAAGCTGCCGCCGCCCTGGTCTCTCTGCCGGATGTGGATTTTATAAAATACCGTCTCTGCCAAAGAACGGTCTTTCGTCGATCCTTCAGTGAGGGTCTCGCTGTTTATGAATTGGATCCGAGAGGAAAAGGCAGTAAAGAGTTTTACGCACTGACAGCTGCGTTGTATCCCAACTACATCAATCATTAAGCAGGGCATTAATATCTGATTCGATTTGGGATACTTACCTATTTGGTTGTTCATTGGAGAGAGAGATGGGGATGATAAGAAATCTTTTTGCCCTGATTGGGTTGCTGGTAGTCATCGGATTGGCCGCCACCTATTTTAAATACAGCAAGGCGTTGGAAGCCTTTGATCCTGGTGCCGGCCCCATGTTCTTGGAGTTTGCCCAGGCCACCTTGTCCACCGGCAGTGTGGCTGAGGCGAGTATCTGGAAGATTCCAGTGGAGGAGGGACTCACCTGGGAGGAAGTGGAAGAGACCATGAAGTTCGTCGCCAATGAACACAACATGTCGAATGTGGGTGAACTCCCCCTGTCCAAGGACATCGAGGCCAAGATGGGGTCGGAATATCGATTTGTAAAGATTTATCTTTTCTGTAACTCATTGATTGCAGGCGAGATGCTCGATTATTCCGATGCCTATTCCGCCTATCTGCCCTGCCGCATCACCTTGATCGAGGACCTCCAGGGAAATCTCTGGCTGACGGCGCTGAATATGGACATGATGATCTATGGCGGGAATCCGCTGCCAGCCGAACTCAAGGAGGCTGCCCTACAGGTCAAGGAGCAAATTCTGGATATCATGAATCGGGGTGCGACAGGAGAGTTCTGATTCCCATGGGTTATGGTGTGGTATGATAACTAATTGTCATACTTACAAAAAAACCGGGTCGTGCCCGGTTTTTTTGTGCCTGAATACGTCAGTTTGGTATAAATTCTATTCGTGTATCAATAGACTTTGATTGTGATAAACCGTTGCTATGCTAATATTTCGTAATAATCAGAATTAGATAATTACTATTAGGTCGGGAAAAGCATGCTTGAGAAAAACGACCAGGATCCCCAAAATGACCGGGTGGAAGAGGGCGTCTCCGAGACTGACAGCAGAAGCAGTCAGGACTCGATGGATCGCCTGTCAATGGCGTTTGAGACCAGCGCGCGGCGTTGGGAGTTGATCGTCTATCCCTCTCTTTTCGCCTTCATATTATTGGCGGCGTATGGCTTCTATCTGGTCTTCAGTCTCGCTAAGGATATCCATTTTCTTGCCCTTAGCGTCGATTCCAATATGAACATCATGTCGAGTAATCTGATGACCATGACTGACAGTGTCGGTCAACTCTCAGCCAATGTACGTACCATGGCGGTGAGTGTGGAATCGATGGCCCAGGATGTCAGAACCCTGGAACCCATGCTCACCAGTATGGATTCCATGGAAGAGTCGATCAAGACCATGACCCATGCCACCTATAATATCCAAAGGGATATGAGCTCCATGAACTACAATATTCATGATGCCTCCCGACCGATGACCTTTTGGAACTCCTTCATGCCTTGGTAATCCCATCCGGGAAGAGGCGCGAACTCAATCCGTGTGGAAATCGTAGTCTATGGAATCTGATGGTTCCTGTATAAAATAACCACGAATGTAGTTGACACCGATTGACCAGAGGATGGCCAGGCTGCTGGCATCTTCCACACCTGATGCGATGGTCTTGATGTTTTGTTCCTGAATCACTTCATTGAGATGGTTCAAGCTATCCTGTTTGTCCTGGTTTTCAAATAGATCAGAGAGGAAAGAGCTGTGAAATTGTATGAAATCCAGGGGAAAACTGCTGAGAATGGCCTCAGGTTTCTTGGCTAAGCCAAAATGGCCTAAACAGGTTTTACATTTTATCTTTTTCAATCCTTCTGCCAGCTTCTGCAATTGATGTAGATGTGCTCGCGCATCATTGTCATCAAACTGAAAGGTGACCCATGAGCCTTTGGCTTCATAATCGCGCAGGCAATCGCAAATAAAGAGCAACAGGGTATCGTCTTCCAATGTCGCACCGGAAACGCTGATCAGGAAGTTGATCTTTTTACCCTGTTTCCGCTGTGTGGCGAGTTCGTCGATGGCATGGCGTATGACCCAGCGATCCAGTTCTGGCATTCTATTCAGCGCATCCACCTGACTGAGAAAATGCTCAGGTTGTATCTCCTCCCGGCTCTCGTCAATCAGACGAACCGTGACCGCATAATTCTCCCTGGTATCGCCATGCAGGCTGACAATGGGTTGAAATGCCAATTGAAACTGATCGTTTTCGAAGGCATAACGAATCAGGTTGCTCAGGTTGGCCTCGCTGGCGGTTGCTTGCGAATCTTCCGGTAACCGGGTATCGGTGACGTAGAAATCATTGCCGCCATCGGAGCGGGCATGATCGCATGCATGGTAGGCTTGAGTGATAAAATCGTGACCGCTGAGAACATCGTCGGATGAGAACACCACGCCGATGCTGCAGGTGGGTTGTATATCGCTGCCGTTATCCTCAAAGTTGTTGGAAGCTATCAGGTTGCAGATTTCACGGGCCTTGTCTTCAGTGGCCGTCATCTCCTGTGTTGCGCTGAGGATGGTGAAGGTATGATCGCCAAAGCGCGCAAGAGTATCCTCTTTTGTGACATTTTTACGCAGTTCGGCGGCAATCTGCAGCAATAGTCCATCACTCGTTTTGATGCCTGTTTTGCTGCGGATGTCAGTGAAATTATCCAGGGTAATGTAGAAAAGTGTCTGTGGATTCTGACCGCGATCGAAGTGGTGTTTAGCCTCTTCATCCAGTTGGCCAATGAAATATTGACGGTTGTATAGACCGGTCTGTACGTCCTGGGTGCTGAGCAGACGCAGCTTTTCCTCGACCTCCCGGGAGATCGATTGATCGCGGATGATGACCTGTGTGCATGATTCGCCATCGATACTGGCGGGTGTGAAATGGAGTTCCGCACTGAACTCGCTACCGTTGTCGCGAACACAGGTGGTTTTCATCTCGCTTGAATGCTCGGTATCGGCACTCAGTTTACGCAATAATTTTTTGAAAGGCTGATGCTCGTTCGATGCAATCATATCCAGGATGGGGAGACCCTCTATCTCATCCTCTCCTGCAAGCCCGAACAGCTCCAGATAGGCGCGGTTGGCAGTGACATGCATACCTTCATGTACATATGCGATGGCATCTCGGGAGCTTTCCGTGAGCGTATCACAACGCTCCTCCGCCTCCTCAAGTTGTCGCTCCAAGCGCTGTAGTCGGCGCACGGCACTGAGGTGTTTGTGTTCACGCAGTATTACCTGTACCAGATGCGGGTGATTCTTACGTTGTACCAGGTCTGTAATACCCTGTTTCATCAACTCGAGTTGCATCTCCTCATTCGGCATGTCACTGATTGCTATGACCGGAATGATAGGGTTGATGGCGCCAATGAGTGCGAATAGTTGTGTGGTATCCAGCGCTTCGTTATCGATTGTGTAGATCAGCAGGTCGAGGGATTTTTTCTCTTTCAGGGCAGAGCCCAGCTGATCGGCATCATGTTCGATTCGAGTGGCATGGGCTGGATTGCCATTGTTCCGCAAAGCATCAAGACAGGCCTCAACCTCCGGTGTCGTACTACCTAATACCAATAACTCAATTGCTTCTTCAGGCATCTGGAATCATCCTGTTTCTCTTCATGACATCAAGCCGCATCGACGAATTTACGTCGTTGTCGTACGGCATCGGCCAAGGTTTCCAATAGTGGTTCGCTGTCATCCCAACTGATACAGGCATCCGTAATACTCTGACCATAGGTTAAGGTTTCTCCCTCTATTCTGTCCTGTCTTCCCTCGACCAGGAAGCTTTCAATCATGGCCCCCATGATGCGCTGGTCTCCCCGCGCGATCTGACTGGCTATATCACGCCCCACCAGCAGCTGTCGGGGATGTTGCTTGCGGCTGTTGGCATGGCTGAAATCGACCATCAATCTGGGTTTCAGGCCATTGCCTTCCATCTCTTCGGCCGCGATGTTGATGCTTTCCGAGTCATAGTTGGGACGGGTGCCGCCTCTGAGAATGATGTGACAGTCCTGATTGCCGTGAGTGGAGAAGATAGCAGACCTGCCCTCCTTGGTGACAGAAAGAAAGTGGTGGGGGCGGGAAGATGAGCGGATCGCATCGAGTGCAACCCGCATACTGCCATTGGTTGCATTTTTGAAGCCTACCGGGCAGGAGAGGCCTGAGGCGAGTTCCCGATGGGCCTGACTTTCGGTGGTACGTGCCCCGATTGCTCCCCAGCTGATCAGGTCGGCGATATATTGTGGGCTGATCAAGTCCAGGTATTCGGTGCCGGCTGGAATGCCAAGATTATTCAGGTCCAGGAGTAATTTTCTTGCCAAACGCAAGCCTGTGTTGATTTCGAATCTGTCATCAAGTGTCGGATCGTTGATCAGCCCCTTCCAGCCAACAGTGGTGCGGGGTTTTTCGAAATAGACGCGCATCACAACTTCAAGCTCGGTCTTGAGCCGCTCGCGCACCGGTTGCAGGCGCTGGGCATACTCCATGGCGGCATTGGGATCATGTACTGAACAGGGACCAATAATGACCAGTAGCCGGTCATCCTTATCATGCAGAATCTGGTGTATCCGTTGTCGTGCCTTATACACGGTATCGGCTGCCTTATCTGTGATAGGTAGCTCCTGATGAACCTGAGCAGGAGGGCTCAGCTCTTTGATTGCCTTGATGCGAAGATCGTCAGTCTGTTTCATGCGTTGATGTTTAAATGCGAATCAAATAATCATGGGATTATACATGCATAGGATGAATCGGCGATAAATGATTGGTCGCAGAATGATCAGGTTGTGAGTCTCTCTGAAAACGCTACAAATGACAGGGGAATTGAGTGGTTTTCACAGAACTATCAAATCACAGTGGAGAGCGATCTGTGATCAGCCTATTTCGTCAGGGCCATAAACAATCTTGGTAACTGTTCCGGCAGCCGTTCAACCCGGTCGATGATTGTGAATTGATGGCCGAAGATATCTCTCACATAATCATCGGCCTCGGGATCCAGGTTGATACAGTAGGTATAGATACCCTCCTGCTCCGCTTCCAGTACCGCCTTACGGCTGTCCTCGATGAGCTGGCGGTCATCATGTACATCGATATCGGCTGGCTCGCCATCGGTCAGGACCAACATCAGTTTCTTATCCGCCTGTCTGGCGCTTAGGTAGTGCGAGGCGTGACGAATGGCGGCTCCCATGCGGGTTGACCAGCCGGCCTGCATGGCGGCCAGACGCCCTTTGACCTCATCGTTCCAATGTTCGGTATACCCTTTGATGTGTTGATAGCGTACCTCATGCCGGGTATTGGATGAGAAACCGGCGATTGCGAAGCTATCACCCAGTTGCTCGATAGCCCAGCCCAAGAGGGAGACCGCCTCCTGGCTGAGTTGCAGAATCGACTGCTGGCTGCCTTGGGGTATCTGATCCACCGATTCGGAGAGATCGATCAGCAGCATCACCGCAATATCGCGCCCGTCACTGCGGTGGCTCATATTGATCCTGAGATCGGGGTTATGACCGCTCTTGTATTCGATTAAAGAACGGATAGCCACATCCAGGTCGAGCTCACTACCCTCTTCCTGATAACGGATACGCACATATTGTTGCGGCTTGAGCAGGTCCAGCAGACGTTTCAGCTGCTTTGCCAGGGCCTGGTGTTTGTGCAGCAGGGCATCGATATAACCCGCATCCCCCTGGGGGTGGAGGCTCTCGTAGAGGCTCACCCAATCGGGATTGTAGGTCTTGTTCTTGTAGTCCCACTCCGGGTAGTGGCGAGGCGGCAGGCCCTGGATCTCCTGGTCTGAGGTTTTGGGTTTTTGCTCCGCATCGAACATCTCCTCCTCATCCCCCTCTTCGATGTAGATCCACATATGGCGGTTGTCATCGCGGTAGCTGACTTCGGTATCGGTGAAGTAGACATTCGCGGAGAGATCCGCCTGGCGGCGGGTGCGGGCGATATAGGAGATGGCAAGTGCAGCCATCTCCTGGGTGCTCGAAGCGTTGTCAACCAGGGCGGCATGGAAACGGCTCAGAAACTCCAGCAGATCCGGATTGGTGTAGCCATGGTGCGGATTCAGGGCGGCATGGGAGAACATCGCCAGGCGATGGCGAATGCACGACTCCACTTCAGGGTCGCAGTCATTCTCATCGGGACAGGGATGCAGTTTCAGCAGGATCTTGCGCAGACCTGGATACTCACGGGTGGCGAGGAGATCGACCCTGGCATCCTCGAAAGTCTCGATGGCAACCCGTTGAAAGGGGCTGTAGTTGTCCGCAACCACATGACTGGTCCAGCGCTGATGGGCGGCTACATGGGCCAGCAGGGCTCGGTAGCGATCGATACCTGAGACCTGGTGCAGATCATCGTAAACGTCGGGTATACGAATCCCCAGCGAGTCGAAGTAGGGCATGGGTTTGCGCAGTTCGTCAAAGCCTTCAGAGTAGGGTACGAAGTGGGCCTTACTGCGCCATAGGGATCGCAGGTAGAGATCGAGCTTGCGCTCATGGTCAGCAAACAGGGTGCCGTGCCGTTCCCGCTGCAGGATAGCGCGACTGTCGGCGGACTGCAGGCTGAAGTAGTCGATCTGCCGTTGCGGATGGGTGCGGTAGTTGCGGACGCCGTAATCGATCCAGTTGCTCAAACCCTCCAGCGAGAGTTGGCTTAGCAGATAGGGGACCTTTTTCAGCAGATTCGGCAGTGACGGGCTGGGTATGGTGGTATGAAAACCGTGAATGGAGCCAGAGGTCTGCTCCATCATATCCAATAGCAGGTTGATGAACCGCTCCATCATCTCCACACTGCCCAGCCTGCGGCTGGCCTCAGGCAGCATCTGCAGGAACGGGAGGATTGCTTTGCCGTTGGGACTGCGCGAGAGCTTCCACACGCTCTGGGAGATCAGTTCGATAATCTCTTCACCGGTACGCCCGGCAATCTCGGGCAGCTCTTCCAGGAACACGATCACCGGTTCCACACCGCGGCCGATCTTGCAGCACAGGGAGGCGCCTTCCAAATAGGCGTCGATACCCGCCTCGCTGAGGTGGCGACGGGCGTTCGCCATACAGTCGTCGAAGATCGGGTCGATCTCCTTGAAACCGCAGCTGAGTCTCTCTCTATCTGACATCAGTAATTTGTCGATAACATAAAAGGTTCATAAATGAACACATATGGGATTTGTTAATTTCGTTCGCTCCTCCTAATGCGTAGGGTGCGGCTTGCCGCACCGATTGTCCCGCTATCAGGTTGAATGGTGCGGCGAGCCGCACCCTACGTAATAAAGAGACCAGGTGGAATAAAAAAATCATTTGTGTCCATTTACGGTTAACATTTCCAGCATTACCCGAATACGGCCTCGATGGCGTGATCCAGGGTGGCGACTATGTCCTTGTCGTCGGTGATGGGTCTGACCAGGGCCATGCGGCAGGCCGCCGGAGGTTTGATGCCCCGTTTCACCAGTCTCGCGGCGTAGACCAGCAGCCGGGTCGATATGCCTTCGTCCAGGCCATGCCCTTTGAGGTTGCGCGCCGTCTCTCCGATCTTTACCAGATGGGCGGCGGTGGATTCATCGATATCGGTCTCCTTGGCAATGATCGATGCCTCCAGGTCAGCCGGTGCATAGTCGAAATCGAGGGCGGAGAAGCGCTGCTTGGTGGATTGTTTGAGATCCTTCATCAGGCTCTGATAACCCGGGTTATAGGAGATCACCAGTTGAAAATCCTCATGGGCATTGATTACCTCACCCTTTTTATCCAGGGGCAGGGCGCGCCTATGGTCGGTCAGGGGGTGAATTACCACCGTGGTGTCCTGTCGCGCCTCCACAACCTCATCCAGGTAGCAGATGGCGCCGATGCGGGCCGCCACGGTGAGCGGGCCGTCCAACCAGCGTGTGCCCTCACTGTCGAGTAGATAACGGCCCACCAGGTCTGAGGCGGTCATATCCTCGTTGCAGGCCACGGTAATCAAAGGTTTGTCTAAGCGCCAGGCCATGTGTTCCACAAAGCGGGATTTACCACAACCGGTGGGGCCCTTGATCATCACCGGCAGCCGTTCTGCATAGGCGGCCTCATACAGTTCGATCTCATCCTCCTGGGGTTGATAGTAGGGTTCTTGTTGGACCAGGTATTGCTCGTTGTCGGCACTCATGGTGACTCCAGATTCATAAACAAGGCAGACGAATTCCGCGCTATTCTACTCTATTGTGTAGGGTTAATCCTGTGTTCGAGAAAAGCCTTTTTTGAATTTAAAAAGTCCGCCAATGAACGCCAATGTTGTTATCCGAAATGTCCCGGCCTGGCGTAGGGTGCGGCTTGCCGCACCGATGCGCAAGCATCACCAAGGCACCGATCTATCTGGAGTGGTTAACGGTGCGGCAAGCCGCACCCTACACAACCAAGTAATCGAAATTATTGAAAATCCATTACCGTTCATTGGCGGACTTCACTACAAAAAAAGCCCCCATACGGGGGCTTTAAATTCCGGATGGCATTGAGGTGCAGTTCTTATTTGTGCACGCCCAATTTTTCACGCCAACCTGGGAAGATGGTATCCGCGTCGAGGGGGAAGGACTCGAAGGCGCGGGCGAACTCTTGGTGCTCCTTGGCCCACTCGATGGGATCGGCGCCGGCCTTCCAGCACTCGTAGGCCTGACGCAGGGAGGTGGCACCAGCCGCCGGGCTGTCGATGTGGCCGTAGG
This sequence comes from Candidatus Thiodiazotropha sp. CDECU1, assembly GCF_963455295.1. NCBI lineage: Bacteria > Pseudomonadati > Pseudomonadota > Gammaproteobacteria > Chromatiales > Sedimenticolaceae > Candidatus Thiodiazotropha > Candidatus Thiodiazotropha sp. CDECU1. Next base: position 1,039,533 of record NZ_OY734020.1, read on the forward strand.
AGCCGCCACCCGCGGTGTTGATCACATTGCCGTGGCCCAGGTTCTCGAAGAAGCCGGGCAGACGCAGCGCGTTCATACCGCCGGAGATGATCGGGGTGGTGGGCTTCATGCCGTACCACTTCTGGTTGTAGGCAGGACCCTGGTACTCATCGCGTTCGATGATGTAGGCGATGGCGCGGTCGTCCTTGTCGCCTTCCATCTTGCCGTAGCCCATGGTGCCGACGTGGATACCGGAGGCACCCTGCAGACGGGACATCTTGGCCAGCACGTAGGCGGTGTAACCGCGCTTGGAGCTGGGGGAGGTGACGGCGCCGTGACCGGCACGATGGTAGTGCAGGTACTGGCCGGGGAAGTAGCGACGGGCGGTGGTGACCATGCCCGGGCCACCCACGTAGCCGTCCACCAGGAAGGCCACCTTGTCGGCATCGGCGCCGAAGGCCTCGAGGATGAACTCGCCACGGGCGAGCATCTCGGCGTGGTCGTCGGCGGTGATGTTGGCGGAGAAGAGCTTGGCCTCGCCGGTCTCGTCCATGGCGCGCTTCATGGCGTCATAGACAAGCGGGTAGACCTTTTTCGCGGGGCAGAAAACCTGGTTGCCCTGGGGCTCGTCATTCTTGATGAAGTCGCCACCCAGCCAGAATTGGTAGGCCGCCTCGGCGAAGGGCTCGGGACGCAGACCCAGTTTTGGCTTGATGATGGTACCGGCGATGTAACCGCCGTCCACCACGGGACGACCCAGCATGCGCCACAGGTCGGAGATGTCCTTGGCAGGACCGTCGAACAGCTGGATGGCCCGGGGCGGCATGAAGAAGTCATACATCTGGGCGTGTTCGATGTCGCCCATGCCCTGGTTGTTACCGATGGTCAGGGTGAGGAAGGAGACCAGCATCATGCGGCCGTCGATCATGTTGCGATCGAACAGGTCGATGGGGTAGGCGATGCGCATCTCCTCGGTGGCTTCATCAATCATGTAGACCAGTGCATCCACACCCTTGGTGAAATCGTCGGTGGTGGAGACTTCCACATTGGTACCGGTGGATGACTCGGCAGCGAAGTGGGCTGCAGCCTCCAGGTAGCCGTAACCGCTCTTCGGTTTCATCTTGTAGGCGCACAGGATATGCCCGCCGCCGGCGATCAGGTCCTCTTCCTTCAGGCTGAGGTCCGAGTAACGGGATGATTGGTCTAATGCCATTGGTCTACTCCAAATATGTGAATCTGTCTGTGGGAGAAGCTATGTTTCTCTCCATTAACCCCAATTCGTTTAGGGAATTGGGTGCAAACCTTACATTTGTTGTGTTTATAAGTAAACCTCAAATATTCTTATACAAACCATAAGTAATAACTTATTTGTTTAATGGCGCTGAGGTCAAACCGGTATAAAATGTGGGATACAATAATTCCAGCCTGAATTAGGCGATAATTTTCAGCACACCATTAACATGAGCACCAAGATCAAAATGGCAGACAAGCGATATCACGGTATAGACAAGGATCCCAAGGGGGCCATGAATCCCACCGGCAACATTATTCGTGACGCCTGGGTATTTGGCTTGATTCCAGAGACAGAGACCTGTGAAGGGTGGTTGGTACAGGGGATAGACGCCCTGTATGACAAAGTCACCACGGAGTGGGAAAAATATGGACATCTGGTGTCGAATCTGCCGCCGGAGTTGGCGGAGAAGCATAGTCGCATCTATCAACGGGCGGTTGCCGAAGCCAAGGCAAAGGGGTGGAACCCGGAACTGGGTGAAAATGACTGATACTTAGGCCCTAGCATGAGTGAGAGACTTAGTGAGATCTTCTTCCGGCCCGATGAAATCGCCTGTGAACGCCTGACCATTCCGTCACCGCTCTATAACCAGTGCCGGCTGATGTTGTCACGCTGTCAATACGAACATGTATTCATCCCGGTGCGGACAATGCAGATCCAGGCGGTTATCGATGAGGATGAGGTGATTTTTGTGGACAACCAGGCCTACGCCGTGCGTGATGGCGAAGGGGGAAAATTGATCCGGTTGGCCTGGAAATTTCGGCGTGATCAGGAGCGGGAGAGCCTGACAGATCCGGCCCCCATCGACTTAATCTACTATGATGACAGGGCGCGGGAATTGCACACACGCCTGATTGGCGAGTTCAAAAAGGCCCTCGATATCACGGAGGCACGCTTTAAGGAGAACGGCTGTGAAGCGAGGGTGAAGCGGGTGCTGCCATTTCCTAAAATCCCGCCATAGCAGGTTGTCCGAAAATGCATGGGAATATCAAGATGTAGGGTGCGGCTTGCCGCACCGTAAACCCGCTAGCTACAACCTTGCCTTGCTGATGTGCAATGGTGCGGCGAGCCGCACCCTACACTTGATCGATCTTCAGCATCAAAGTTAACTCTCACCCGGTCAACGCGGCAAATACACTCGGCAATCTCTCCGGCAGGCGCTCCACATTGTCCACGATGGAGTAGCCGTTTTCACCGAATATTCTCGCCACATAGCGGTCCGCATTGGGATCCAGGGTCAGGCAGTAGGTATAGACTCCCTGCATCGCCAGATCCTCCACCGCCTTCTTGGTATCGTGACGCAGGTACTGGGGATCGCGCTCGTCGATATCGGCAGGTTCGCCATCGGTAACCAGTAAGACAAGACGCTTCTGGGCATTCTGCTGGGTCAGGTGCCAGCCGGCGTGGCGCAGGGCTGCACCCATGCGGGTGGAGAGGCCACCCTGCATACCGGCCATACGGGATTTCACCTCGTCGTCATAGCTCTGCTCGAAGTCCTTGAAGCGGTAGTACTGCACGTCGTGGCGGCCATCGGAGGCAAAGCCATGTACGGCGAAGCTGTCACCGATGGAGTCGATGGCCCAGGAGAGCAGCCCAGCCGATTCCCGGGTTAGATCCAGGATGCTGTCCTGATCCTCGTAACCCTCTTCACCCTCGGCGATATCGCCGATCTTCTCATTGGTCGACTCGGAGAGGTCGAGCAGAAGCACGATCGATAGATCGCGGATATGGCGGGAGACGCGGATGTTGATCCGCGGGTCGGGCATGACCCCGCGCCGGATGTCGATCATCGCCCGTATTGCCGCGTTCAGGTCCAGCTCCTCCCCCTCCTCATAACCACGGCGACGGACAATCCCTTGGGGTTGCAGCGCATCGATCAGGTGGCGGATGCGCGAGGCGATCGGTTTATGCTTGGTGAGGATCTCGTCCATCATCTCGGGATCGCCCCGGCCCTGCTTGCGCTCGATGACCGTGGCCCAGTCGGGGCGGGCCAGCTGCACATGGTAATCCCACTCGTTATAGTGGTAGGGATCGGAGACCGGTTCCACCCCTTCCATCTGGTTGTAACTGACCCCCATGTCTTCGTAGGGGAAGAGCTCGGTGGCCAGCACCAGGATCTCGTCCGGATTGTCGTGGGTCATCTCCGAGTCGAGGTCATTGACGAACTCCATCAGGCTGACATAGCGGCGAACCGTCTGTTGGGAGGTCGGCAGGTAGTCGATACCCTGTGATTCGAACATGTTTTCGGAGAAATCCCAGAAGTAGCGATTGTCGTCCCGGTAGGGGATCGGCCACTCGGAGAGGATGCGCACACTGGGGATCTTGGCGATCTCCACGATCTTGTTGTAGAAGTCGACACCGGCCATCCAGGACAGGCGTGGATCGTACGGGTCCTCCTCAAGCTTGGTTACGAATTCGTCGGCCACCTGGTTGATGATATCGATCTCATCCCGATAGTCCCGGTCCATGATGGCGCGGGTGGTGCGTAGCATCAGGTCCATGGTCTCGTGGGGCTTGCCGAACTCATCGTTCTCACCCGGCTCGGCGGTGAAGAACTGCAGCCAGAGTTTGCGCAGGCCGGGAAACTTGCTGTAGGCGAGGTACTCGACGCGGGCATCCTCGAACAGCTCGATCATGCGCATCTGTGCCTGGGACAGCTGCTCGGCGGAGATGGGTTGGCGGGTGTAGACCATGTGCGCAGCGGCATGCGCCGCAGTCGCACGGTAGACCTCCATACCGTCGACACCGCGGAAAGGATCGAAGGCGTCAGGTACGTGGATCTGAAAGTCCTCGATATAGGGGCGGATCCCCTGGCGCGACTCGAAGTCGCCGGCGGTGGGGCGCATGAAGAAGGCCCGCGCCCAGAGCGCGCGCAGGTAGAAGTTGAGTTTGCGCTGGTTGTCGATGAACAGGGTACCGCGACGTTCGGACTGCAGAATCGAGCGGGATGATTCGGTCTGCAGGCCGAAGTAGGCCAGCTGACCGTCGAGATCCCGCTGGTGGGCCTGGGCGCCCCACATCACCCAACGGCGCAGGCCGCCAAGGGTCAGTTTGGAGAGCAGTTCGTCCAGGTTCTCCATCATCGGGCGCAGACCGCGGGGCGTCTTGCCGGTCATCTGATGCAGCAGCTTGAGGAAGCCGCGCATGACCTCCGCATCGCCCAGGCGGGAGGCCGCCAGGGGCAGATTGGCCACGATCAGGGTGATCACGCTGCCGGAGGTGTGGGAAGCCAGTTTCATCATCGCCTCGACCAGGTCGGGGATGATATCCTCGCCCACCTCCTTGGCTACGCCTGGTATCTCCTGCACGTAGGTCAGAACCAGGTCCTGACCGCGACCGAGGGTACAGAAGGCACGCATACCTTCGAGGTAGTTCTGCAGGCCGCGCGGTGACATGACCCGTTGGGCCTCGTGATAGGAGGATTCGAGCGCCTCAAGGTGCTCGTGGTCGTTCTCATCAAGACAGTTGATGTATTCTGAAAAATCTACGCTCATGGCTGTTTACCGCAAAAGGCGCGCAAGCGCGTAAGGGACAATCACGCCGGGGACAGGCCCCGACGCAGCCAGTTGTGTGCGTTTAAAAATAGGTATTGACCGCAGCACTCAGAGTATCGCGCATGTCTGGATCGTCGGTCAGCGGAGTCACCAATGCCATCTGGCAGGCGGACTGGGCATCAATACCCTTGGCCACCAGTTGCGCAGCATAGACCAGCAGACGGGTGGACATACCCTCATCCAGGCCGTGGCCCTTCAGGTTACGCGAGCGATGGGCGATCTGTACCAGTTTTTCCGCCATTTCCCGGTCGACTCCGGCCTCGTGGGCCACGATTTCGGTTTCGATTGCCGTCTCCGGATAATCGAAATCCATGCCACCGAAACGCTGTTTGGTGGACTGCTTCAGGTCTTTCATGAGTGACTGATAACCAGGGTTATAGGAGATAACGATCTGGAAATCGGGATGCGCCTTGACCAGCTCCCCTTTCTTCTCCAGCGGCAGTTCCCGGCGGTGATCAGTCAGGGGATGGATTACCACGGTGGTGTCCTGGCGGGCCTCCACCACTTCATCGAGATAACAGATGGCACCGATGCGGGCGGCCACGGTAAGCGGGCCGTCCTGCCATTTGGTACCGTTGATATCGAGCAGGAAGCGACCCACCAGATCGGAGGCGGTCATGTCCTCGTTACAGGCCACGGTGATCAGCGGCTTCTGCAGCTTCCACGCCATATATTCGACGAAACGGGACTTACCGCAACCGGTGGGGCCCTTCAACATGACCGGCATGCGAGCGTCGTATGCGGCCTGATACATCTCAACCTCATTATGCACGGGGCGGTAATAAGGCTCCTCTTTGATCAAGTACTGATCGCTGTCGATATCGCTCATCGCTAAAAGCCTCCAGCAGTCAGCAGCCAGCTGGGGTACAGCAGCAACCGACGATTTGCATTGTTGTTAAGTAAACTCTCACTCGACAACAGCCCATGATTTCGATCAGCGAGTCAGCTGATCGCTGGCTGTTGGCGGCTGACAGCTTACTAATCAGAATTCCCCCGCCCCGCCGGACGGTGCGCGGGGGTGATTAGCTAGATTTCAGATCCGGGATCAGGTCGGCGTACCGCGATAGATAACCATCGAGGCACCGGCACACTGGGCGTAGTTGTCCAGGCCCAGCAGACGCACGTGGTTGTCCGGGTGAGCCTGATGGCAGGCCTCACATTCGGCCAGGATGGCGTCGACGTCGGTCTCACCGAACATGGGCAGTTTCCACATGTACCAGTAGCTGCCGGACGCGTTTTGCGGCTCGGTGTGCTCGATGGACGGGTTCCAACCCTTGGATACGATGAAATCGATCTGGGTACGGATCTGCTCCGGGCTCATGGCCGGCAGGTAGGAGAATGTCTCGAACTTGCGGCTGTTGGTATCTTCCAGACTGGAAGCGTAATCCTGCATTTCACTCATTGGATAAATCCTCTGTTTTGGCCAGTACCAGTGTGGATATCTGGCTCAAGAAAAATCACTAAACCTTGAAGCGGTCAGCTTTCAGCCGCCAGCGGCCAGCTCAATTTGTGGGGGCGAGGCCGCCCACGGCTGGCTGCTGTTGGCTGGTGGCTGACAGCCAAGCAATCGACTCGGTCGATTACTTGTGCGAAACGTCCAGCTTGTCGACGGTGTCGAATTCGAACTTGATCTCCTTCCAGGTCTCCATAGCGGCCTTCAGCTCAGGGCTGTGGCTGGCTGCGGTAGTAAGGATGTCCTTACCTTCCTTCTCCAGCTCACGGCCCTGGTTACGTGCCTCGACACAGGCCTCAACCGCAACACGGTTGGCGGCTGCGCCGGCTGCGTTGCCCCAGGGATGTCCCAGGGTGCCACCGCCGAACTGCAGTACAGAGTCGTCGCCGAAGATGTTGACCAGCGCCGGCATGTGCCAGACATGGATACCACCGGAAGCTACCGGCAGAACGCCAGGCATTGAACCCCAGTCCTGATCGAAGAAGATACCCCGTGAACGGTCTTCCTTGATGTAGGAATCGCGCATGATGTCGATCCAGCCCAGGGTTGCGTCACGGTCGCCTTCCAGCTTACCCACAACGGTGCCGGAGTGCAGGTGGTCACCACCGGAGAGACGCAGGATCTTGGTCAGTACGCGGAAGTGGATACCGTGGTGGGGGTTGCGATCCAGTACGGCGTGCATGGCACGGTGGATGTGCAGCAGCATACCGTTGTCCTGACACCATTGTGCCAGCTGGGTGTTGGCAGACCAGCCACCGGTGATGTAGTCGTGCATGATGATCGGCGCGCCGATCTCTTTGGCATACTCGGCACGCTTCATCATCTCGTCGGAAGTCGGTGCGGTAACGTTCAGGTAGTGACCCTTGCGCTCACCGGTCTCGGCTTCCGCTTTCTGGATCGCCTCCATGACGAAGTCGAAACGATGTCTCCAGCGCATGAACGGCTGGGAGTTGACGTTCTCGTCATCCTTGGTGAAATCCAGACCGCCGCGCAGGCCTTCGTAGCAGGCACGACCGTAGTTCTTCGCTGACAGGCCCAACTTGGGCTTGATGGTACAACCCAGCAGCGGACGACCGTACTTGTTGAGCAGGTCACGCTCAACCTGGATACCCTGAGGCGGTCCATTACAGGTCAGAACGTAGGCGATGGGGAAGCGAATATCTTCCAGACGCAGGGCACGCAGGGCCTTGAAGCCGAATACGTTACCGACCAAGGAGGTCATGACGTTAACCACGGAGCCCTCTTCGAACAGGTCGATGGGGTAGGCCACGAAAGCGTAGAAACAGGTGTCGTCGCCAGGCACATCCTCGATGGCGTAGGCGCGGCCCTTGTAGTAGTCCAGATCGGTCAGCAGGTCGGTCCACACAGTGGTCCAGGTGCCGGTGGAGGATTCAGCGGCCACAGCGGCTGCAACCTCTTCGCGGGGTACACCCGGCTGAGGGGTGACTTTGAAGCACGCCAGGATATCGGTGTCCTTCGGCGTGTAATCGGGCATCCAGTATGTCTCGCGGTACTCTTTTACGCCCGCATCATATTTCTTGGCCATTTTTGCGATTCCTCCAGATTTAGGATTGCGTTGCCTTGAAATGCAGCTGTTGGAAAAAACTTTCCATGCTGTCAATCAGTAAAAAATCTTTGTCTAAAAACCTTCATCAAGGTGGAGGTAGTATAGGGGGGAGAGCGCATAAATAAAGTCAGATCTTTTAATTGGAACCATAAGAAAATACTTATACCATATCTGATTTGTGGTATAGTTCCTGATAACTGGCTCCTCGATTAAATCGACATGCAGAGGTCCCCCTATGCTGGAGCTGTGCCAAGACCGATTACCAGAAGTGAGAGAGCCTATCCATGCATACAACCCTACGACAGATGCGCGTCTTCACCACCGTTGCCCGGCACCTGAACTATACCCGTGCGGCACAGGAGCTCCATCTCAGCCAACCGGCGGTGTCGATGCAGGTGAAACAGTTGGAGGAGTCGGTGGGACTGCCCCTGTTCGAACAGACCGGTAAAAGGATCCAGCTGACCGAGGCCGGCAGAGAGGTGCATGACTATGGCCGCACCATCTTCAAGACCTTCGAGGAGATGGAAGAGGTGCTCTCCTCACTGAAGGGGTTGGACACCGGGCATCTCGATATCTCTGTCGCCAGCACGGTCAACTATTTCGCCCCCAGACTGCTCGCTGCCTTCAGCCGGAAATTCCCCGGTATCGACCTGCGCCTGGACGTCTCCAACCGCAAGCGTCTCATGGAGCTGCTGCAGACCAATGAGACCGACATCGTACTCATGGGACGACCACCCAAGGATATCGATTTGGAATATGAACCCTTCATGGATAATCCCCTGGTGGTGATCGCCCCTCCCGGACACCCGCTGCAGACCCAGAAAAAGATCCCTATCGAACGATTGGAGCAAGAGGTCTTCATCATGCGTGAGGCCGGTTCCGGTACACGTCTGGCAATGGAGCGCTATTTTGCGGAGCAAGGCATCAATATCCGTACCGGCATGCAGATGACCAGAAACGAGGCCATCAAGCAGGCGGTTCGGGCGGGTATGGGACTGGGGGTGGTATCCGCCCATACCATCGAACTGGAGGTCGAAACCGGTCGTTTGGTCATTCTTGATATCGAGGGGCTGCCCATCCAACGTCACTGGTATATGGTCTATCGAAAGACCAAGCGGCTCTCACCGGCGGCGAAGGCGTTTCACGATTTCGTTATGTCGGAGGCTCAACATATCCAGCAAGCGCCTGTTTAGGTATTAACAGGTCCCTGTTGTGTATACAGCGGTTTTAAGCATGCGTTAGAATTAACAATTCAGCTCGACAGTTGTCATAGATAAGCACTCAACATCAACATTTCACTTTAAGTGAGGCCTTCCAAACATGTCGGATCGGGGCAGTTCAAGTCAAACCCCAAACCTGCTGGAAGCTTATCCGCTTCTTGGCAAAGTCACCCTGCCCGGGGATTTGCGTAAACTGGACCAGGCGAAGCTAAGGCCGCTGGCAAGTGAGATGCGGCACTTTCTTATCGACTCGGTTTCCCAGACCGGCGGTCATCTGGCGGCCGGGCTTGGCGTGGTGGAGTTGACCATCGCCCTCCACTACGTCTTCAACACCCCCTACGACCGTCTGGTGTGGGATGTGGGACACCAGGCCTATCCGCACAAGATCCTGACCGGAAGAGGGGAGCGAATGGCCAGTCTGCGGCAGAAGGGCGGGCTCTCAGGATTCCCGAAACGCTGCGAAAGCGAATATGACATCTTTGGTACAGGCCACTCCAGCACCTCCATCGGGGCGGCGCTCGGGATGGCGGTGGCGGCAAAACAGAAGGGTGAAGATCGTAGCGTTGTAGCCATCATCGGTGATGGCGCCATGGGCGCCGGAATGGCCTTCGAGGCCCTCAACCAGGCCGGGGCCCTGGATCAGGATCTGCTGGTGATCCTGAATGACAACGATATGTCCATATCCAAGCCGGTGGGTGGTTTCAGCAATCACCTCGCCCGTCTGCTCTCCGGCAAGGTCTATACCAGCATGCGCGAAGGGGGCAAATCCGCACTCAGTCATCTTCCTCATCAGGTGGGGGATCTGGTGGGTCGCTGGGAAGAGCATATGAAGGGTCTGGTGATGCCGGGTACCCTGTTCGAGGAGATGGGTTTCAACTACATCGGACCCATCGACGGGCATGACTTCGATACCCTGGTTGCGACACTGCAAAACATGCGCAACATGCCCGGTCCCAGGCTGTTGCATGTGGTGACCCAAAAAGGGCGGGGTTACGTGCATGCGGAGAATGATCCCTGTGTCTACCATGGGGTCACCCCGTTCGATCCCGATACGGGGAAGATGGAGAAACATGGCAGCGGCAAGACCTATACCCAGGTATTCGGTGACTGGTTGTGCGCCATCGCCGATCAGGATGATCGCCTGGTGGCCATCACGCCCGCCATGTGCGAGGGGTCGGGTATGGTGCAGTACGCCAAGCAGCACCCCAAGCGCTATTTCGACGTTGGGATAGCGGAACAGCACGCCCTTACATTTGCCGCGGGTTTGGCCTGCGAAGGCCTGAAACCGGTGGTGGCGATCTATTCCACATTCCTTCAGCGCGCCTATGATCAACTGATACACGATGTGGCACTGCAGGATCTTGACGTGACCCTGGCCGTGGACCGGGCGGGACAGGTCGGTGCGGATGGGGCAACCCATGCGGGGAGCTTTGATTTGAGCTATGCGCGCCTGATTCCCAACATGGTTATCATGGCGCCGGGGGACGAACAGGAGTGCAGTCGTCTGCTGCAGACCGCCTATGAATATCCTGGGCCGGCCCTGGTGCGCTACCCCCGGGGTACAGGTCCGGGGGTTGAAGTGGCAGCACCTCTACCGACACCATTGCCGATCGGTGAGGGTGAAATCCGGCGCACTGGCAGTCATGTGGCACTCCTGGTTTTCGGCAGTCTGCTGACAACGGCGCAACAGGTTGCCGAGCATATCGACGCATCCCTGGCCAATATGCGCTTTATCAAGCCACTGGATACGGACTTGATCGATCAATTGGTCGCTACCCATCAGATCCTGGTTACCCTGGAGGAGAATGTGGTGATGGGAGGCGCAGGCTCTGCAGTCAATGAATATCTGGCATCCTGCGGTCGCCAGGTAAGGGTGCTCAACCTCGGTTTGCCCGATAGCTATTTGGACCACGCCAGTCATCAGGAGCAGTTGACTGAGGCTGGGCTTGATTTCGATGGCATCCTTGCAGCCATCGAGCGGGTCAATAGAGAGACGAAGTTACAGGTTGTCTAACCGGATGTATGCCTTACTGAGGAGACCATGATCGAGATTGCCGGCGTCGATGCATTCGATGACAACTATATCTGGATGGTGAAAAATCCCACCTCATCCCAAGCTGTAGCGGTGGACCCGGGCGATGAGACACCGGTCTTGAACTGGTTGCAGCAACATGGCTGTGATCTTAGCGCTATCCTCATTACACACCACCATTATGATCACGTGGGGGGTATTCCGGAACTGCGCGAGGCCTATCCTGGAGTCGCGATCTATGGCCCGGCCGGTGAATCCATTCGCGGTGTGACCCATCCACTCAAGGAGGGCGACAGGCCTCAGATAGCCGGACTGAATGCCAGCTTCCAGGTATTGGAGGTGCCGGGGCATACGGTGGGACATATCGCATATTTCGGTGAGGGGGTACTCTTCTGTGGCGATACCCTGTTTGCCGCTGGTTGTGGACGGGTATTCGGTGGCACCTTCGAGCAGCTATCGGACTCGCTACAGCGTATCGCCTCACTGCCGGGGGATACCCTGGTCTACTGTGCCCATGAGTACACCCTGGCCAACCTGGGCTTTGCAGAGTGGGTCGAGCCGCAGAATCCCGATCTGGTAAGTCGCATCGAGCGGGAGCGGGAAAAGCGCGAGGCCGGCGCTCCCACGGTACCTTCGATCCTCAGCGATGAGCTGTTGACGAATCCCTTTTTGCGCACCACTGTTGGCTCGGTTGTGCAGGCGGCGGAAGATGCCACTGGGCATGACCTGACCACTCCCCGTGAAGTCTTCACCGCATTGCGGCAGTGGAAGGACAGCGAGTACGATTGACCCGGACTCCGGGTATACTTCCAGTGATTATGTATGTGGGGCAGAATGGCCGCATAACCAAGAGGCTATGCGGCCGATCGGGTTAGACGTTACGGGCATCCATCATGCGTTCGATGATGGGCTGCAGAATGATCTCCATGGCAAACCCCATCTTGCCACCGGGTACCACGATACTGTTGCGGCGAGACATGAACGAGCCGTCGATCATCGACAAAAGATAGGGAAAGTCGGTATCGAACTTCTTCGTATCACTGAAACGGATAACCACGAAGCTCTCGTCCGGTGTCGGGATATCACGGGCGATGAAGGGGTTGGAGGTATCGACCGTCGGTACCCGCTGGAAGTTGATGTCGGTGCGGGAGAACTGCGGCGTAATGTGGTTGATGTAGTCGGGCATGCGACGCATGATGGTGTCGACGATTGCCTCTTCACTGTAGCCGCGCTCTGCATTGTCGCGGAAGATCTTCTGAATCCATTCCAGGTTGACGATGGGTACTACGCCGACTCCCAGATCCACATATTTGGCGACGTCCACATCGCCATCCACCACCATGCCGTGCAGACCTTCGTAGAAAAGCAGATCTGTACCCTGATCAATGGTTTCCCAAGGGGTGAATTCACCAGGCTTGTGATCACAACCGAGTCGGGCATTGTGTTCGGCCGCTTCCTCCGTGCTGTGTAAGTAGTAGCGCTTTTGGCCACCCCCGGTTTCACCGTAGGTCTTGAAAAGCTCGGCAATCTTATCGAAGCGGTTTGCTTCAGGGCCGAAATGGCTCATACCTTCAGCCATCTTCTCGCGCATTTCAACACGTGTATAGCGGTGGAAACTGTCACCCTCGACCACGGCAGACTTGATGCCATCGCGATAGAAGATATGTTCGAAGGCCCGCTTGACAGTGGTGGTTCCGGCGCCTGACGAGCCGGTTACGGCGACCACAGGATGCTTTTTGGACATATGCTTCTCCCTTATCTAATTAATTATATTGTGCTGTCCGGTTGGCCTGTAACGAGGCTCTTTTAGTCTCACCGGACTAGGTTATGGGTAAAAAATTGCAGCCAACTATAACACGGGAAAATCCGATTTCCAGCGACAATGGAGTACCGGCATGGACTGATTTCCACCCCAGGGCTTTGCTAATGATGGCTTAAAATTTTCTGATTACCTGTTATGCTCAGCCATGGGATGGAGGTTGTGATAGTTGTTTAACCTACGGAAAAATCTAGAATTATTTATGCAGATTGAGGGCTAAAATAATAACGATCCCTCAAAATAGGCTGGCGTTCAACCAGAGGTGGAGCAGGATACTGACGATGAAGCCGAGGGCGATTACGGGGGTCCAGCGGAGGTGAGAAAAGAAGGTGTATCTTCCCTGTGCCTGGCCCATGAGGGCGACCCCGGCTGCCGATCCGATCGAGAGTAGGCTGCCGCCGATGCCGGCAGTGAGGGTGACCAAGAGCCATTGGCCGAGTGACATATCGGGACGCATGTTGAGCACCATGGTCATGGTGGGGATGTTCTCGAGTACGGAGGAGGCGACACCAATGGAGATGTTGGCCGCGGTTGCGCCCCACTGGATATAGAGCAGTTCCGATGCCAGGGTCAGATAGCCGAGATAGCCGAGGCCACTGACACAGAGGATGACACCGCAGAGGAACAGCAGGGTGTCCCATTCCGATCTGGCGACACGCAGGAAAACATCAAAGGGTTGTCGGCTCTCAACCACCACCGCGAAATCGGGTGATTCGGTTGTGGTGATCTTCTCCTGGCTTGGTATATGGGTCTTCTTCAGAAAGTAGCCGAAAAACTGCAGGTAGGAGAGTCCGGTCATCATACCGATGGCGGCGGGGAGAAAGAGTTGCCCCTGAAACACGACCGCGGTTGCGATGGTGAGAACGAACAGGGCTACGATGCGTTTAGCTCCGCGTCGCATCACTATCCGCTCCTGACTGCTGGAGAGATGTCCTTCCGGCAGGGCGAAGTGCATGATCGCGGCAGGTATGAGATAGCTGACCAAAGAGGGCAGAAACAGGTTGAAGAAGGAGAAAAAGTCGACCCGGCCGTTGGCGCTGAGAATATCCTGCTGCCACACCATCAGGGTAGTGATATCGCCGAATGGGCTGAAAGCGCCGCCCGCATTGGAGGCCATCACCACATTGATGCAGTTGAGGGTGACGAACTTATGGTTGTCCCGCTCCAGATTCAAGACAACCGCACCCATCAACAAGGCGGTCGAGAGGTTGTCGAGAAAGGGAGAAAGGAAGAAGGTTGTAAGCCCAATGGTCCAGAACAGGTGTTTATAGCTGTACCTGCGGTTGGCGACCCAGCTGCGTAAGGCCAAAAAAACTCGCCGTTCGGCGAGGGCATTGATATAGGTCATCACCACCAGGATGAACAGCATCAACTCGGAATACTGCAGCAGGCTGTGTCTGAGTGCCTGCTCCGCATGGTGGCCGCCGGTATTCTGATTGGAATACCAACCGATCAAGCCCCAAATGATTCCAGCCGCGAACAGCATGGGTTTGGATTTGCGGAGCTCGATGAACTCTTCAAGGGTGACGGCGATGAGGGCGATGGCGAACACCGTCAGACCCAGATAGCCGACCCAATGGGTGCTCATACTGTAACCACTGGCCGACATATGTTCCGCCAGCGCCAAGCCGGGGGAAGCGCAGAACAGTGCAACCGAAACCGTCAGTCTCTTCATTTCAGCCTGTGGACTAGGGTTGTTTCAATGGTCGATGCTATCTATCCCAAAATGTCGGTCGTTTTTCAAGCTGTTTTGCGCCGGGTTCATCCCATGGATATTATTCTTAGAAGCTTCCCGCGTTGATCCATAGATGCACGACGATACTGGCAGCGTATCCCAAGGCGATCACCGGTGTCCATTTGAGATGGCCGAAAAAGGTATATTTTCCCCGTGCCTGTCCCATTAGCGCGACCCCGGCCGCGGAACCGATTGAGAGCATCGACCCCCCCACACCTGCGGTGAGGGTGACCAGCAGCCATTGTCCCATGGACATATCCGGCATCATGGTCAGGACTGCGAACATCACCGGGATATTGTCGACGATGGCTGAGAGTATGCCGACCATGATGTTTGCCGGTGTTTCGTTCATCGCTTGGGTCAGGTCGAGTGCCGCACCCCATTGGGTATACATCATCTCGGAAACCACAGCCAGGTAGCCGATAAAGCCGAGACCACCGACGCAGAGTACAACGCCGTAGAAGAAGAGCAGGGTGTCCCATTCGGCGCGAGCAACCTTGTTGAAGACGTCGAAGGAGACCATGTCACCCATCTGGCCGTCATGCTCCATCTCGATCAGGTCCTCCTTGGTCAGGTGGGGATGTTCCAGGTGGAAGGTCTTTTTCAGGAAGAAACCGAAGAACTGGAGATAGGCCAGGCCGGTCAACATACCGATCACCGGCGGCATGCCAAGGAAGTTGTGGAAACTGACGGCGGTCACAATGGTTGCCAGAAAGAGGACCATGATACGTTTCGCACCGCGCTTCATCTCCACCCCGTCGCCACCCCCCTGTGGCTTCTCGTCAGGCACCGCAAAATGCATGATTGAGGCAGGTATCACCCAGTTCACCAGAGAGGGTACAAAGAGGGCGAAGAAGGCCCAGAAATCGACAGGTCCCTGGGCGGTCACCACACTCTTCTGCCACACCATCAGGGTGGTGATGTCGCCAAACGGACTGAATGCACCGCCGGCATTCGCCGCCACCACGATATTGATACAGGCCAGGAGGATGAATTTCGTGTTGCTACCGCCCACGGCCAGGACCACGGCACACATCAGCAGGGCGGTGGTGAGGTTGTCGGCGATGGGGGAGATGAAGAAGGCCAGCACACCGGTGATCCAGAACAGCTTGCGGAAACCGAAACCCTTGCTGACCAGCCAGGAGCGCAGTTTTTCGAACACATTCCGCTCATCCATGGCATTGATATAGGTCATGGCCACCAGCAGGAAGAGCATTAATTCCGCATATTCCAGGAGGTTATGGCGTACCATCTCTTCGGCGGCATGGGGCATGTCGTGGGTGTGGTAGTACCAGGCGATCAGGCCCCAGATCATGCCGGCGGCGAGGATAACCGGCTTGGACTTGCGCAGATGGGTGAACTCCTCCGCCATCACCAGCAGATAAGCAACAGTGAAGATACCGATCGCGGTAAAACCTACCCAGTGGTTGGTCAGGTCAAAATGATCCCCTCCTGATGATGCCGCGGCGAAGGCCGCGGATGGCCAGAGAAAGGAGATAAGTATGGTAGCAATAAGTCTCACTGATGCACCCCAAAAAAATATTATTGTTGGCTGTATCTAATACCAAACCCCGAATTCTCTGTGATGCTTGAGATCGGGTCAACTGTTTCCCGTTTTAATCCCCCTTTTATTGATGGCTAACCGGTCCCGGCATGGTGCATGGGGATGTTTTCGACTGTTTACGGGGCTGGGTGTGGTAAGTGTCAAGTGAAAAAGTCACACCTTGGATGGTGTCATGTCATATGGGATCCGGGCTGAGAGGTGAATAGTTTGAGTGAGAGGGTTTAACGCGTTGCATCGAGGACCTGCTGATGGATCACCTAGTGACAGAAGAGTACGAAGAAAACTGTCTCAATGAATTGGTATTGACAAGAAATATTCTTTTGGCGCACCTCTTTGCCGGTAAACTTGCGCCGAGCGAGGTTTTGCGGATCGCAAGAAGATATTCAAACGTAACCCACTGGGAAGAGTTGCTTTGTGCGGTATTCAATCCCAATGCATCACGCTTGATGGCAGTGGTCAGTATCCGTCAGCTGGATGGCTACAGCGGGGTGCTGCGTCGCCATGGCTCGCTAGAGTATGTCAGGTTTTTTGTCGATTGGGGCGACACTCATGGTCTGCAGGCGGTTGGGCTGAACCACTTCAAAGTGTGTGACGCGATCGAGGAGGGTGTAAAGCGATCGCTTCCGTCCTATCATCTCGTCTCCTGCAGTTTCGAGGCCGAACGCTA
Organism: Candidatus Thiodiazotropha sp. CDECU1; assembly: GCF_963455295.1. NCBI lineage: Bacteria > Pseudomonadati > Pseudomonadota > Gammaproteobacteria > Chromatiales > Sedimenticolaceae > Candidatus Thiodiazotropha > Candidatus Thiodiazotropha sp. CDECU1. The sequence goes on from NZ_OY734020.1 coordinate 1,056,414, forward strand.
TAGGCAGGCTATTCGGCATGGTTTTCAACCCAAGCTGAGGGCAGTCCTCTCCTGGAACCAGGTGCCGGATATCGATGTTGAATTTACACCGGTATTCGGTAATCAGGTGGATTCGCACATCAGTATCGATTCTATCGATGAGTTAACATCCCTGTTCAGTATCGCCGAGGATATATCTGAAAAAGCCATGTTGCATTTAGGGTATCGGCAATCATCCGCACTCGAAGCCGGTGTCCAGTGAGAGAAGTCGACTGGGCGCAATAGCAAACAACGATAAAGAACCTCTAGCTTACTCCAAAGCTGTCTCCTGACTGATGCGAGAACCTATCGATGTGACAAGTGAAAAAGTCACAAATCTCAAGTGCTTCATTCGATACTTACAAGCAGTCACTATCTGAAATCATATTACCCATAGGATCCTAAACACAGCTGATTGGTAATAAGCCTGGAAGTGGTTGATCCATGCAGTTGGCAAGGGCTGTGAATGAGATCAATAACAGAATATTCGGAACGAGGATCGTGGCTATGAGCAGAGATTACCAGTCTACTTCCAGTGACTTCAATACTGATTATCAACTGGATCAAATCGATACGACCGATTCGCTAGGTGTTATCCATCCTGTCGCTTCGATCAGGGATTATCTTGATTTCAACAAATTGGTTCTTGGCAAAACAGCGGCACACAGGATATTCGGTAAAAGACAGTTTGATATCATTATGAGTCTTTTGATCCTTGCGCTCGCGAGTCCAGTCATGCTCACCATCATGGCCCTGATCTGGTTGAGCACATATGGGCGTGATCCTGTCTTCTACCGACAGCTTCGCGTTGGTTACAAAGGCCGGGAATTCTATGTATTGAAATTCAGGAGCATGCGGGTCGATGCAGAGAAGTCAGGGCCTCAGATGGCAAGCGTGAATGATTCACGTGTAACCGGTATTGGTCGGGTCATACGCAGTACACGTATTGACGAGCTACCGCAACTGTTGAATGTTCTGAAAGGCGAGATGAGTCTGGTCGGTCCGAGACCGGAGAGGCCGGAGTTTGTTTCGGGTTTTCAAAAACAGATCAATGGGTATGCACTCAGGCATCAGGTGAAGCCAGGTATCACTGGTTGGGCCCAGGTGCGATATCCCTATGGTGAGACGGTCGAAGATGCCGCCAATAAGCTTTACTACGACCTGACTTACATTCGTCGAAGCAGTCTATGGCTGGATATCCTCATTCTAATGCAAACCATACCGGTTGTATTGACCGGGCATGGCGCGAGATAGAGGAGGGTATGCGTGGAGTATCAGGTTCCCGGAAACAGGTTTCTCTAACTAGATAGAGGTCAAAATCATGTGGGATACGCGTAACAATTCATTGTGTATCGATGTGCGCAGTAGTGTGGAAGTCCTGTTGTTAGGCTCCCTGGAGATGGCTGATGCGCATATTCCCTATGCCGATGTTGATATGGATGAGTGGTGTGAATACATGAAGGCCTATAGAAGTCAGTCAAACAACGCCTTTTTGCTTTGTGTTGATGAGCTGTTAATTGAACGTGGATTGAACAGAAGCTGCGCTTTGAGTCTCGTTGCCTCATCTTATCGCCAGGGTGTCATGGCGGCCAACATTCTTTCTGTCGCGGGTTATGGAAATGTGGCAGTTACGTTTGGTAGGAAAAGCGATTCTGTCTTTGGTCCGGCTGGAATTGGCAATAATCGCGATTTCAAGCAGGGGCGTCAAACCAATAACATATCGACAAGATCCTTCGATAGGCAAATGGGTGAGCGCTTGCATTGAGTTTTTATACGCGTCTTAGCAGCGCATGGATTTGTAAATTGCGTGGGGCGCTCAAACCAGATTTTGCCGTGATCTCCTGCGTTCCCGGAACTGATTCACGTAGTACTGCGTAGGTCCATCATTGGGGTGATCTTTCAGGATAAGCTTGAATCGTTGGTATGCCGTCTCCCGTTCACCGTATATCCATTCCGCAAGGGCTTTGGCAAAATCCTCATGCAACTGGCGTAGCTGGGGTGTGACATCCGCACTCATGGCGGAGATCTCGTAGATTGTGACGGATTGCTGTTTACCGGCAACAGCGAATTCCCCCACCTCACGCGTCGCAATACCCTTAAGTCCTTCCACTGCCACGTTTGAGGCGAGGATTGCGGTTCCCAGTTGTTTATTGAGATTTTCGATACGTGATGTGGTGTTCACCATATCGCCTACAGCCCGGTATTCGAAATGGTCGATGGCACCAACATGGCTCATGACCAATTCACCGGCGTGTAGACCTATGCGGGTGAAGAGTTTTGGTTCCAGTTGAGACTGTTGCAGGGAACGATTGATTGCCAATGCCGCTTCGCAAGCCTGCTGGTGCAGGGAGATATCGGGTTCGGTGGATGGCCAGATCGCCAACATCGCATCACCGACCACGTCTGAAACCACACCATTTCTGGTTCGCACCGGTTTAAACAGGATTTCATAGTAGCGGTTGAGGTAGGCTTGCAGATCCACCGGATCCATGTTTTCCGCAAATTCCGTGTAGCCTTGCGCGTCGGTTGCCAAGCATACACCGAAGGCGGAACTGGTATCCGTCATAGGTTCCCTTTTTTGTTGGGCAAGGTTATCGATGACATCTCCAGGCAGATAGTAACCAAACAGCTCCCGCAGCCGCTCTCGACTGCTGCGCATTTGACGATAGTGCAAGGTTTGGCCCAGGATCAGCGCCAGCGTGGTTTGTACTACAAGCGGAACAAACAAGGGAAGCCAAACATGCAACTGGTTGAAAAGATTGTAAACAAGAATGAAATAGACCGAGGAAACGAGCAGTCCTGCGAGGATGCCGCGTAGCCCCGGCAGCCAACGGAACAGCAAGGTTATACCCAAACCGTAGCTGAGTAGAAGCAGCGCCATATAGAAATCGTCCAGTGTCGAGAGTGTCTCTGATATAAGTAGATTGGCGAACGCTGTGGCTGCAATCTCAACACCACTCAGGTCGAGTCCGTTGGGTTGTGAGAAAACCGTATAGAAGCCGTCCTTCTGTCTTGGCTGGTAGGTGCCCGCATATCCGACGAAGACAACCTTGCCTTTGAGATTGGCAAGCTCTTCCGGTGCGGCTTGAAGGGCATGATGTATCGGTATTGTGGGTATGCTTCCTGGAGGGCCGTAAAAATTTAGATAGGGGCGTGTATCGCCTGTATAGAGTTTCAGTAGTGCGTTGAAGCGTTGTCGCTGAAGCGTGGTTTGTTGTGACGCTTGGCCGGCAGAGAAGGCCTCCAGCAGGCGTGCTTGAAGGGAGCTGTCGTCGCGTATGCGACTCACAATGCGCGCATGGGTCTGCTTGTCGTTGACTAGTTTGGATGACTCGCCTATGGATTGCAGTAGTCCATTCAGCAGCCTGCCATCCGGGTCCACTAACAGCTGTAGTGCAGCGGCCGGCAGGGAGATCAACCTGTTTTCACCTGTGAATGTCCAAAAACGGCTCACCCTGACCGGGATCTTAGGTAATACGAAAGGGGCAATACCCACCGCTGCATCGACTAGTGTTTCGGTCGGTGGTAGCAATCTTTCGATATCTACATTAGCGTGCTCTTCCGTCAGCCGTTGCTGCTCCAGATAGGCGACGAGCAGGACGTTTCCGGCACGCTGTATGGCCCTTGCCATGGTCTGATCGGGGCCGGGTTGGCGTGACTTTTTAAAGAAGATATCGTATGCGATTACCGCCACACCCGCTTGGGTTAAGCGATCGATCAACTTGGCATGGAGTGATCGGGGCCACTCGGGAATCTCCTCACCCAACCCGAGCTGTTCTGCCGTCTGGCCATTGATTGAGATAATCGCGATCTGCTCTGGAGGCGGGCGCTGTCCACGCATTTCAAACAACAAACTGAGACCTATGCTCTCCTCCCAGGAAGCGCTACCTGGCGAGAAGCTGATCACAATTCCAATCAGACCAATGAACATACCAAACAAGGTTGAACGAAGAACGGTCTCTCTATTCATTCGGCATTCTCTGGATTGGTGAGACCGTCATCACCAGTTTTTGAACTGCTAACATCGATTTCGACCTGGTATGTAGAATTTTTTCTGTTAAAGTCATATAAGGTGTTTAGAGAGTATATAATACGATTATGATTGAGAACGTCTCCATCTTCGAGGGTATGGCGCCAAGTGATCTGGCAGTGATTGAGCAACGGATGGTTCGCCGGACCTATCCAAGAAACACCATTATTCTTTCTGAAGGGGATAATAGTGATTCACTGTATGTCATCCTCAGTGGCAGAGTGAAGGTTTACCTGAATGATGAAAATGGCAAGGAGGCGATCATCAACTATCAGGAAGAGGGTGAGTATTTCGGAGAACTTTCGCTGATCGATGATTACAAACGATCAGCTTCGATCATGACCATGGTCAAATCAACCATGGCTATTATGTCCAAGCAGGCATTCCATCAGGTGTTAAAGAGCAATCCCGATATTGCCATTCATCTGTTGAAGGATATGGTGCAGAGGGTGAGAAACTTGACCGATGAGGTCAAGAGTCTGGCCCTTTCGGATGTCTATGGGCGGCTGAGCAAGACCCTTATGAGCCTGGCGACGGAGCGGGATGGCATGCTGGTGATAGAGGGTCACGTCACTCAGCAGGAACTGGCAAATCGGATTGGCGCATCGCGGGAAATGGTCTGTCGTATCTTCAAGGACCTGGTCAAAGGTGGTTATATCACGACCAGCTCCAATCAGTTCACCATCAACAAGCAGCTGCCTGCACGCTATTGAGTCGCCCGCCAGGCAAAACCCCCTGAAACGCAATGCGCTGTTTTACAGATAAACAGCGCACTCTTCCTGTGTGAACTATTCACTCTCAACGCTAGCTGCAAAACCTTACTCTATCGGCATAGAGAATTTATTCTCATTGGAGCCAAAGATTGCCGCGTACCGGCCGCTAAGGATTTAAAGGGGGGTAATGCCTCCATTTTGGGTAGCGCTCTCCGTTTCTACGGAGAGTGTTTTTTTTTACCCATTTAAGACTCTGTATCGGGAAATCCGATGCCAGGGTTCAGGATCAGATGTGGGTCGAACTGACGTTTTATCGCACGCATCAGATTTAGCGATACTGGCTCGATCTCCTGTTCCACGTATTCCCGCTTCACCACCCCAATACCATGTTCTCCAGATAGGGTTCCACCCAAACTCAGTACCAGACTGAAAAGTGATTTCAGGCAGTATTCACCGGCTTCAAGCTGCTTCGGATCATCAGGGTCCAGGAGTAGGTTGACATGGATATTTCCATTGCCTGCATGTCCAAAATTAACGATGGTGATGCCGCTCTCCTGGGATAGATTTTGCAGGGATTCGATCAGTTTTGGGATGCACGAGACAGGCACCACCACATCTTCATTGATCTTCTTTGGTGCGATATTTCTCAAGGCGGGGGAGAGGGCCTTGCGTGTTTTCCAAAGGCGCGCGACCTCTTCCTGGGTCTCGGCCGTGTGGATCTCCAGCAGACCCTCCGTCTGTGCTGCACGGGCCAATGCATCGGTATCCTGCCTGATACTGTGTTCCGAGCCGTCGACCTCGATCATTAACAAGGCCCCAACCCGGCTGTCGAGTCGTAGATCGGAGAATCCTCTAACCATTTCCAGTGCGGCACCATCCATAAACTCCAGTGCGCAAGGAATGACCGGCTGGCGCATGATCGAAGAGACGGCGTTCGCTGCGCTGTGAATATCTCTGTAGCTGGCCTGAAGGGTACGCTTGGTTTGAGGTTTGGGTGTCAGTTTGAGGGTTGCCTCGGTAATGATTGCCAGGGTGCCTTCTGAGCCGATCAACAGTCGAGTAAGATCGTAGCCGACAACCCCCTTGGTGGTCCTTACCCCGGTAGTGATCGAATCACCACTGCCGGTAACCGCCTTCAGACCGAGGGTGTTGCCGCGAGGTGTGCCATATTTTACTGCCCGTGGACCAGCTGAATTGTACGCCAGGTTGCCACCGATGGTGCAGACCGCTGCGCTGGACGGGTCCGGTGGCCAGAAAAAGCCCTCTTCGCCAATATGATCCTGCAGCTGCTTGTTGGTCACACCTGGCTGTACCCGTGCCAGTCTGTTCTCCACATCGAACTCGAGGATGCGGTTCATGCGTTCAAGGGAGAGAACAATACCGCCCTGCTGAGGAACAGTGGCGCCGGTGGTACCGGTTCCCTTACCCCTGGTGACCAGAGGTATCCGATGTTGATGGCATAACTGGGCTATGGCAACGATCTGATCATGCTCCAGGGCGAACAGTACTGCCTCAGGGGTTGCCTGCAGACGGCTGTTGTCATACCCATAGGGCAGGCAGTCAGCGGGATCGGTAAAAAGATTGTCTTCGCCGACGATTGCCTTGAATTGCCTGATTAGGCCGCTATCGAGATGGGTGTTCAAGGGTCAGATATACTCGAAGACACGCACAACGCGACGTACGCCACTGATATGACGAACCACATCGGTAACGGCATCCGCTTCCTGTTTGGTGATCAGTCCCAGCAGAAATACTGTCCCTCGTTCTGTAACCACCTTCACTCTGAGTGGATCGAAATCGGGAATCCTGACCTTTGCGAGCCTCAGCTTGACCTCCGTGGTCAGGGCGGCATCACGGCTGTTCTCAACCAGGGTGGATGTGCTGCCTATCTCAATTTCATTTACGACCCGGCGCACCCGGTCAATACTGGATGCCAGCTGTTCGGCCTTACTGCGCAGCGCTTGATCAGCCGCCTGACCGGTCAGTAGTACAACCAAGTTGTAGCTGGTGACATGTATACTGCTCTGTTGTTTGAATCTCGCATCATTGGCCATCGAGTCATAGACCTTAAGTTCGATGCTCTGGTCCTCGACAATGGTGCCAGTAGTGCGTCTGTCATGGGCAACCGCCGCGGTGGCGGCCGCACCCCCTACAACAGCTGCAGTGCAGCCCTGCAGAATCAGTATGGTGATGCAGATGGCAAGCAGTGGAGCGATTTTGTTTTGCATGACCTTCCTCAGAGAGTAAAACCTTAAAAATGATTTGTAGTACATTAGCTTCCTAGTAACTGATGATCCACGAGATCGCAGAGGCAGTGAATAATCAAAAGGTGGGTCTCCTGAATTCGTGCAGTGACATCCGATGGAACGCGAATTTCGACATCTGCTGGAGCCAGGAGTTTCACCAGTTCGCCGCCGTCACGACCGGTCAAGGCTACGATATTCATGTCCCGCTCGTGGGCTGATGTTATGGCGCGATTGACATTGCTCGAATTACCGCTGGTGGAAATTGCCAGCAGCAGGTCATTCGGCTGACCGAGGGCCTCGACCTGGCGTGCGAAGATAGTGGAGAAATCCAAATCGTTTGCGATAGAGGTGACCGTCGAACTGTCTGTGGTGAGTGCAATAGCCGGCAGCCCCGGTCGATCCCGTTCGTAGCGGTTGAGCATCTCTGATGAGAAGTGCTGAGCGTCGCCCGCCGATCCCCCGTTACCGCAGCTGAGCACCTTGTTGCCTTCAAGCAGGCGGTTGAATATCAATTCGGCAGCATCACCTATGGGCTGAGTCAAAAGTGGCAAGGCATCAATCTTGGTCTGAATGCTCTGATTGAAGAGCATATGAATTCGCTGTGTATTGGTCATCACGCTGCACCTTGGCTTCGTATCATATGGCTACCAGGCGATCTGAATCGCATTCTTTATCCACTCGATAGGTGTTGATCCCGAACCGTTGAGTGCAATAACGTCAAAACGACAGGCACTATCAATATGCTTCATTTGAAGATATCGATTTGCGGTGTTGAGGAGTTTTCGCTGTTTGCCTGCAGTCACTGTTTCCAATGCGCGACCATAATCGTTTGACTGGCGAAAACGTACCTCAACAAAAACCAATGTCTGAGCATCGCGCATTATCAGGTCAATCTCACCTGTTTTACAGCGAAAATTACGTTCCTGAAGTCTAAGCCCTTTGCTTTGCAGGAAGTCGAGCGCCTGCTGTTCCGCCTCTTGTCCATATGCCAGGTGATTGGCAATCATGGCCGACTGTCCGGTGGGGGTAGGGTGTGATCAGTCACCGGGGGCATCCCATCGGTCGGGGGTGCTAAGTAGCCTGATGATCTAGGGGTGTCAAAGGTCTGTCCGCTGCTGCCGGGCCGCTCCATGCGCGGGGCGTAACCGCTGATCTTGGCCGATCCATTCTCCATGTCCGCCCAGGCGAGGAGTCTGTGGAGCCGGTTGCTCTGATCCAGATAGAGGCTGCCACTCTTACCGCTGAAGGTACGGCCTGGTTGAGTCTGTAAATCCTGCAGCTGAGTCAACAGATTGTAACTGTCGATGCCCATGGCGAATAGTCGGGCGTAACGCCCCTTGACGCCGGGCATGAGCTTTTCCAGATTGTTGCGTGACAGTGGTCCACCCTGGCCCTCTTCAAATAGCCAGGGTGTATCGACAAAACTGATTTTGCCCAGATCCCGGTCAAGGTCTGCCTGATTCACCCCGGTGTAGATATGCGAAGTGGATAGGATCGGCAGGTTGCCGGCATGAAAGAATCTCAGTTGTGGTCTTAGTTGCCTGGCTTTCTGGGGACGAGCGGCGAGAAAGATAAAGTCAGCATCCTTGCGTGCGCGGGATTCCGTCTCCAATTGACGCCCCAAGAGTTTCTTCAGGGCATGGCTCCTTGCTTCACTCTCATTGATGTTGAGCAGCATGCGAATCGGGGAGGAGAAGTCATTCTCTTTGGCATTGTAATGCTGTTGCTCCATCACCTGTCCGCCCAGATCTGACCAACGCTGCTGGAAGCTTCTGGCGATGCGCTCGCCCCAACGCCCTGTGGGAGTCAAGATAAGTGCGGTCCTGTGACCCTCCAGCCAAGCGCGCTCCGCGGCCTGGCGTGCCTCGTCTTCGGGAGCGAGGCCGAACTGAAACAGGTTTGGGTGATAGAGTTCCACATCATCAACCTGGTTCAGGGCCAAGATGGGGTTATCCAGATGCTCCAGACCGAGTAACATCCTGACCGCATCCTTATTCAGGGGGCCGACGATCATTTTCGCCCCTTGCAGTAAGGCCTGTTGATAGATATGCAGGGTATCTTTCAATTCACTGCTGTCGTAGAACTGCAGGGTGGGTCTTTGTGGCGCCGGTTGCTGATACCAGGCGGCCATGAAACCATCTCTAACGGCCGCCGCTACTTTTGCGTAGGGCCCGCTGCGGGGAAGCAGAATGGCGATATGATCTTCACTGCTCAAGCCCTGTTGTTGCAGATATCCGGCGAGCAGGGGTTGTAATGCGGGGTGTTGGGGAAAACGATCCCGCCATGTGGCCAATTGGGTGCTCAATTCAGTTGCATCGGTGATCTGCAGCTTGATGATCTTGGCCAGTTCCATCCACCCGATCAAGGTGGCGGGAGGTTGAGGCTGCAGCATACTGAGAGCCGTGTCGGTCATACTCGCCAGGGTCTGCACCAATAACTGTTGGATAGCCAGCCGCGACTCTTCGTCCTGCTCCAACAACAGGTCGAGCACATCGAGTTCACTCGCACTTTCCAGGAGGTTTCCCGACAGGCGGAATATCTCCGCCATGTTTCTGTGATAGTGCTGACGCAGGATTAGCGGGGCATCCTTATCCGGTGGCGGTTCCATCAGATTGAGAGCGGTTTCGATATCCCCCTCAGAAACAGCGATTTCGGTGCGGAGCATGCGCCATTTCAGGACGAAGTCCGGGTCACTATCAAAGGATTGAAGCTGCTCTATCAGTAGCAGGCTCCTTGTCTGATTACCCGCCTTGAGCCAATACTCGGTGGCTTCCAGCAGCAGCCATTCACGCTGGGGTGATAGGCGTTCACTGGCCAGGGATTCGAGCTGTTGTGCCGCTGCGGCATACTCGCCGCTCTCCAGCATCAGCTCAATCTGAAGCCTGACATGCGCCGGTAGCTCCAGGGGTTCAGCGGGAGCGATCTTGGGAGTGGTCGTACAACCCTGCAATACAAGGAACAAGACGAGAGTTAACAGCAATAAGCGTCGATCAATTTGCATGGTTCGATATCTATGGCAGGATGGTGCGTCCATTCTACATCAGGAACAGTTGTGTCAAAGGGCGTACTTTACGTTGTTGCTACACCGATCGGCAATATTGAGGATATTTCCCAGCGCGCACTGGATACGCTGCAGCAGGTCGATCTCATTGCAGCAGAGGATACACGACATACCCGGCCATTACTGAAACACTATGGCATCAATACCCCCTTGCGCGCATTTCATCAATACAATGAACACGCCCAGTTGGAACAGTTGCTACAGACCATCGATGGGGGACAATCGATCGCCCTGGTCTCCGATGCGGGGACACCATTGATCAGTGATCCCGGCTTTCCGTTGGTCAGGGAGCTGATACAGAGAGGTGGGCGTGTGGTCCCCATTCCGGGTGCCAGTGCATTGACCTGTGCGCTTTGCGCATCCGGACTGCCTACCGACCGCTTCCTGTTTGTCGGTTTCCCGCCACGCCAGGCCGGTCAAAGACGCTCCTGGCTGCAAACTCTGGCGGATGAGGTCTCCACCCTGGTGTTTTATGAATCGAGTCACCGGGTTGTGGAATCTCTCACGGCCATGGCAGAGGCATTCGGTCCTGAACGGGAGGGGGTGATTGCCCGGGAAATGACCAAACTCCATGAAACCATTCTCAGGGGAAGTCTGGACAGGCTGGTCGAGCAACTGCAGCAGGATAGTGATCAGCGGAGAGGGGAGTTTGTTATTCTTATCAAGGGTGCCGACAACCCGTCCGGGGAGCAGGTTGAGGTCGATGTCGAGCATATGCTGATCACACTGTTGGCGGAACTACCTCTCAAACAGGCTGTCGCATTGGCATCCCGGGTCTCAGGCATTAAAAAAAATATTCTTTATAAACAGGCGCTTAAGATATCAGGCGACTAAGATGTGATGTGATGCCAGGTAATTTTCACTTTTCTTAACAATAATTACCCGTATAAGTCGTTTATCCTGATTTTTGTTGCCATGTACAGAGTCGCTTTTTTAACAGTCTGGTTGTCCCTGGTCGCGGGCTCATCGAGTCTATGCGCAGCCGGTGATCTTGAATTCACCCCATTCACCGGGCACCGGTTCGGTGGCTCTTTCGAACTCGACAATCACTACCAGGGTCTGGATGTGGAGCACGCCGCGGATTGGGGTTTTACCATCAGCCAGGCTGCCTCCGATTCGACCCGTTACGAGTTTCTCTACAGCCACCAGGACTCTTCCCTGGCAGATTCCACCGATCCGAATAATGCGTTCGGTCTGGATATCCACTATCTCCATCTTGGCGGCACCGTGGATGTCTCACCCTTCGATCATGCTGTGGACAAGGTCACCCCCTATATCACCGGTGGTCTCGGAATGACAATCATGAATCCCACCCATAGGGATTATAACGATGAAACCCGTTTCTCACTCAGTGTCGGGGGTGGGTTGAAATGGTATCCCACACAGCGGCTGGGTATACGTTTTGAGATGCGCGGTTACAGTACCTTGATCGACTCCAACGAAACCCTGTTCTGCAATCCTGGATGCAACCTGCAGATCGAGGGTGATGCCTTTCCCCAGTTCGAAACCAATCTGGGCCTGATATTCAGCTTCTGATCGCTACCGCCCCGATAGATCACTGATCCTACCCGGAGCTATTGGCTCATGGATGGAATGCCTGGGGGTGAATCCCATGCCTGTCTTGAAGTGGCAGAAGCGATAAAAAAACCCTCTCGGTGATGAGAGGGTTTTCAAAATTAGCGTCGTCTAAAAAAGACCCAATGCCTTAATGATGCACCTCAATGCGTTTTGGCTGTTTTTCCGCTGTCTTGGGGATGATGACCTCAATCACACCATCCTTACCGCTTGCCTGAACAGCCTCTGCATCGGTGTTATCCGGCAGTGAGAAACGACGATAGAAGATGCCGTGGGAGCGTTCGATGCGTCTGAAGTTCTCTTTCTCTTCGGTCTCTTCAAACCTGCGCTCACCGCGGATCGTCAATACACCATTCTCCATGGTGACCTCGATATCTTCCGGTTTTACACCCGGAATATCGGCTCGAATGACATACCTGGCATCCTCTTCCTTGATATCCACCGCAGGTGCCCAATCGCCTCCTACTACGCGAGAGGTATCGTCATCTCGTTGCAGGAGCGGGTGGAACGCACGGTCGATCTCCTGACGCCAATCTTCCATTGTGCGCCATGGGTCATAACGTGTGATGTTCATGATATACCTCCTTCATTACTACCCGTCCCTACTATGAATATGGTCCCATCATGCGCTTTTTTCAAGCCGTTTATAGGGATAATTGTAAGGTGATAATTGGGTGTTTAACATTCTGTAAATTAACAGGAAAAGTAACCTGAAACGGGTTGGCGGGCAGGGCTCGGGGCGAAGCGGGTTATTTGTGTCTTTGGCGGGCTCTTTTGATCCGGCTGGTGCTGTTTTTACCCGCTACCTTGCTTGATCGTTTTGCGTGACTCGGACGCGCTGGACGCTTTGTTTCTGATGCGTCATGTTCCATTCTTGGCTGCCATTTGGGGACAAGGTGTCGCTTGCCATTGCCAATCAGATCCTGGCGGCCCATGCGGGTCAGGGTTTCCCGCAACAGAGGCCAGTTCTTAGGGTCATGAAAACGGAGCAACGCCTTGTGCAACCGCCGTTGCTTTAAACCTCGCGCCACACTAACCCGCTCGCTGTTGCGGCGGATCTTGCGCAACGGGTTGCGCCCTGTGTGGAACATGGCCGAGGCGATGGCCAGGGGGGTGGGCAGGAAGGCCTGCACCTGGTCGGGACGCAGGTCGTTGCGCTTCAGCCAGATGGCCAGGTTGAGCATGTCTTGGTCGCTGGTCCCTGGGTGGGCGGCGATGAAGTAGGGGATCAGGTACTGTTCTTTACCCGCCTCCGCGGAGTATTTGTCGAATAATTTTTTAAAGCGGTCGTAGCTCTCTATACCCGGCTTCATCATCATGCTCAGAGGGCCGGACTCGGTGTGTTCCGGGGCGATCTTCAGATAGCCCCCCACATGGTGGGTGACCAGTTCGCGAATATACTCCGGCGACCGAATCGCCAGATCGTAGCGCAGTCCCGAGGCGATAAAGACCCGTTTGATACCGGGCAGGGCGCGGGTGCGCCGATAGAGCCGGAGCAACGGCTGGTGATCGGTATTGAGGTTGCCGCATATGTCGGGGTAGACGCAGGAGAGGCGGCGGCAGGCCGATTCGATCTTCTTATCCTTGCAGGCAAGCCGGTACATATTGGCAGTAGGGCCGCCCAGGTCGGAGATAATACCGGTGAAGCCCGGTACCTGATCACGTATTGCTTCCACCTCCTTTACCACCGAATCCTCCGAGCGGCTCTGGATGATGCGCCCCTCATGTTCGGTGATGGAGCAGAAGGTGCAACCGCCGAAACAGCCGCGCATGATGTTGACCGAGAAACGGATCATCTCCCAGGCCGGGTTGCGCGCATTGCCATAGGCCGGGTGGGGCTGGCGGGTGTAGGGCAGTTCGTAGACCCGGTCCAGCTCATCGGTGGTAAGGGGGATCGGCGGCGGATTGAGCCAGATGTCCCGCTTGCCATGGCGCTGTACCAGGGCACGGGCGTTGCCCGGGTTGGTCTCCAGGTGGAAGACCCGGGAGGCGTGGGCGTAGCAGACCTCGTCCTCAACGACCTGGTCGTAGGAGGGGAGGCGCACCACTGTATGGTTCCGCTCGAGCCCGGCCGGGCGTTGATGTGGCGTGAAACGCACGACCTTGGATTCGCAGTCAGGCTCCGCCTGGTAGGGATCGGGGTGATGCGTCTTGGGGCCTGGCTTATCGAGATGGGTGGAGTCGATCTCACTCCACCCCTCGGGCAGCCCCTGGCGCATCAAGCCAGTACCCCGGATGTCAGTGATCCCCCCGATCGGTTCCCCGGCGGCCAGCCGATGGGCCAGCTCCACGATCGCCCGCTCCGCGTTGCCATAGATCAGCAGATCAGCTTTCGAATCGGGCAGTACCGAGCGGCGCACCTTGTCCGACCAGTAGTCGTAGTGGGCGATGCGGCGCAGGCTCGCCTCGATGCCGCCGATCACCACCGCTACCCCCTTATAGGCCTCCCGCGCCCGCTGGGCATAGACGATCACTGAACGGTCGGGGCGTTTGCCCGCCTGCCCGTCGGGTGTATAGGCATCATCGCTGCGGATACGCCGGTCGGCGGTGTAGCGGTTGACCATGGAGTCCATGTTGCCGGCGGTGATACCAAAGAAGAGATTGGGTTTTCCCAGTTGGCGGAAGGCCTCGGCGCTGCTCCAGTCGGGCTGGGCGATGATCCCCACCCGGAATCCCTGGGCCTCCAGCAGACGTCCGATCAGGGCCATGCCGAAGCTGGGATGGTCCACATAGGCGTCACCGGTGACGATGATGATGTCGCAGCTGTCCCAGCCGAGTTGATCCATCTCTGCCCGGCTCATGGGCAGCACCGGGGCGATACCGAAACGGGCGGCCCAGTAGGGGCGGTGGTAGAAGAGGGGGGTGGGTCGGGACATGGGGGCGGATTATACCCTGCTTTGACAATGCTTCGCTGGTATTAAGTGACACGAAAAGTAGTTGTTTCTAAAACAGGGAGCGTCATGTCACGCCACGCCAAGTATCCATCCCTCAACCTGGGCGACAGGATATTCACCGGGCAGCATCACTGGCTTCAAGAAGTCATCCAGACGGTCATCCAGATCCGTTTGCCGCAACCAGGCCGCCGCCGCATAGGCATCCTGCTGGTCGGGTGTGCGGTCATCGCGGGGAAAGCCCTTGCTCCACAGGGATGGATAGACCTCCACCAGGGCCGACTTACCCATGGGAATCTCCCAGCCGTCGAATGGCCAGAAGTGGATGCGTTCCCCTAGCCGCAGGCGCAGATAGCGTAGCCAGGGAATTCCGGCATGGGTCGACTTGGCCACCGACCCCGGCACATCGAAATGAAACACCGACTTGGCCCCGGCCCGCACCTCGGTGATACGCCGCCAGCGGGTACTGCCGGATCGGGATTCTCCGGCTCCAGTCGATGCACCTCGAAATAGCGCAGAGGAAAGGAGAAGCTGTGGTCGATGCCGACCAGGGTCGATTCCTCTTCCGATAACCGCTCGGCCAACCACTCGGCGAGACCACGACGGGTCCAGTATTTACGCTTGCCGGGCGGCGGCGGGACCTCCTCTGGCAGCTCCTTGGGAGTGGCCTGGTAGACACGTAGCCCTTTCAGACTACAGTTGGGTGTTTTTGCGCCGGAGTAGTCGATGCCGATGTAGCGATTGAAGCTAGTTAACCGCATTTACGGATTAAGGCCTGGCAACAGAACTCTGCGATCGCTTCTGGCCCTGGAAGATCGTCGTGGCCATAGTCTCAAACTGGGCCTGATCTCATGTTTGAAGGCCTCTTTCCAGCGATCGAAATCGAGTTCGCTGTGGCCATAGATCGCCTGTTCCAGTTCATGGATGAGGGAGTGGATGTTCCCTTCCTGGGCCTTGGGATGGAAGTCGACGATATGGGTGCCGATGACACTGAAGGGGACATTCGGTGGCAGGCTGAGGTGCTTGTTGGCGAGAAATCTCAGGGTGTAGCCCCATACCTCCGGGTCTGTCTCTTCATCCACGAAGCGGACACAGAAGTAGAAGCGCACCGAGAGGGGCAGCATGCCAACCAGGTTGCGGCGCCAGCGCTGCCAGTGGGTGGCCGGGTTGAGCACGGCGGTGGTAGTACGCAGTTTCGCCCTGAGGGGTGAGAAGGCCGGCGCCATCTGACGCATCGGGCGCTGTAGAAAGACCACCAATGGGGCCAATGGTGAGTGTTGTGTATCCCCTTTTCTACGGTGGGAGATCCAAATCGCAAGCCAGTAACCGAAGATCACGCCGAACATCACCGCCAGGGGTATCCAGAATGCTGAAGAGGCGCCGGCGGGAAACAGGGTGCTCTCTTCATCGGAGCCAAAAAAGTCGTCGGATTTACGCGTACCGCTGACAGCGATTGGATGCAGTGGGATAGAGGCGCGTTGTGGACCATGAATGCGGGTATTCCACCAGTTCACACTCAATTGGGGGAGTTTCAGATCGCCGCCGTATAGGGGTACCAGGGTAAAGGTCTCCAGGCGGCGGCTGACGAGCTTGTTGTTGCGCTTGTTGAGGGTGGTCTCTACCCGACTCTGATCCCGATAGACGCGAAAGGCATCGGTCTTCAGTTGCTGTTCAAGACTGGGAAGATGCTCAGCCACGATGCCGATGGCATCGATTTCAGTCGTCAGGGTAAAGGGTTTGCCGGCAGCGGCTTTGAGCTTTTGCGGCAGTTTGATTTTCAGATCGAGCTGTTCCACAGGCAACCAGGGGGAACTGGTCGGGTCGGCTTCCCTGATCTCCAGTTGTGGCGGGTTGTTTATCGATACATCGAATGACCTGTGGCCCCGACTGTATGTGGCTAGCTGTTCTTCTTCTCCAGTGATGCTCAGTGTGGGAAGCTGATACAGGCCTGCCTTAAGCGGAGTCAGGGTGAAATAGAAATCGTTTACGATCTCCCTTTTCCCATTCCGGGTACGGGAGTAGGTAACAGGGCCCTCAAGCTGCTGCAGGATAAAGTGGTCATTCTGGGGTATCTGTGGCGTTGCCGTGCGTAGGTTGTTTTGACTGACGACACTGATTTTCAGCACCACATTCTGCTGTATATAGGGGCTTTGCGTGGAAAGATCGGTTTCGATCTGTGGCGCCTGGGTCTGAGGAGCATAGTGGTTTTGCGGCGAATACCGGGGATATTGACTGCCGGGCCAACCCCCATAGGGTGATTGGGTTGTTGCTGGTTGAGTTTGAGATGGGGTGCCGGACTTACGATGATCAGGTGGCGCAAAATTCCACTGCCCGGGCGGCATCCCCTGCCATGGTGAGTTGCTTGGGTAGGGGTTGGCCATGACTGTGCAATGCGCTGACAACAAGGTCAACAAGATTATCGCTAGGCCCATGGGGCCCATGATTTTCCGGCGCCTGTAAGGTGGCTTTATCACCAGGGTCTTGTCTCCGTGTCGCGGCCGCCTCGGCTACGCAGGTATTTATACTCTTCCAGCCTGAACTGTTGTTGCATCAGTTGCGCTGGGTCCCCCTCAACTTGATCGAGCCACTGCTCCATCAATGCATTGGCACCGCTCAAGCGGGTTTTGTCACTACCGCTGCCCTCGGTTTGGTCCTCTCCCTCTTGGGATTGGGGCTGGTCGCTTTGATCCACCCGATCCACTGCATCCGCTCGGGCTTCGTCTTCCGGTTGGACATGACGTTCACCGCTATCCCGGCCCAGTTCGTCATGCCGGGGTGATCCAGGCGCCTGTTGCTCTTTATCTTCTCGCTTCGCTTCGAGACTAGCAGACTTTTCGTTATCTTGTTCGCCCATTGCCTGTTGCTCTCGTTGGGCTTCCTCCTCCTCTCCTCTCTGCTCATCGTCCCTGGTCTCCATACCCTCGCTTTTGTCCTGTTGCTGTTTTTGCTCCCCACTCATTGCTTGCTGATCAGTCGCTGACTCACTGCCTTCCTGTTGCTCGTCCTTCTCCATCTGATCACCCGACTCACTCTCTTCATCCTGATCCTTGCTGCCTTTATCCGACTGCTGCTCCTGGTCTCCGGATTGCTCTTGCTCGTCCTGTTTCTCACCGGACTGCTGCTGTTGTTCCTCTTGCTGATCGCCGGACTGCTGCTCTTGTTCCTGTTGCTGATCGCCGGACTGTTGCTCTTGTTCCTGTTGCTGATCGCCGGACTGCTGTTCTTGTTCCTGTTGCTGTTCCCCGGACTGTTGCTCTTGTTCCTGTTGCTGTTCCCCGGACTGCTGCTGTTGTTCTTCTTGCTGCTCGCCGGATTGCTGCTGCTCTTCTTCTTGCTGTTCCCCGGATTCTTGCTGCTGCTCCTCTTGCTGTTCCCCGGACTGCTCCTGTTCCTCTTGCTCCTCACTCGATTCCGACTCCTGTTGTTCCTTCTCGGATTCCTGATCCTGCTCTTTTTCCTCTTCCTCCTGTTCTTGATCTTTTTCCTGCTGCGCCAGCTTCTCTCTCGCCAGGGCCAGGTTATGGCGTGCATCGGTATGATCCGGATCCCCTTCCAGCACCTCCTGGTAGGCTTCGATGGCGCCCTGGTAGTCCTCCAGTTTGTAGCGGCTGTTACCCAGGTTGTAACGGGCATCCTGCTTCACCTCTTCCCTCTCTACCTGGCTGAAATTCTCGCTGGCAGCCTGGTAGTCACCGGTGCGATAGTTTGCGACACCCCTGCGGTAGGGATCTGCAAACCCCTTGGCCGCCTCATCGTAATGGCCCTGGTTGTAGTTCTCTGCTGCCTGTTGCTCCTGGTTCAAAAACCAATTGGCCCCGACCAGGGCGGGAGTAAAAAGCAGTATCATGGAGAGATAGACCACCTTCATACTTGGGTCTCTCCCGTTCGGCGGACTCTGAAGCGGTTCAGCAGGAATAGTAGCAGAGGAAAAATCAGCCAGTAGAAGCGCTCATTCCAGACCCGCGTCTTCTCCTCCGTGGGGGTGGGTCTGCCAACCTCCCCGCTGGCGAGTTGCAATATATTGCGACTGTCCTGATCTCGAAAGTCCGCACGTTGAAAGTATCCCCCCCCTGCCAGAGCGAGTTGTTGCAGCAGGGGTTCATTGAGTCGGGATTCAATCAGCTTGCCGCTGCGCTCTCTCATCAATTCACTCTGGCCAGCACGGGCGGGTACCGGACCACCCCCGGTCGTGCCTATTCCCATGGTGTGCAGGACGACCCCCTGTTGGGCGAGTTTCTCGATCCGCGGCAAGAGTCCTGGTTCATCAAAATCACCATCGCTGATCAGCAGGATAGTGCGTGCATTCCCGCTGCCCTCACTGCCGAGCAGCTGCTCGGCACGTTCCAGGGCGGCGATCAGACGACTGCCCTGGAGATTGGCCAGCTCCGAGGAGACCGCCGGCAGGGCGTTGAGAATACTTTGACTGTCCTCGGTGATCGGTGCGATCACATGGGGCACGGTTGCGAAGGCGATCATGCCGATACGCAGCTCCTGATTCAGCACGACCAGGTCCTGCACCTCCTGACGCGCTCTTGCCAGGCGTGATGGGGGCACATCCGCCACGTTCATCGAGCGGGAGATATCCATCAGGATGACCAGATCACTGGCCGGCGAGAAGGCCTCGATATCGGTGTAGTCCCAACGGGGACCGGCCAGGGCCAACACCAGCAAAATCCACAACAAGCCCCAGCGGGTGAAACGACTCCAGCGTTCATCCACGCTGAGTTCCCGTACCCCGGTCAGGTGTGGCAGCAGGTGGTCATCGGCATAACGATGGATAGGGCCTTTCGCGGGGCGAACCACACTGTAGATCAACCAGCCAAGCACCGGGATCAGCCCAAACAGGGCGAACAACCACTCCGGGCGGGCGAAGTGAAACAGGGATTCAGGCATACCCGCCCCCTTTCAAACGTCGCTGCCTGCCCTCGGGATAGATGCCCAGTATCAGCAGCAACAACAGTGCAACGCCGAGGGGCCAATAGTAGAGGGGTCGGGGAATGAATACGGTACGGGATTCGGCCTCGGTCTTTTCCAGCTCATCGATGTGCTGATAGATCTTTTCCAGGGCCGCGGTATCGGTTGCACGGAAGTAGGCGCCATCCGCGGCCTCCGCTATCTCACGCATCACCGCCTCATTGAATCCCAGGTCGGTGCGGGTAGTGATGCGGCCATTCTCCAGGATGGGCACCCGTTCCTTATCGCTGCCAACCCCTATGCTATAGATTCGGATGCCTTCCTCTGCCGCCAGCTGGGCGGCCTTCAGGGGTGGAATGGTACCCGCGGTATTCTCACCGTCAGCGATCAGCAGTAGCACCCTTGAACCTTGCGGTCGTTCTCTGAGTTTTTTGATACCCAGACCCAGGGCGTCACCGATGGCGGTTCCGTCACCGGCGATGCGGGGAATCACTTCCCCCAGCAGACTGCTGACTGCTTTGCGGTCATAGGTGAGCGGGGAGAGTACGTAGGCCCGGCTGCCGAACACCACCAGGCCGAGACGATCCCCCTGCCGTCCCTCGATGAAGTTGGTCACCACACCTTTCACCACCTGCATGCGACTGACCTGTTCATCGTTGAGGGTGAAATCGAGGGCGTTCATGGAGTGGGAGGCATCCACGGCCAGCATCAGGTCATAGCCCGCGGTGCGGTTTTCGGTATAGGGTTCAAGCCATTGGGGGCGCATTACTGCCAACACCAGGGCCAGCCACAGGAGATAGAGCAGCCAGCTGTGCAGACGGGCACTCAGGGGCTGGCGGGGTTGGCGAGTGTGAAAGGCGTCCTGCAGGTGGGCCAGGCTTGGATGGAGCAGGGTGGTCTGCATTCCCTCCACCGATTCGTGTTGCTCCCGGGATGGACGGGGCCAAAAGTGACGTATCAACAGGGGCAGCAGCAGTAACAGCCCCATCCAGGGCCAGTGAAACTCAAACATGACAGGCTTCCTCGCTGACCCAATGGATGGCGGCATCGATCAATTGCGCCAGCTGAGCCTTATCGGCACCACGCTCGGGCGGGGCATAGGGCAGCACCAGTAGGATCCGGCCTTTTTCACGCCACAGAAAGCCGGTGGAGTCGTTGCTCTGCAGCCAGTCGAGCCAGGCCTCGTCGGTGAGGGCGGCTGTCTCCTCCCGGCCGCAGCGGGCGATGGCGATGCGTCTCAGAAGCTCGGAGAGTTCACTGGCCACCTGTTTCGCCGGCTCGCGTTTCATGCGTCGACGCAAGGCGAGAAGGCTGCGCCGTGCATCCTGTTGCCAGCGTCCCAGTGGATAGAGCCTGCGCCATCTGAAAATGAACCAAATCAACACGCCTGTCAGGAGTATCAGTGCCAACACTAGCCACCATCCTGGGGCGGGTGGCCACCAGGGGGCTTGATCGATGCCTCGAATGTCGCGTAGTGGATCCATTCAACGTCTGCCAAAATGTTTCGCCAATCCATGGGAGAGGGCCAGATGGATCTCTTCATTGGTGGCAATCGGCATCAGGGGTATGCCCAGGGCATTGGTCAATTGGGTCAGGGTCTGGCGGCGCTTATGCCAGGTCTCTGTATAGCGCGCTCTGGCCTGATGGTCACGGGTGTCGATCTCCATTGCGTTGCCATCGGGGCCGACAAAGGTGATCTGTCCCATATCGGGTAGCTCCTTGTCAGCGGGATCATCCACCGGTACCAGTACCAGGGTATGGTGTTGACAGAGTCGCCCCAAGGTCTGTTTCAGGTCCTGGATCTCACGATTCATGTCGGCGATGACAAAGATCAGAGAACCGGTTGCGGTGCCCCGGTCGGCCCGCTGCAGAGCCTCGGAGAGGCAGTCGATATGGGGCTGCTGAGTGGTGCCTTCCTGTGTCAGCGCATGCAGCAGACGCCATAAGGCACGACGATCCTTGGTGGGACGGAAGTACTGCATCCCCAGGTTTCTATCGCCAAACAGCATACCCCCGACCCTGTCGTGCAGTTTGGATGCGGCCCAGCCAAGCAGCGCAGCCGCCTTGGCAGCCTGGATCGATTTGAATGTGCCGCGTGTACCAAAGCTCATGTGCGGGCCTCTATCGATGCAGAGCACCACACTGCGTTCCCGCTCTTCACGGAATATCTTCAGATGGGGCACGTTGGTGCGGGCGGTGACATTCCACTCCATGTTGCGAATATCATCCCCTTCTCGATACTCCCTCACCTCTTCAAAATCGAGGCCGGTGCCACGAAACACGGAGGCATAGAGACCGCTGAAACTGGTATTTACCAGATGGTGCGAGGCCAGGCCCAGGGTATGGGCTTGATGACGTAGCTCCAGCAGATCATCGATATGGGGATAGAGGCTCATGCGAATACTAAGCCCGGTTGGCTAGGGGATGGCAACCATGTCCAGCAGGCGGGAGAGAAAATCGTCGGTGGTGATCCCTTCCGCCTCCGCTTCGAAGGTCAGCAGGATACGGTGGCGTAAGATGGCCGGTGCCACGGCCTGAATATGGTGGGGCGCCACGAACTCCTCGTCGTCCAGCCAGGCCTTTGCCCGTGCGCATCGCGCCAATGCGATACTGGCCCGGGGAGAGGCACCGAATCGGCACCAGCGGGCCAGATCCTTGTCATAAGCCGAGGGATTCCTGCTTGCCTGAACCAGGTCGACGATATAGCTGTTGAGCTTAGGATCGAGATAGAGTTCGGCCACCTGCTGGCGAATGGAAGTCAACTTCTTTTGTGTCAATGGCTTATCTGGTGGTGTGGGTTTCTGCTTTTGCTGGGCGCTGTCCAGGTCCAGAATCTTGAGTTCCTCATCACGATTGGGGTAATCCACATTGGCCTGCATCAGAAAGCGGTCCAGCTGGGCCTCCGGCAGGTGATAGGTGCCTTCCTGTTCAACCGGATTCTGGGTCGCCAGCACCATGAAAAAAGCGGGCAGAGGGTAGGTTGTTTGACCGACGGTGATCTGCTGCTCTCCCATCGCCTCCAGGAGTGCCGACTGTACCTTGGCGGGCGCCCGGTTGACCTCATCCGCAAGCAGGATGTTGTGGAAAAGGGGGCCCTGACGGAATTCGAACTCCCCCTTCTCATGGCGGTAGATATCGGTGCCTATGAGGTCGGAGGGTAACAGGTCGGGGGTGAACTGGACGCGGTGAAAATCCCCTTCAATGGCCTCTGCCAGGGCCTTCACGGCGGTGGTTTTCGCGAGTCCCGGCAATCCCTCAATGAGCAGATGACCGTCACTGAGCAGGCAGATCAACATACTTTCGATAAAGTTTGTCTGACCGATGATACGCGAAGCCAAATGTTCGCGCAGCGGAGCAAGATCGGATGAATTCATGAGTGATTCTACTTCATTTATTGCTTGTGATAATTCGCGCAACACGAGGTATTGATCTGGTTTCTCAATCCCGGCTTTATGTTTGCTCAGGTTGCGTCGCAATCTATCCTGTCCATATTCGATCCAGAGTGCAAGCTTTAGAAGAAGTCCAATCTATTTGATTATTAGCAACTGTTTATCTAAGGCCCGTTGATCCTTAAGGGATTCCTGCTGATAGACCAATCTTTTTGCAACTGAATTAGCTCCTCGTTAATGGATAACCGCGTGCTGATGCGACAATGAAAACTGTGCACATGCGGAAAGGCCGAGGGATTGGCTCGGGCATATACCTATTTATAGGCTGGGGATAAGGCATTCATGTTTATCTAACTATATGTTTATTTTATAGAAAAACAAATTGTTCACTTTTTTTACGATTTAATGAAACTCCCCGTTCTATTGGGCTTTGATGGAGATTTTCAGGATTTATCAACAATGTTATCCACAGCGCATGTGGGTAATTCTGAAAGTTATGAAATGAAAGGGGGTTGTCGATAGAAGATAACTATTGTCGTTTAGATTGTTCTCTAATCATCTGAATTAAATAGCATTTAAATTAAAAAACGACAATTTCCACAGGCAGGGTATAATCCGCCATCTTTTTACTCTGTATAGGCAGTTTCAGTGATTGAAAACCTAAGAAATATCGCCATTATCGCGCATGTGGATCATGGCAAGACCACGCTGGTGGATGAACTGCTGAAGCAGTCCGGGACCCTGGGTGAGCGTTTTGGCGATGTGGAACGTGTCATGGACTCCAACGATCAGGAGAGGGAAAGGGGTATCACCATCCTGTCGAAGAATACGGCCATCCGCTGGAATGACTATCGAATCAATATTGTCGATACCCCCGGGCATGCGGATTTTGGTGGCGAGGTTGAGCGGGTGTTGTCGATGGTGGATTCTGTGTTGCTGTTGGTGGATGCCCAGGAGGGTCCGATGCCCCAGACCCGGTTTGTCACCCAGAAGGCCTTCAAGCATGGCCTGCGCCCGATCGTGGTGGTGAACAAGATCGATAAGCCTGGGGCGAGGCCGGACTGGGTCATCGATCAGGTGTTCGAGTTGTTCGACCGTCTCGGTGCAACCGATGAACAGCTCGATTTTCCCATCGTCTATGCCTCGGCCGTGAATGGCTACGCGGGACTGGAGAGCGATGTGCAGCAGGGGGACATGCGGCCGTTGTTTAAAACAATTGTCGATCACTGCCCGCAACCCGATGTGGACCCGGACGGCCCTTTCCGGATGCAGGTCTCAAACCTGGACTACAACAGCTATGTGGGTGCGATCGCAGTGGGCCGGGTGACCCGGGGTACCATCCAGCCGAATCAACAGGTCAGCGTGGTGAAATACGATGGCGAGCAACATCGCGGGAAGATTGGCATCGTCTACGGTTACCTGGGTCTGGAACGTTTCGAGGTCGATCAGGCGAGTGCCGGTGACATCATCGCCATCAGCGGAATGGAGGCCCCGAATGTCTCCGATACCCTGTGTGATCCTGAGCATGTGGAGGCGATGTCCCCACTGACAGTGGACGAGCCAACCGTATCGATGACCTTCCAGGTGAATACCTCCCCCTTCGCCGGGCTCGAGGGCAAATATCTCACCTCCAGACAGCTCAAAGAGCGCCTCGAGCGAGAGCTGATACACAATGTGGCGTTGCGGGTCGAGGAGGGCACGGATCCGGAGAAATTCAAGGTCTCCGGGCGGGGTGAACTGCACCTTTCCGTGTTGATCGAGAATATGCGTCGTGAGGGCTATGAACTGGCCGTATCCCGACCCGAGGTGATCTTTCGCGAAGTGGATGGTGAGGTCTGCGAACCCTATGAGCAGCTGACTGTGGATGTGGAGGAGAAGGACCAGGGCAGCATCATGGAGGCATTGGGCGCCCGCAAGGGTGAGCTCAAGGATATGGTGCCGGATGGTAAAGGCAGGGTCCGCCTCGACTACATCATACCTTCACGGGGACTGATCGGATTTCAGACCGAGTTCATGACCACCACTTCAGGTACAGGTCTGATCTACCATGTTTTCGACCACTACGGCCCGACCCAGCATGGGGGGATAGCACCGAGGAAGAATGGGGTTCTGATTGCCAATGGTCAGGGCAAGGTGCTTGGATATGCCCTGTTTAATCTCCAGGAGCGGGGCCGGCTCTTCTCATCACCCGGTGATGAGGTCTATGAGGGACAGATCGTGGGCATCCATTCACGGGAAAACGACCTGGTGGTGAATCCGCTGAAAGGCAAGCAGTTGACCAACATACGCGCCTCCGGAAAGGATGATTCGATTATCCTGACCCCCCCGCTGCAGTACAGTCTCGAGCAGGCGCTGGAGTTCATCGAGGATGACGAACTGGTCGAAGTCACCCCAGGTGACATCAGGTTACGCAAGAAGCACCTCAAGGAGTTTGAGCGCAAACGTGCGTCGCGGGAGTAGATGCGCTAGTCTAACCATTGACCCTGGTTTGGATGGCTGGTGAGTCTAAGATATTGTAAGTGGGGCCAAAATAGAAGAAGCCCAACCGCAATCCTTGCAGTTGGGCTCATGGTCGTCGGCTTGGTTGGCTAAGCTTTTCGTCCCTGTGCTCTCCTGAGCTGTGTGTCCTTTGAAGTTCATCCCTGATGACGACAACTTAATATTGACACAAAATGTAACTTTTGCTGTGGGATTCCGCACACATTGTTTGTGAGATTTTTCTCTAATCGTTGTAGGATTTTTCCTACACGACGGTCAAGATAGTGATGAAAGACCTCTATCCGCCCATCGAACCATATGCATCGCAGATGCTGGCTGTGGAAAATGGCCACCGACTCTACCTGGAACAGGTTGGTAATCCGGACGGGATTCCAGTGCTGTTTCTGCATGGCGGGCCGGGTGCCGGCTGTGAACCCTATCACCGCCGATTCTTTAATCCCGACCACTATCGCGTCGTGCTTTTCGATCAGCGGGGTTGTGGGCACTCCACGCCGCATGCCTCCATTGAGTCCAATACCACCTGGGATCTGGTGGATGATATGGAAAAGATACGCCGGCAGCTGAATATCGAGCAATGGCTTTTGTTCGGCGGATCATGGGGATCGACCCTCGCCCTGGCCTATGCTCAAACCCACCCGCAGCGGGTCACCGGAATGATTCTCAGAGGGATCTTTCTCTGTCGTGATGAAGAGATCGACTGGTTTTATCAACATGGGGCAAGCCAGGTTTTTCCCGACTATTGGGAGGATTTTGTCGCCCCCATCCCTGAACAGGAACGAGACGATCTGTTACATGCCTATCATCTTCGCCTGAGTGGTGACAACGATATTGATCGAATGGCGGCAGCCAAGGCGTGGTCGGTGTGGGAGGGCCGCACTGCCAGCCTCCACCCCAATCCCGCGGTGGTCGGGTTTTTTTCCAATCCTCACACAGCCTTGAGTCTGGCGCGTATCGAGTGCCACTATTTTATCAATCATGCGTTTCTGTACCCGAATCAGTTGTTACTGGAGAGCGACAGACTGGCGGATATTCCTGGAATCATCGTGCAAGGTCGCTATGATCTTATCTGTCCCATGGCCTCCGCGTGGGCGCTTCATCGAGCTTGGCCAGGGAGTGAGTTGAAGGTGATCGGGGATGCCGGTCACTCCGCGGCGGAACCCGGCATACGCAGTGCTTTGATCGAGGCAACGGACAAATTTGCGAAGGCATTGTCATGATCGGTCTGCTGCAACGGGTGAATGGGGCAAGTGTGCACATCGACTCAGAACCGGTTGCTGAGATCAAGCGGGGCCTGTTGGTACTGGTTGGGGTACAGAAGGGTGACGAAACCGCCCAAGCGGATCGTCTGCTTGAACGTTTGCTGGGTTACCGTGTCTTCAATGATGAGGCCGGGCGCATGAATTTGAGCCTGAGGGATATCCAGGGTGGATTGCTATTGGTTCCCCAGTTTACCCTTGCGGCAGATACCAAGAAGGGGATGCGGCCGGGCTTCTCAGGTGCCGCTGATCCGAGACTGGGGGAGCGTCTGTTTTCCCATATGGCTGAGCAGGCGTTAGTGCAGCACCAACCAGTGGCATGCGGTGTTTTCGGCGCCGATATGCAGGTGGCGCTCATCAACGATGGTCCGGTTACGTTTTGGCTGGAAACTTGAAACAACAAATACCATAGTGTTGATAATCTCAATGTGTCAGGGTACATATAACATCATGCTGATAAGTCGCCTTCCCAAATTTCTGATTTTCTCAATCCTGTTCGCATCGTTTGCAATGGCCGCTGAGCGGGGTCCCGCAGTGCCGGATTATCCCGCTGATCGGATCGCCGACAGGGTCTATGTCATACACGGTCCGCTGGGTGTGCCGTCGGTGGAGAATCAGGGTTTCATGAATAACCCGGGTTTTGTGATCGGCGATGCAGGGGTGATCGTTATCGACCCGGGATCGAGCGTCCAGACAGGAGAGATGGTGCTGCGGCAGATCAGGAAATTGACCGACCTGCCTGTGCTTGCGGTGTTCAACACCCATATCCACGGTGATCACTGGCTTGCCAATCAGGCAATACGTGAGGTCTTTCCCGATGTGGCTATCTATGCTCATGAAGAGATGCGTCGTTTGGTGGAAAAGGGCGATGGAAAGGCCTTTCTTGCTACCTTGATGCGCATGACGGAAGGCGCGGTTGCAGGCACTGTAGAGGTTCCACCCGACCGTTCGACGGCACACGGAGATGAGATGACAATTGGTGGGGTTGCCTTGCGGATTCATTTTGAAGCAAAGGCGCATAGTCGCTCGGATATCATGATTGAGCTACCCCGACAAAAGGTGCTTTTCCTTGGCGACAATGTGATGAGCAAGCGCCTGGGCCGTATGGATAGTGGTACCTTCGCGGGTAATATAGCCGCTATCGAACGTGCCCTTGGAACCCAGGCGGAGATCTTTGTTCCCGGTCATGGAAAGACGGGTGGCCGTGATGTACCCCAGACCTATCTTGGCTACCTGAGCACCCTAAAGGGTGAGGTTGTAAAACACTTTGAAGAGGGGCTCAGCGATTTTGAGATGACCCCTCTGATCCTTGAATCCCTGAGCGACTTTCAAGACTGGGTCGATTTCAAGCGCAACGTTGGGCGGCATGTCAGCCTCGTCTATCTGGAGGTCGAGGAAGAGCTCTTCTAGTCATTCCCCGGGGCTTTATCCTGGCCCTGTTTTAACCATTCACCGGTATTCATGGGTCTGGCATGAATCCGGCACTGTCTTTTCAGTCGTTTTCCACTAAAATAAGCATCTTCTAATGGGTGTGGGTACATAAATGCCTGACATCTAAAAAAATTAGTATCAGTTTCGGTCTATCAGTTTTCAGGTCGGACATTACCGGAGTCATCAAAATGCAGCGTACCGCTCAGATAGAGCGCAATACCTTGGAGACCCAGATCACCGTTTCACTGAATCTGGACGGGACTGGTGAGGCCTCCTTTGATACAGGGCTACCCTTTCTCGACCACATGCTGGATCAGGTGGCCCGGCATGGACTGGTGGACCTGAGTATTACCGCGAAGGGCGATCTGCACATCGATGCTCACCACACGGTAGAGGATGTGGGTATCTGTCTGGGGCAGGCCCTTGCTAAGGGGATTGGTGATAAAAAGGGTATTTGTCGTTACGGTCACGCCTATGTGCCGTTGGACGAGGCCCTGTCCCGGGTGGTGATCGATTTTTCCGGTAGACCAGGTCTGGTCTATAATCTCTCGTTTACCCGGGCACGCATCGGCGATTTCGACGTCGATCTGTTCCAGGAGTTTTTTCAGGGAGTGGTGAATCACGCCGGCGTAACCCTGCACATCGACAACCTGCGTGGCAGCAACGCCCACCATCAGGCAGAGACAGTGTTCAAGGCATTTGGTCGGGCGTTGCGCATGGCGCTGGAGACAGATCCCCGTATGGCTGAGCGAATACCCTCCACCAAGGGTAGTCTGTAACATTTCACAGGTGTATCGATGACACAGCGTATCACCGTGATTGACTACGGTATGGGTAATCTGCGTTCCGTCGCCAAAGCGATTGAACATGTGGCGGCTGACAATGACGAGGTCTTGATCAGTGACGATCCGGAACTGATACTCGCATCCGATCGGGTCATATTCCCAGGCCAGGGCGCGGCCAGGGACTGTATGGCGGCGATCTCCGATCACCACCTCAACCGGGCCGTGCTGGATGCCGCCGGGAGCAAACCCTTCCTCGGAATCTGCATGGGGCAACAGGTGTTGCTCGAATTCAGTGAAGAGAATGACGGCACCCAGTTAATGGGCCTGATAGAGGGACGCGTACGGCGTTTTCCCGGGGGCACAGCCCCGGATGGTGAGGCATTGAAGATCCCCCATATGGGGTGGAATCAGGTGCATCAAGGCTACGATCATCCCCTTTGGCGGGATATCGAGCAGGATAGCCGCTTCTATTTCGTGCACAGCTACTATGTGGACCCCACCAATAGAGAGCTGGTGGCGGCGACAACGGAGTATGGGGTCGGTTTTGCCAGTGCCATCGCCGACAGAAACCTTTTTGCGGTACAGTTCCATCCGGAAAAGAGTGCCGATGCGGGATTGCAACTGTTGAGGAATTTCATCAGCTGGAATCCGGCATGATCAAGTTTTCACAATCAACGGTGCGGCAAGCCGCACCCTGCACATAAACCTGAGGTAGGGTGTGGCTTGCCGCACCGATATTGAGATAGGAACGAAATCGTGCTGTTAATACCTGCTATTGATCTGAAGGATGGCCAGTGTGTAAGACTGCGTCAGGGTCGTATGGAGGATGATACCGTCTTTTCGGATAATCCCCTGGAGATGGCGACCCGCTGGATAGACGAGGGCGCTCGTCGTCTGCACCTGGTTGATCTCAATGGCGCTTTTGCCGGTGAGCCGGTGAACGGCGGTGCAATCCGCACCATCGCCAACGCCTACCCTGAGACACCGATTCAGGTAGGCGGGGGAATTCGTGATGAAGCCACCATCGAGGCCTACCTGAATGCAGGGGTCAGCTACTGCATAATCGGTACCCAGGCGGTGAAGGAGCCTGCATTCGTGAGCCGTGCCTGCAAGGCCTTCCCCGGGCATGTGATAGTCGGTCTCGATGCCGTATCCGGCATGGTTGCCATTAACGGCTGGGCAGAGGTCACCGACCAGGATGTGACCGGGCTCGCCAGGCGCTTTCAGGATGATGGAGTCTCCGCCATTGTCTACACCGATATCGGACGCGACGGTATGCTGTCGGGACCCAACATCGAGGCGACAGCAGCACTGGCGAATGCCATAACCACGCCGGTGATCGCTTCGGGAGGTATCACCTATATCGGGGATATCGAATCCCTGTGCAAGGCGGATACAACGAATATCATGGGGGCCATCACCGGTCGGGCAATCTATGAGGGCACTTTGGACCTGGCTGCGGGTCAGAAGTTGGCGGATGAATTGAGTTGTTAGTTTTGAGGTGTTCGCTGCGCTCATAGATTTTATTCCCCCTCTCCCTAACCCTCTCCCACGAGGGGAGAGGGGACTTAGCTGGAAGGTTCGCAACTACCCTGAAAGTTGCTTTCCCTCTCCCCTCGCGGGAGAGGGCCAGGGAGAGGGGGTCAAAAAAACCATGAGCAAATCAAATCCAACAAACCAGGTATAAACAAAGATCATGTTAGCCAAACGCATCATCCCCTGCCTCGACGTGGACGCCGGCCGTGTGGTCAAGGGCGTGAAGTTCGTCGATATCCGTGATGCCGGCGATCCGGTGGAGGTGGCGCGGCGCTATAACGAGGAGGGGGCGGATGAGATCACCTTTCTCGACATCACCGCAAGCTCGGATGACCGGGAGACGATTGTGCATGTTGTCGAGCATGTCGCCAGTGAAGTCTTCATTCCGCTTACTGTCGGCGGGGGCATTCGCTGCGAGGATGATATTCGGCGCATGCTCAATGCGGGCGCCGACAAGGTGGCCATCAATACCGCTGCAGTCTTCAATCCCGAGTTTGTGAAGCAGGCCACTGAGCGATTCGGATCCCAATGTATCGTGGTTGCGATCGATGCCAAACAGGTGAGTGCAGCGGGTGAACCCCTGAAATGGGAGATCTTCACCCATGGTGGACGCAAGCCGACGGGACTCGATGCCATCGAATGGGCACAGCGTATGAGCGACTATGGTGCCGGGGAGATACTGCTCACCAGCATGGACCGGGATGGTACCAAGATCGGATTCGACAATGCCCTTACCCGGGCAATCGTCGATAGCGTGCCGATTCCGGTGATCGCTTCCGGCGGTGTCGGCAATCTGCAACATCTGGTGGATGGAGTGAAACAGGGAGGTGCCGATGCAGTGTTGGCTGCCAGCATTTTTCACTTTGCCGAATACTCAGTTGGTGAGGCCAAGCAGTATATGCGGGATCAAGCCATCGAGGTGAGACTGTGAGTTGGCTCGATGCAGTTAAATGGGATCGCGATGGCCTGGTGGCTGCGATTGCCCAGGAGTCCGGTAGCGGTAAGCTACTGATGATGGCGTGGATGAATGCGGAGGCATTGCGACTCACCAAGGAGAGTGGGCATGCCGTCTACTGGTCTCGATCCCGGCAGAAACTCTGGCATAAGGGAGAGGAATCGGGACATCAGCAGCGGGTTAAATCGATCCGTATCGATTGCGACGGTGACGCGATCCTGCTGGAGGTGGAGCAGAAGGGGGGCATCGCCTGTCATACTGGCAGACACAACTGCTTCTATCGTGAACTGCAGGATGATGAGTGGGTGGAAATCCTGCCCGTGCTTAAAGATCCTGGGGAGATTTATGATAAGTAGGTGTTTTATAACGCAAAGGTCGCAGAGAAGCGCAATGAACGCTAAGTTTGATCAATTTGTCATAGGTCGCTTTAATTTATGAATGTAAAACATGTCTTGGCATGATATATCAATCGCTCATTTAATCTACTTGGCGTTCTTTGCGCTTCATTGCGACCTTTGCGTTATAAAAACAACTCAATCCCAATTCAACGGTCCAAGGATTTACGATGAGTGATGTATTACAACAACTGGCCCAGGTGCTGGAGCAACGCAAACAGGCCGAGCCTGACAGCTCCTATGTGGCGAAGTTGTACGCCAAAGGGCTCGATGCCATCCTGAAGAAGGTTGGCGAAGAGGCCACCGAGACGGTAATGGCGGCCAAGGACGGTGATCCGGAGAAGATTGTCTACGAGACCGCCGATCTCTGGTTCCACACCTTGGTCATGCTGGCGCATCAAGGGCTGGGCCCAGAGCAAGTGCTGGCTGAGCTGGAGCGTCGTTTCGGCCTCTCCGGGCTTGAGGAGAAGGCGCAAAGAGTCGATTAGTCCGGAAGACAGAAGGTCATTATCTGGGGTATGATCCCAGACTTGATTGAGCTAACTACAGCGCCTTCACTAGGTTGATAGACGCACACAATATAACCTGAAACCTAAGCTTCAGGTTCAAATGAGAAACCGGCAAAGCCGGAGAGTGGAGAAGATTATGGGTTTTGGTGGTATCAGTATCTGGCAACTGTTGATTGTTCTTGCAATAGTCCTGCTGTTGTTTGGCACCAAGCGACTGAAAAATATCGGTTCCGACCTGGGCGGGGCGATCAAGGGATTCAAAGGCGCCATGAAAGATGGTGAGCAACAGGAACAGGAAAAGGCCAAGGAGCAGATCGAGAAGTCGGAGTCAGGTACGGTAGTCGACGGTGAGGTCACTTCCAAGGAGAGTGACAAGAGCTGAAAGAGCGACCTCACAATCTTTTTGATGAGAAAATAGCATGTTTGATGTTGGTTTCTGGGAACTGACAATCATCGCCTTGGTGGCATTGATAGTGATCGGTCCTGAACGTCTGCCCAAGGTTGCCCGTACCGCTGGTCTGTGGCTGGGACGCGGACGTCGGTTTGTTGCCAATGTGAAGGCGGATATCGATAAGGAGATCAAGGCCGAGGAACTCAGGGAGGTTATCGAAAAACAGGCCGCCCTGGCCAATCCGGTTCATGAGATTGTTGAAGAGACCCGGAGCGATCTCAATGAGATCAAGCAGGAAACAGCCAAGCAGGTAAAGGAGAGTCAGGATGCTCTCGACGACCGCCAAGAGTCCGACAGTAAAAACTAATCATTAGAGATGTCGGTGCAGAATACCCCCGATACAACCACCAAGGAACAACCCCTGGTCTCCCACCTGATCGAATTACGCGATCGTGTATTGCGTATGGTTCTGGTTGTAATGGCGGTGTTCCTGGTGCTGTTCCCCTTCGCCAACGACCTCTACAGCGCCATTGCGGGGCCGATGCGGGCTGCACTGCCGGAAGGCAGCACGATGATCTCCACCAAGCCCATCGACCCCTTCCTCATACCCTTTAAACTCAGTCTGCAATTGGCCATATTCATTGCAGTGCCTTTCATCCTCTATCAATTCTGGGCCTTTGTGGCACCTGGTCTCTATAAGCATGAAAAGCGGCTGGTCATACCCCTGCTGATATCCAGCACCATGCTCTTCTACCTGGGGATGGCATTTGCCTATTTCGTCGTCTTTCCTCTGGTATTCACCTTTCTCGCCGGCACCGCACCCGAGGGTGTCGAGGTGGCGACCGATATGGGTAGTTATCTCGACTTTGTAATGACCCTGTTTTTTGCCTTCGGGGTCGCATTTGAGGTGCCGATTGCGACCATCATTCTTGTCTGGATGGGGATCACCACGCCGGAAAAACTGCGCCATAAACGGCCCTTCGTGATCGTTGGCGCTTTCGTGCTCGGGATGTTTCTGACCCCACCCGATGTTATTTCGCAGACCCTGCTGGCCCTGCCCATGTGGGTCCTGTTCGAGCTGGGGCTTATCTTTTCGAAGGGTTTTGTCAATCGACGCCCGGAGACCTCCGATGATCTGCCCGATGGGGCGGTCACCGCCCAAGCCGGGGCCGGGATGGAAGGGTCTGCGGAGAAGCAGCAGGAGGATGTGGTTGGCAGTGATATCGATCCCGCGAGCGACTACGTGGATCCGGACCGTTTTGTGCCCATGACCGATGATGAGATGGAGGCGGAGATGGATGCCATAGATGCGCTCGAACAGGCGGAGGGAGATGCAGAGGTCGACAGCGTCAAGGACAAACTTGAGCAGGTCAAGGAGTACCGCGACAGCGGCGATGTGGATAGTGCGCGTGAGCTGCTGTATGAGATTCTGGAGGAGGGCAATCCGGATCAACGCCTGGTGGCGCGTAACATCCTTGCGCAACTCGATTCAGACGACTAGCTCTCCCCGGAACTTCCTCGATTCTCTTACCTGTGCGCTCCTGATTACCTCATAGGGCCTGTTAACACTAATCCGTGAGATTAGGTCGGTTGAGCCAATCAACGATTGCGCAGACGGGTACCGTGCACCAGTGACAGGGTTATCTCCTCGGCAGAGAGTGTTGCAGCGAAATAGGTACCCGAAATCTTGGCACTGTTGATGCTCGCGCCCTCGAGATTGGTTTCACTCAGATTGAGTCCACGCAGGTCGGCATGACGCAGATAGGCACCGGACAAATCCAGGTTTCGCGCATCCAGATCCCTTAAATCTGTCCCTCTCAGATCGGCGTTGCGCAGGTCGCAAGGCTCACCATCCGCACGTCGTTGGTTGAATTCCTCGATTTTTCCCTGTTTAAGAAGTTGATACATGGGGTCCTCTTTCAGCTGGGGTTTCTGCATGGATACCTCTGTCTATGTATACCGGTAGATCGTGTTGAAACAATCTCTCCATCCTGATCCTCAGGTAAAGGATAGCGAAATGTCGGGTCTATTTCCGAGCCGATCCAATATTTTAGATGTATTTATTGTTGCCATTGGTGGTTGTTGCATCTAGTATTGATTTACTTAATACTTATCGGGCGGCTGACATGGCTGGAACACCACAGATTCATTATAAACAAAACCGGTTAAAGCAGTTGCGAGCCTTCTGTCATGCGGCTCAGACTGGATCGATCAGCGAGGCTGCTGAGAGGCTTTATCTGAGTCAACCGACTGTCTCTTTGCAGATTCAGGCCCTGGAGCGGGAACTGGAAACGGTTCTTTTTGAGCGGAGAGGACCGAAAATCAAGCTGACCCCGGAAGGGGCGACCCTCTACAAGCTCTCACAGCCACTGGTAGAGGGGATGGATAAACTGCAGGAGACCTTTGCCGCCTCCTGTGGAAAACTCGAAAGCGGTGAACTGAATATCGCTGCGGGTGAATCAACGATTCTATACATCCTGCCTGAACCCATCCGTCGTTTTGCCGAACGCTATCCCGGGATTCGGGTAAAACTCCATAATGTGACCGGAAGGGATGGCATGGCTATGCTGAGAGCCGACAAAACGGATCTCGCAATCGGCTCAATGCTGGAAATTCCTGACGATGTGACCTACCAGCCTGTGGTCAATTATGCGCCAGTATTGATTACACCATTGGATCATCCCCTGGCAAAAAAGGAGTCGATTCAGTTACATGACATAAGCCCCTATGGGCTGATACTTCCCCCCCATCATCTGAGTACGTGGAGGATGGTGGATCTGGTGTTCAAGCAGCACAATGCCAACTATAACGTCACCCTGGAGGCTGGCGGCTGGGAGGTAATCAAAAAATATGTAGAGATCGGTTTAGGTATATCTATCGTCACCGATGTCTGTCTTACCGGAGAAGAGCAGATCTCCACCATCCATTTGGGTGAATATTTCCCCGATCGCAGCTACGGTATCGTGTTACGCCGCGGCAAGTTTCTTTCTCCCCAGGCAAAGCGGTTTCTTGAGATTGTGAAGGAGATGTTCAAGTAGCAAGCAGCGGCCATGGTCAAAGGTAGGTGCACTGTGCCAGGAAGGAAGGGTATTCCCAAGCTATTTTCCTCAATAGAAAAACTGTTCTACAATGGCCCAGGATTCGATCTGGAGATGGTTATGATAGGAAAGGCCCCTGAATTTCAGTCCTTGCTAAGGGCAATGCGTATTGTTTCTGCGACTGATGCCGCTGTACTGGTCACTGGTGAGAGTGGTACAGGTAAGGAGTTGCTGGCTCAGGCACTACATCAGAACAGTCGTCGACGCGACAAATCCTTCATAACCGTCAACTGCGCGGCCCTACCGACACAATTGGCCGAAAGTGAGCTTTTTGGTCACCGCAAAGGCGCTTTCACCGGTGCCTCCAGTGACAGCATTGGCAAAGTGCAGGCTGCGAATGGGGGTACCCTGTTCCTGGATGAGATCGGTGAGTTGCCGCTGGCGGTTCAGGCGAAGCTACTACGTTTTCTAGAGACGGGAGAGTGCCAAACTGTCGGTAGAGCGAATAATCAGCGAGTTGATGTACGGGTAATCGCAGCTACCAACTGTGATCTGACCCAGTTGATCGATGAGGGGAGTTTTCGTCGGGATCTGTTTTACCGGCTCCACGTGGTACCCCTTGAATTACCACCGTTACGACAGCGTCCGGGTGATATAAATCTGCTGCTTACCGGGCTGACAGCTGAACTTGCTGCAAATTACAAGCTTCTTCCTCCGCTCTATAGTAAGGCGGTAGTGAAGCTGCTGAACAGCTATCACTGGCCGGGAAATGTACGGGAGCTGAAAAACTTCTCTGAGCGTATGTTGATTCTGTTTTCTGGTCGCAAAGTCGAAGTGGATAATCTACCCCAGGAGTTTCGGACACCCGCCAGCCAGCAGAATTACACCAACAATCGTTTTCTGCTACCGGATCAGGGTCTCAATATGGATGAGCTCGAGGCCAGCTTGATTGAGCAGGCCTTGGTTAAAACATTCGGCAATCGTAGCAAAGCGGCAAGGATGCTTGGACTCAGTCGCGATACGTTGCTCTACCGGATAAAAAAATACGCCATCGAAGCTTGATGCTAATAGATACGGTAGCCGCCATGACGTTTTCGACTGCGATAGTCGAACAGCATGATACCGGCGATAATGCCCAGTATGAAAGTGATCCCGGCAGCAATCAGTCCCCAGTTCAGAGGGATGGCAGAGTGCATCTGATTTTGGCTATTGCGTAGAGCCTCATTCTCCTGCTGAATCCGGTCGAGAGCGGCGACGACCCCTTCCGTGTTTGCCAGTTGGTCCTGTAATTCAGCGGTGGCCTGCTGCTCCTGATGTTTGAGATTGTCCAACTCGTTGCGGGATTTCTGTAACTTTGCTTTGCTTTGCTCCAACTCCGTGGCCAGCGCTTCATGCTGTAGTTGGAGCTCCACCAGTTGGGTGCGCGCAGGTTTCTGTTGGATAAGAAATCCGGCCTTTGTCCAGCCTTCGGTACCATCCTCGGCACGAACTTTGGCGTACAATCCCTCTTGTTCCAACAGTTCTAGTTCATCGCCACTATTTAGACGTTTTAGAAGCTTGCCCTTGGAGTTGATCAACTCATACATGGAGAGTTGCAATTCATCCGTGACGTATCTTGTCTCTGCTAGAGCGGTGTGGTTGCAAGCAATCAGGCATAGGCCCGAAATAAAACAATTTTTAAAGTACTTCATTCAATCCATCCCTCGGAGAAACAGCGAGTAATGAAGATGTATGCGTGGTTGAATTCGAGTTTTTTGGTGCAAATTCTGTCCTGCAACATATTCATATATCGGCATTGAGGATAGCGAATAGAGTGAATCTATGCCAGTGTCGAATTAGTACTTTTTGACCTGGCTATCTAAAACTGGCTCATTCAGTTTTCGTTCAGCATCAGCAGCATATTCTGTATTTGAGATTTGATGAATATCGATGACAGGAGAGCTACCATGAAATTTGCTAGAACAACACTGATTGCAGTATCCCTAAGCCTTGTAATGGCTGCACCTTCATTTGCCGGTAATTCGCACAGAAGTGAGTATTGTGACAATAAGAAGGTACACAAGATCGAAAAACGCTTGGATCGTCAATATCACAGAATCGAGCGAGGTATAGATAGGGACAGGTTGACCCATAAAGAAGCCAGGAAACTGAAAAAAAGATATCGCAAGGTGCGCCGCTTATCGCGGGAGTATAGGAGTGATGGCTATCTATCGAGAAGTGAGTTTAACCATTTAACACGGAAGTTAGACAAGAACAGCCGCCTGATAAGAGAGTACATGCATAACGGTATTGACCGCTATATTGCATATCATGACGAATACTCAAGGCATCGTGACAATAAGTACTATTGGGATTGATAGATCTGATCACCAGGTTGGCTGGCGCTTGGAATCTGAATAAAATCCCGGCAGCAGCCGGGATTTTTAATGCTCTGGTAATCTGGCGAGGAATGCAAGGTGATATTTAAAGTGACAGGATAAATGAATTCTCTGATCTATTTGACGATTCAGCTTTGGCAGGATTGGAGTAATGGCGTTTGAATTGGCTGGTTTGTTCAAGCAGTCTAGTGGGCCAAGCGGGAAGTTCTGTAACTCTCAGCCAGTCCACAAGCCAAGGTGACAAGGCGTGCGAGCGCAGGACTGGCCGTAGCCAATTCAAGTGAGCACAACACGGTCAGCTTGGCTTGTGGGCTGGCCCATGGGGAGCCCCGCAAAGGGATCAATTCGGCGTTGCGCTTCTTGGAAAGGGCCTGCCATTCCCCGCGAAGCGCGCCTTGCCTTGATCCCTTTGCGGGGCTCTGAGAATTACAGAACTTCCCGCTTGGCCCACTAGTGACACACTGTGCGATTTTATCCTCGTGATCCGGTTCCTGTTTTAATATGTCTATCAAAGATGCAGCTTCCTTGTATATTAATGATGTTCCTCCTTAGCCAGCCGAGCCCTCTGATTTATGGGTGGCTTGATATAAGGCAGATAGGTCTCCGGCCAAGTGGGATTCTCTCAATGCGGTTTCACAATTTGGTAGCATCTCAAGGCATTCATTAAGAATCAGTTGGTCCGCTTTGTTGTCATTCGAGATGCTGCCAAGTGCTGTCTTTCGATTGTAGATGGCTGGCCGCCTGAGTGCTATCTGACTTATACAGGTGTCCTGTCCATTTGCTTACGATCGCATAGAGCTGGTCAGGTAGATAAGGCTTTGCCAAAAGATCCTTCATCCCTGCATTCATTACGTCCTGATGTTTTTGGGGCAAAACATGGGCAGTGACGGCAACTATCGGTATATGCTTCGAATTTTGCATTTCACCTATTTTTCTTGCCGCCTCAATTCCGCTCATCTTAGGCATTTCAAGATCCATCAAAATGAGATCGAAAGTATGACTGTCTATTATTTGCAAAGCCTCTAATGCGCTTGTCACGGCAACTACGGTTGCGCCTTTTTTTTGTAATAGAGTATTAGCCAATGTTAGATTTACATTGCTATCATCGACGACAAGTATGGTCAGGTTACTGAATGCTGAGCCCTCTTGAATTGGATTTTCTGCTGTTTCAGTAGCACTTGATGCAATTGTTAATATGGTGTCAGGTTCTTTTAACGTTTTAGGCGGGCCAACGTTGATTAAAGCAGCGAAAGTCGAGCCCTCACCCGGTGTGCTAGTCAGCGTGATCTCTCCACCCATGAGATATACAAGACGCTGAGCAATAACCAAACCGAGACCGGTTCCGCCGTAGTTGCGCGTAAGTGATCCATCACACTGCTGAAATGGTTGAAATAGTTGTGAGTATTGCTGTGGGCTGATACCAATGCCTGTATCACTAACAGTAATTCTGAGTCTATATTGATCATTCTGCTGATCTATTATATCAACCGCAATTCTAACATCGCCTTTGTCTGTGAATTTAATCGCATTACCAACGAGATTGATGAGTACTTGGCGTATCCTGGCAGGATCACCATAGAGCATTGGTGGAACGTCTTCTGCAACGTAGGATGTAAGGGATAGTCCCTTTTCCCGTGCCTTGGGGGCAAATAACATCTCAACTCCATGGGTTAGGTTTTCGATCATGAAGTTACTGTGTTCCAAGGTGAATTTTCCTGCCTCCATCTTTGAGAAGTTTAAAATGTCATCGATAATTTCCAGCAGGCTTTGTGCGGAACTGATAATAATATCCACATATTCAAATTGCTGGTGATTCAACTTTGATTTTTTCAGCAGATGACTGAAGCCGATAACGCCGCTCATGGGGGTACGTATTTCGTGACTCATTGTGGCTAAAAAATCACTCTTCGCTTGACTTGCTGCTTCGGCATCATTTTTTGCAGTATTTAATTCCTTGGTTCGTTCGGTGACCTGGTGTTCTAGATCTTGATGATATGCGGCAAGTTTGCTGTCATGTTTCTGGATGCGATCCAGCATGGCATTAAATCCATCGACCAGGCTTCCCAGTTCATCGTTGCTCAAGCGTCTGGCCCGATGTGAAAAGTCTCTTTTTACCGCAACCTTTTTCATAGTGCGTAGTAGTTGTCGAACTGGTTGAGAGATTACGCGCTGAAATCGATTAGAGAGCCAGAATGCAAATAGCATTGATACGATGAACACACCTAAAGCCATTAACGATTGGTGGAACAGGAGAGATCGAGCTCTGCTCATATCGCCGACAATGCGCAGCGATCCTATTGTCTCGCCGTCTAACAGGATCATCTCATTTACCGAAACCAGACTGAAATAGCCCCCAACAGAAGATTTACCATTATTATAATCATCGTTTTCTTTTAAGTTGCTGGCCTGGTAACTGGCAAATACATCGCCGTTATTCAATAAAATCACGGCTTCGATGACATCATTTTGCGTTGATAGGGTTGCCAGTATATCACTTGCAGTATTGCGATCATTGAAGGTGATCGCTGCATTGCTGTTTGCCCCAAGTAAGAGTGCAAGGGATTGCAGGCGGGTTGCTGCTTCGCCGCGGGCGGATCTCATTTCCAGGATCATAAATAAGAGCAAGCTAAGCAAAAGAGCTGAAGCAGTTATCAGCAGAATAATGACTTCTAA
Organism: Candidatus Thiodiazotropha sp. CDECU1; assembly: GCF_963455295.1. NCBI lineage: Bacteria > Pseudomonadati > Pseudomonadota > Gammaproteobacteria > Chromatiales > Sedimenticolaceae > Candidatus Thiodiazotropha > Candidatus Thiodiazotropha sp. CDECU1. The sequence goes on from NZ_OY734020.1 coordinate 1,097,097, forward strand.
TTTGTGCTTTATAGAGGCATTGCGTAATAGGTTCATGATTACTTCTGCCTGTCGACAATAATAGCCAGTTTGAGTAATCGAGAGCTGAGATCCAGTCCTGCCTGGCGTGTGATTTGAAGATTGATTTTGAATTTTATTCGACCCTCACTACGATACAGCTCAATCATTCCTCCTGATTTGGAAAAATCCGATATTTCACTAATAGTCAGTACTGGCATGTCATGGAGTGATTTGCAGATCTCTAGTGCCTTATCCTGTAGTGATTTTGCAAGATACAGAACATGGCAGGAGCTGAGTTTTGATCTACTGTGTCTTCGTTCGATTACAACCAGACGATCTCTCAGTGTCCTGCCGTGGAGCCCGACAAGCGTCTCTGTCAGTTCGTCATCACCAATGGAACATATTTTAATAGCTGGATCCTGTTCATTCCATGCCTCCTCTGGCCAACGTGAAAATTTTACAAAGTTATAGATAAATACCGCTTTTAGCAGATTTACTTCGCTTTGTTGCTGTTTTGCAAAAGTCGCAAACGATAAGCAACATAGCAGGATTAATGTTATATGAGTCAACTGCCTTGTTGTCACGTCCGTCTATCCAATCCACATATGCCTTTAAGGCAACTCGGTTTGTTTGTTCATTTGTTTACGGTTATTGCATTAATGCATGCGGAAAATTGTATTGTATTTCCGCATAAAAACTCCGCTCAGACAGTCTTAAGTCATTGGCGATTGAAGGCGAAGTATATTCTCTTGCATCCTCATCGAATAAGTTGCGAACAGACAACGCAAGCTCCCAGGCGTTTTGGCCTGTGTATCGAATTGTCGTATCGGTAATCGTGTAGTCATCGAGCGATTGCCTCAAGTCGTCGCTCCTCCGATCCCTTTCGCCAATCCAGTTAGCCTGTATGTTCCAGTTCCAATCGTGGAGGAACGCCCAATCGGCGCGTAGATAGGCATCTTGTTTCGGTTGATCCACGGAGCGAAATTGGTTTTCGTCAGGATTGCGTTTGGTATAATTTGCCGAGAATCTAAGGTCGTCGGTGGCTTGCCATTTTGTTTCAATTTCAAAACCGCGAATTGTATGTTCGCCGGTATTATGGAATCGTCTGCTGGCCTCTCCGGGAGAGGATATGGCTCGGATAAAGTCAGATTGCTTAAGGAGGTAGAGATTGAATCCGATGGCCAGGTCTTTACTGGGCATATAAGACAGAATTAGTTCTGTTGTTTCCGACCGCTCCGGCTCCAGATCAGGGTTCGGTTCTGAGAAGGATGTTTCAGCGAAAAGTTCTTGAAAAGACGGAGGACGAAATGCCTTGCCATATAGCATTTTTGTGGTGAATTTATCCGTAACCTGCCAAACGAGGGCCAGGCGGGGATTGAATGTATCGCCAAAATCAGAGTAGTCGTCATACCTGACGCCAGCAGTCAGCTGCCAGTTGTCCCTCAAAGACCAAACATCCTGTACAAACAGATATCGAATCGTACGTATCTTTTCAGGAGCGAATGCATAAGGAGTGTCCGAGACATCTACTAGCGGACTACCCGGTGGTAGCAGTTCTCCACTAGGTCCTATCCCCATGTTGATCAATTGTTTGACGTAGTATAGGTCCTGCCATGTGTAGCCGAGACCCAGTCGAAGATTGTGCTTATCAAGTCCTGAATAGAGGCCACTGGCCTCGAAGTTGAGTCTGCGCTCAGCCGACCGCATTTGATTGATGACCCCCAGAGGATAGTCACCGTTGAAAGCGCCTGGAGGGCGCTCTTGAAAACCATCACCTGAGCTGTAATCCAGGTCCTGGTATCGTAATTCCGCATCGATACCCCAAGCATCGTTAAAATCAGGATTGTTATATAGCAAGTTCAGGTTGAAGCGGCTATCTTCTGCAGTTGTCACCGGATCCAGAACCCCTGCGCCCGTAAGCCCAACTTCTAGATCGCTGTGTTTCGTATAGTCCATAAGGAGACGCCAACCATCCCTGGCAACAGAGAATCGGATGTCGTGATTCTTCCAGCCGAATTGGGCATTGTCAGGAGCGAGGGAGACGTCGCTGCCTAGAGCAAGATCCTGTCGTGTCTGAGCATCTGTTTCAACAAGAGGATCGTGACCGTCGGTAGTGGACAGGTTTATCGACAAGCCAACATCAAAGCCGTTCCAACTGTCCCCATATTGCAACCATCCGGTGTTGGTGTTGAAGCTGCCGCCGCGCAGGCCTATTTCGTTGTGGTCAATTTTTCCTGCAGTTTTTGTAATGACATTGATCACACCGGCTGAGGCATCTGCGCCGAAAAGCGCTGAACCGGGACCACGAATAATTTCGACTCTGTCAATGATACTACTGGGTATTCCTTTCCAGAAAATACCAAATCCCCACATCAGGTCACGCATAGGTGCGCCATTGATCATGAGCAGTGTCTGATTGGCGCTGGTGCCACGAAACTGCACCAGAGGTCTGAATGCAAACTGATTGGCTCTTACATGGATGCCAGGGACGCTTTCCAAAATGTCTACCAGGTCGGTGGCGCCAGTTGCCTTTATATCCTCTGCCGTGATAACAGTTACCGCAGCGGGTGCTCTGGCAACAGTCTGCTTGGTGTCGGTGGAGATCGTAACTTCCAAATCCATTAACTCTTCCAGACTTAGAGAGAGAAAATGGTCTAGCCGCTGGTCATGCAATGCGTAGGCATTGATGCTGTATAACAGACCAACTGAGCAGAAGGTGAATCTCGAATTGATCATAGGCCACCAGAATTAAAATACTGAATCTGGATTGTAAGTTCTGGATGGAAAGAGTGATAACACTCGCCGGAAAGGCAGATCTCCATTTCGCATATGATGTCTGCGAATCTGGTCGGATGCTGAGGGTGGATTGGATTTACAATGAAAAGTCTGGTCACGATACATCCTTGTGAAGTTACCTGTATGTTGAGCCTATCTATATATTAAATAAAGTAATATTTCATTTTTGATGGAGCAGAACTTATGCTGGTTGTAACAGGTTTCAGGTCAATTTATTTATGAGTGAGGCATGAAATGGCTGTATGACAAGTTTTTTAATAAACACAGATCCAGAGGTAATTTTTCATATTATGTAGCAGATTAGGATACCCGGTCCTAGGATAATAGCATCAATTGTCATTCATACTTGCATATTCTGTTGCTTGATTCTTGGCCAATTGTCTGCAAAAGAACAGGTTTACTCCCAAAGTGCAAGGATGGTGGCAACAGCACGTGTAAATTCGTCAAATGAGTGCGGTTTGACGATATAGTCGTCAACCTCATACTCAAATGCGGCGGCCCGGTCTTTGGGTTCATTGGATGAAGTCAGGACAATAATGTGCAGTGATTTAAGTTCTGAGTCGTTTCGCAGCTCACGTAAAAATTCAATCCCACTCATTTTGGGAAGATTTAGATCCAAAAGTACGAGTGCGGGTAAGGGACTGATTTTCTGGGTTCCATTCGTTCCTCTAAGCATATCAAGGGCTTCCAAACCGGTTCTGGCGATATGTAGGGGGTTGCTGATGTTGTTCTTCTTCAGGGCCCGTTGAACGGTCATTATATCGACTCGATCATCTTCGATCAGCATGATTGTTTCATCTTTGTTTAGCATTAGATTATTATTTCTCAAATTGTTTGGTTTAGGATCATGCCTTCCCGCTTACCCTCATGAGTGAACTGCTGGCCAAGTGAAAAAGAAGCATGTCCCTTCCCCGAGGTTTGACCTCAATTTTATTGTTCCTCCATGCTCTTCTACAATCTTTTTTACCAGTGCTAGACCAATACCAGTGCTGCTTTCGAAATCACTCGATTCAAGGGTTTGAAACATCATGAAAATCTTCTGGTGGTATTGTGGTGCAATCCCCTGTCCATCATCGCAAACTGAAAATTCAGGAAACTGCTCTGAATTTTCACACCTGATCCGTATCTTACCCTTGTTCCCGCCATGATGTTTTATGCTGTTTCCAATCAGATTGGAAAAGACTTGTCCAAGCTGCAGGCGATCGGCTTTCAGTATCGGCATTTTGCCTTTGACTTTTATAGAATAGTTTTCTGCGGGTGAGAGAGAATCAATAATCTCTTCAACCAACTCCCGGGTGTCCACAAGGCTCTCTGGATCTGAAGTTCTGCCGACTCTCGAATACTCTAACAACCCCTCTATGAGATCATGCATTTTTTTTACCCGATCGCGAAGCAGGGCAAGTTGTTCTTTTGAGGCATCATCCAGTTTCTCACGCAGGTCTTCCTCGATCCATTGGGCAAGATTTGATACCGCGCGTAATGGTGCCTTCAGGTCGTGAGATGTTACATAGGCAAACTGTTCAAGATATTGAGCCCTGCGCTCAGCTTCAGCCGTACGGCTGGCGATATGTTGCTCCAAGGTTTCATTAAGCCTCTGTAAATCTTGCTCGGCTGACTTACGTTCGATCACTTCCTGGTTCAGGGCCTGCACCACCTCCCATAATTGGGATGTTCTCTCTTCGACTTCCAGTCTGACCTGTCGCGCTCGGCCGACAAGCGTCGCAATATAGGTTGTAAAAAGGAGTGAGAAGGCCAAGCTACCAAAAAAGATAACCCAGCTGCTCCAAGTGTCTGCTGTGAACCTGCCAGAAACGCTATCACAGATTATTCGCCACTTTTGAGTTCCCACGCTTATCTCATGAGCGTAGGAGATTTCTGGGTTTTTGTCACCACGGATAATTACTGATTCGTCTCGCAGGCGGGTGCGATGGCTATAGAGTAGTTGTCCGTCATCATTACCACTACTCTGATAGACGTGGATATCGATCCCGCTTGGGCGCAAACTCTCCAGCGCGCGCTCAATGATGTCGCCGATGAAGAACACGCCTAAGGCAAAGCCTCTGATCGATGAGGTAGCCTTGGAGGTCTCATCAGATTCCTCGCTGGCGCTGAAGAAGACTGGGGCAGCGACCATGATACCGGACTTGCGTTGACCATTGTCATTCAGGTAGAGACCGGGAGATACCTGGATTTCTTGTGTGGTTTCCGCTTCGCTCAAGAGGTTATAGGCGGTCGGGTCAACTCCCATGTCGAGGCCTAGCAGCTGCTTGTTGTACTGATAGGGTTGTATATAGAGTACCGGATAGTAGACAGGCCGGCGTGGGCTTTTGTTGAGCATACCGGAGTCATCCCTTTCCATGATCTGGAAAGGAGGGAAGGTCTGCCGGGCCTCATCGATGAAGGTTTCGCGCATTCCATCAGGAACTACCGGGACCCATTCAAGGGCTTTAATTCCTGCCTGATTTTTTAAGGCTGGGCCGACAAATTTGCGAAATTCACGCCGCGAGACGATTTCGGAAGCCTCAAAATAGCTGGCGATGTCCAGAATAATGCTCAGGGAGTGTTTGATTTCCCGCTGGATGACGAGAATTCTATCCTGGGAGGCTTCATTGAATGCTATTTCAACCTGTCTATTCTGCCATCGCATCGATTGTACAAACAATGCCATGGTTATCATAAGACCCAGGACGGCGACCAGTGCAACTGGAAAGTACCCCCACCAGATAGATTTCGGGTCAGTTCTCTTCTCTGGGGTCAGTTGCAGTGAGATATTCGCAAGGTACCGTTCAGAAAGGCGCTGTTTGATGCGTGCCGTGGCAGCATTCAATTTTCCAACGAGATGTCTGAGGTCGTTAGCAGTCGCCATGTTTATAGGATTATTGAATTATCTACACTATTACTGAATCCATTCTATGAGCCTAGTGAGCTGCCGTTGTAAGGTCAAATTTGTTTCTCATTTACCTCTGCCGTGTACATGTTTGACCACCAGAAGCATGTGAAGAAGATATTTTGAATCGGCTATTTCGGTGTTTTAATCATGAAATCGCTATAATCACCACTGCCAGCCAAGTCGATAGGTAGAATGCCATGGGAAAATTAAAATCTGTATTGGTTTTGAGCCTGTTTTTGACGTCGTTTTCGATGGTCACCAAAACGGTGGCATTGGAGGTCATGATTACACCGGAGCTTGGGGAGTTCCGTGTCAAACATGCAGGTAAGCAGCTGCTGATTCGTCGTAATCAGGATACCGATGCCCTGCTGGAATTCGATTTTGCCCGCATCTCACGTCCGTGCCCGCCCTTTTGTGCCCAACCGATAGAGGTGGCGGATGGCGTCAAGACTATCGGTGAGGTGGAGCTGATTGCATTTATGCGGACATCTCTGAACGACGGCAGCGGTCTGCTGATTGACGCCAGGACCCCTGACTGGCATGAGCGCGGTACCATCCCCGGCTCGATCAATATCCCCTTTACGCATCTCAATATAGGCCAGGGCGCAAATGAGATCACACTGGAGGAGTCACTGGCACAATTCGGCGCCAGCAAGAAAAACGGTAGCTGGGATTTTACCCAATGCAAAACTCTAGTGCTGTGGTGCAATGGGCCCTGGTGTGGCCAGTCACCCACGGCGATCCGGGGCCTGCTCGACATCGGATATCCCGCAAACAGGTTACACTACTACCGTGGCGGTATGCAGCTCTGGCAGGTGTTTGGTCTGCCTGTTGTCACGCCTGATGGGGAATTGGTGAATCAATGATTCAGCAATCAGGAATGCTGTCGGTTAGAAGGTGAATAAAAATTCACAGGTTTTTTAGAAACGGAACCACTGGATCAAGATTTTACGTCCGTCGAGGACTCTCCTGATAATAGTGAAACAACTACCGATTGCTGTCCCTGAGTCACAACTTGGTTTCGCCCTGCTTGTTTTGCCTGGTATAGAGAGCGATCAGCAGAATCAATCAACGACTGACAACTTTTCCATCCATGACCGGCTGAGCAGCATGCTATACCTGCACTAACGGTTACTTTACCCTTTGCGTACCCGCTATGTTCCAGTTCTGCGTTGAAGATAGACATACGCATCCGTTCAGCCACAATCAATGCGTTTTCTTGAGTGGTGTTGGGGAGCAGTGCTACAAACTCTTCACCACCGTAACGGGCAAAGAAGTCACTTGATCTCTGCAGAGCATTTTGCAGATATTCAGCGATGGTACGCAAGCATTGATCGCCTTTTGAGTGTCCATATGTGTCGTTGTAATTTTTAAATTCATCCACGTCAATCATAATTGCAGAAAGGGGTATTTGTTCGCGTTTTGCACGATGGGTTTCACGTTCTAAAACTTGCATGAAATAACGTCGATTTGGTACTCGGGTCAGCTCATCATAAAGAGATAACTCCCTCAGGTCCTCTTTGGCGCGCTCCAGCTCTGCATTAGTAGCGGTTAATGCATTGTTTGCGCTTAATAGCTCTTTAACCAAGTCTTCGTGCTCAAAACGGTACTCTAATCCCTCGGCAAATGTTTTGACTGCCAGCTTGTGTGAGACTGCCAGCATGATGGTGAATAATATCAGCATTACTGTCATTACAAGACTAAGAAGGTTGCCTTGCAGCACTGTAATCAGCATGGCGGGAATAAGCATTGGCAGGATGTAAAACAGATAGGTGAGTCTATCGCTTGCCATAGAGGACAACGCGCCAGAGCACATCCCAGCCAGGGTAAACAGAAACAATAGGGTATAGGTATCGTTCAATCCTGGACTCAGAAATATAAATCCCGCACCCCAGGTCGCACCAGTTACTAGTGCTCCTATCCTGAAAACATGAAGTTTTTGCCGATTTTTTGAAATTTTCCATTCTTTTTCCAGGGACAGGCTGATGTGAGAGATGCGGGCTACAGAGATTAGGGTCAATACAATGAACCAAATGACCAGCTGAGTTAGCGGGAGCTGGAACCAATAGACACCCAAGAGAAGAGAGGCGTTGATAATATTGAAACTTACGGCGCGTAAACCACCCTGGTAGAGGTATTGCACCCTCTGATGAAAAACACGCTGTTTGGTTTTTAAGGAAGTTGATGTATCTGAGTTCAATGGGTGAGCCTAATGTGTCGAGTATTGATCATCATTGCGAGTATTTCTCACTTCCATGTATAACTATATTTCGGTAATTGTTGAGAAATCTTAAGAGTCGCATTGTATGCAATCTGCCGATACACCCACTGGTGCTATTACCCAGGCACATAATCCGAATTTCTCTAAATTATACAGACCGGTGTCTGAGTAAGCTTCTGATTGTAGGGAAGATTGATGGTAAGTGGGTGTATAAATAAAGGGAATGGCTTCGCGAATGGGTCACGCTATCGAAGAGAAATTGATAAGTTGTCGTAAGTCATTGAATCTATTTGGTGGGCCCACTAGGACTCGAACCTAGGACCAAGGGATTATGAGCTTTATTGGTCCCCTTTTTGAACTTGTCTACATTTCTTTGAGGCTCTTTTAATTCCCTTTACTTTTCATCACTTATGCGATTTACTCTGTCCCATGGTCTTTGAATAGATCGGCGTAAATTTGACCCAAAGTGTCTACATAGTGTCTACACGACGGACCAAGGGATTAAAAAGGGACACCATGAAAATCACCAAAACGGCTGTCGAGCAGGCCCCCATCCCGGCCACCGGCCAGGTCTTCTACCGGGATGAACAGCTCAAGGGTTTTGCCCTGCGGGTCACCGCCGGGGGTGCCAAGAGCTTCGTGGTCGAAAAACGCATCAATCGCAAGGTCAAGCGCAAGACCCTGGGCCGGTTCAGTGAAATGACCGCCGAGAAGGCCCGCAAGCAGGCCATAAAATTTCTCGGCCAGGTCGCCAGCGGCGAGGATCCCATCTCGGAGCAGCAGGACGAGGAAATCCAATCGGTCACCCTGGGGGAGGTCTTCGAGCTCTATCTCAAGGTCCGCTCCGGCCTGAAGGCGAGCACGGTCCAAGACTACCGCCGTCTGATGAAGGAGGTTTTCAAGGACTGGCAGGATCAGGAGCTGCGCAACATCACCAAGGACAGGGTGCAAAAACGCCACCGGGACTACGGCAAGCGCTCCCAGGCCCGGGCGAATAACGCCATGCGTCTCCTCAAAGCCATTTTCAATTTTGCCCAAGGCCAGTACGAGGACAGCCAGGGCCGCTCCTTCTTCCCGGAAAACCCGGTGGATCGCCTTTCTCACGTCAAAGCCTGGTATCGGGTGGAGCGCCGCCGCACCTTGGTCAAGCGATCCGAGCTCCCGGCCTGGTTCGAGGCCGTGGAGCGGCTGCGGGGGGAGGGGAGGGGCACCTCCGAAACCATTGCCGACTACCTGATGCTGCTCCTTTTCACCGGATTACGCCGCTCCGAGGGGATGAATCTGCAATGGGACGATGTGGATTTCGTGGATCGGACGTTGATCATTCATGACACCAAGAACCGGGAACCCCTCATCCTGCCCCTCTCCGACTACCTTTTTGAGCTGCTCAAGCGCCGGAAAGAGCGGCATGAGAGCAGTTATGTCTTCCCCGGCAGCAGCGGGGGGCGGATCATCGAGCCCCGCAAGCAGCTGTTTAAGGTCGCTGAGTGGTCTGGGGTTGCATTTACCCTCCATGACCTGCGGCGGACCTTTATCACCGTGGCGGAGAGCCTGGAGCTCTCCCAGTACGCCATCAAGCACCTGGTCAACCACAAGATGCCGAATGACGTGACGGCGGGGTATATCGTCATGGATCCTGAGCGGTTGCGGCCGGCCATGGAGAAGATCACCCAGGCCATTCTGCTCGCTGCGGGATACGCATCAACGAGTAATATCGTGCCAATTACCATGAAAGGGCATGTAAATTAAGGATAGTGTGAGGATTTCTATATGGAAAAAGAAATGAGCCAGTATTCAAAGGAAATGGCAGCTCAGATACTCGATATGTACCCAGTGTGGAAGGATGTTGCGGATACGGAAGAATACAATGGAGAAACGTATTTCAAATTGGAAATCACACCACCCTCGAAAAACGTAACGGCACCATTGAGGATTTATACATACGGAGATGAAATAACCGTTTCATTCGATTCATATCACGGGCATTTCTATGATCTTGAGAATAATGATGGTGGCGATGCAAAAACACTGATAGATCAGATTATCTCCGATAATTCTGCAGTTATCAGTTATTGGCGAGACGAGGAATGGTGTGGCTCAATGTTGCTTGACTATAGCGACGTGCCAACAAGCAACGAAGAGCATCCGTATGCAAATCGGATTAAAATAAGAACTTGGTCAGGGAAACTAGATAAAGATATTACATGTGAACCGAGAGGTTAAAACCTTAGAGGCAGCGTAATATGGATATGGAACCAGATGGAAAACTAACACCTGAACAAGAACAATTAGTGGAAAGGCTGACCGTGGAGGAAGTACATGAGATTGATATGGCACTGTTATCGAATACCAATGATAAATGGCGCAAGGTGGCTATGGTTGTAGCAAGAACAATGCTTGATATACCCAGTAGAATCAGTGGGATACCTGATATTTACTATTCACAAAGAATTAGAAAACTGGTTGATGAAAAACAGCTGGTCACTAGAGGTAATCTGTCTTACATGCGATATAGCGAGGTACGTAAACCTGTTGAAAATGAGTCGTAACCGTATGTTGGATAGTGAATTTATTGTGTGTCCCCGATTGTCGATTGTCCTGAGTACATAGAGAAAGTTAATCATGGATTACTATTTGTATGAATATGATGAAACCTTTGATCCGCTACAGGATGTATTGGATGATAATCTTCTGTTCTCTTTTGGAGATCAGCTGAGCAGGGCTAGGGTGTTGCTGGAAGGGCGCACGCGACAAGAGATTGCCCATGCCCTGGATTCCCTTGACTGGATGCTGCGTGAAGGGAGTATGCCGCTTTTCAAAAAGACTATGGCAGAGACTGAGTCCATGGGGTTCAGCTTTACCAGCCGGGTCAAGGCGCTTAAAGCTTACAGGGAGGAGTTTGATATCACGGAGCAGAAACACTTTCCTAATGCGACCTGGTCTGACTATTTTGCCATTCTCGCTATTGCCTACGTCCTAGAAGCACTTAATCCAGCCAATTTCCTGGAACCAGACAAACAAGACAGTGAAACGTACCGATTCAGCAACCTCGAATGGCCGTTGGAGTGTATGGAGGCGGTTTGTGCCGCTGAATGCTATGACGAGCTGGATCGGTATGCTAAGAAGCAACAGGCCGATGTGAAGGAGCGTGGTAGGAAAGGTGGACGCACGCGTGTGGCAAAATTTGAAGCACTCAAGGAAAAGGTCATCAATTATTATCTGGATAATAATCTGCAGAGTAGATCAAACCGAGATGCCGCCAAGCGTATTTATTCTGCACTGCAGGATGAAGTGGACACTACCCTAAGTACAGAAGATCCAATCTTGAGATTGGCTAGCTGGATTGGTAAACATAAAAAAGAAATGGCAACCAAGATCAGCGGTTGATCGTAGTTTGAGGACTTAATCCATTATTTCCTAAATGTCTATTTCATGGTCTTGATTCTTTTAGGCTTTGGATTTATTGTTTATCTATTGATTGAAAAAGCAATCAGTCGCTGAGTTGTTTTCACAACTGAGTGGGCCCAGGAGTGACTCCAGGCTGTGTCCTTGCCATCCCTTCGGGAGGCGGGACATCACGGCAACCAAGGAGTCATTATGTCTATTCGTAGAAAATCACTGAAGCGTTTTCGTAAGCAGGCTTATCGCACGCAAGCAGGCAAATGCTATTATTGCGCATCTCCCATCTGGGAAGTTGGGTGTGAAAAATTTGCCAAAACCTACAATCTATCCCAAAAGCAGACAAACCTGTTGAAGTCAACCGGCGAGCACCTTGTGGCTCATGCTACTGGGGGACAAGCGAGCAAAACAAACATTGTTGCTGCTTGCGCATACTGTAACGCCCACCGTCATAGATCAAAGGATCCTCTTCCCCCTAACCAATACAAGCGTTATGTAAGAAGAAGAGTGAAAAGTGGTGCTTGGCATCAACTGACTATACACACAGCTAGTCAGGGTGGTTCTGAAGTTGCTTCACGTATACGTCAAGAGGCTTAACGTATACACCAAGTAAGTTGGCGCATTCCAACTCAGTAGATCCCTGCATAGGCTTTCTCTCATGTAATCAAATACAGGAGAAATCAAATGCAAACTGAACTACTTGATACCAAAGCTGCTGCAAAATATCTCAATGTAAGTAAAGCTTTTCTTGAGCGTGACCGCTGGGCCGGCGCGCGCATCCCCTTTGTGAAGATTGGTGCGAGAGCTGTTCGTTATCGAGCAGATGACCTCAACGCCTATATCAATTCACAATTACGTCAATCCACCAGTGATACAGGTGACTAGCCATGATAGCCACTGACAATCACAAAACCGGAGCCACTTATTTCAACAAGGGAGCTACTCGTGAAGCCGTAACCTTATGTGAGGAGTCCTTATATTATAAGGGAGGTCCTTTTAAGGGGGACGCCCTAATAAGGGATGCGCAGGGCGGAGTTTCCTTAAAAGGAGCCGCTTGTATAAATAACGATTTCCCTAATAATGGAACATCCCTAATAAGGCCTTACTTCCTTAATAAGGAAATCAAGCTTGATTGCCTAGATCTGGTGGGGTGTCTCTCATGATCAATCACACAGATACTTGGCTTGCGCCTCCAATACCTGACTTTGTCACTCTGGCTGAAAAGCGCCTGTGGCCGTTATCGGGGGGCTGTGGATCAGAAAGAAAATGGCGACATGACATCCTGCCGCGCATCCCGGACCGGTTTGCAGGCCAACTCGCAGATCTTTATGAAGAAGACTGGCCAAAACCCAATGGCCGATTTCGAGCGAATACCCGGCTACGAAAAGCCGCACATGAGCTTTGTCCCAAGGGGGTGATGCTGAGCGAGGATGCCGACGACCTGCGACGTATCGCCAAGCTCAAGGCCGGAAATGCCCGCTGGCTCAGTGCGCGGCATGAAACAGCAGAAGCCCGATATCGGTGTCTTTGTGGTTATGCTGAGGAGAGTGGCATTGTGCCCGCCGAGCCCTCAGCCAAGAGCGGTCTGGAGGGGGCCAACCGTCGTATGTGCGATGAGCGCTGGTGGCGTAGGCGGCTCAAGCGGGCCGAGACCAGGGCCATCGAATCGGCAGCCATTGAGATAGGCCTGGTTCACAAAAAGAGTGAGCTCTATGTCAGCAATGAAAATCTGCTGAGGAGACGGGAGCGGCAGCGACGGAATCGTAATCTGATGGAGACCCTGCAAGTGGTCAATGAATTAGGGGAGGCCTTCAATTTACAGGAAGTGATTGACGGCTCCCTCTCCAATCCTGTATTGCGCCGTAATGAGTTGATGGCCCGAATAGCTGGGAGTGAGACCTATGCCAAGCAGAAAGGTTACGAGGCGCTTTTTTTAACCTTAACCTGCCCCTCTCGGTTTCATGCCCGTTATGGTAAGAGCGGGGACCCCAATCCCCAGTACGATGGTAGTCGACCGAGTGATGGGCAGGCATATCTGAACCGGGTCTGGAGTAGGACCCGCGCGGCCATGGCTCGGCAGGGGATTGACATGTTTGGTATCAGGATTGCGGAACCCCACCATGACGGCACACCACATTGGCATATTCTGGTCTTTGTGCTGCCTAATCAGGCCGAAGCCATGATATCCGTTCTGCGGCACTATGCACTGCAGGATTCCCCCGATGAGCCAGGTGCGCAGCAACGCCGGTTCAAAGTGGATAAAATTGATCCGACAAAAGGAACGGCAATTGGGTATGTAGCCAAGTACATCTCCAAGAATGTGGACGGATTTGGGATCGATGCCGATGAATCAGGCCTGGAGGCCCCTAAAGCCGCTGAACGGGTCAAGGCCTGGTCTACAACCTGGGGAATAAGGCAATTTCAGTTTTTTGGTGGTCCGCCGGTTTCAGTCTGGCGAGAATTGCGCCTGTTACGGGATCAGGTCTCCAATTCCGAGATTGACGCGGCGAGACAGGCAGCGGATCAAGGCAAGTGGGAGGTCTTCATCGAGGTTATGGGTGGAATGAATTGTTCGCGTGAGGATCGGCCGATAACCTTGGCCAAGGCTTGGTCTGACCGACCTAATAGCTACGGTGAACCCATAGGGGAGGTCGTGTTTGGTGTGCAGGTAGGTGATGTGGCAATTCAAACACGGACCCATATTTGGAGAGTAGAGCCTGTAGGATTTGATTCATCATGTGGGTCAAATTTTGAAATCCAGTCCTATCAGAGCGGTAACCACTTGGAGTTCTGTCAATAACTGTACGCTGAGATATAATTTAATATTGCAAATAATGGAGGAAATGTAGTGATTAAGTGTTATTTATACATGAATTCAATTTCTAGAAAAGCGATTGCTATTTAACTATTCCGAAAGCCAGTAAATGCTAGCAACATAATTAATGTGAATTAGTAAGTGGAACTACAGTATAAGTTTTAGTGAGATTTTGTATGATATTTTCTGTATTGAAAGATGATTATTTAATACCAGGATCAGCAATTGATGTGCCTGATGGTAAACCGCCTCAATATCTAAAAGATATGGCAGTAAGGGTTAATGGATCAGTGGTTTTAGTAAATTCTATGGTGCAAAGTACAGAGATATCAAAAGGTCCATCATTATATAGAAGGGATCAATCTCGTGAGGGGTATTACTATGAGGTAGCAAATATGTCGAAGGAAGAAAGGCTGCATCTCAGAAAAGCATTCAGACCTGCATATAGATATGAAGAGAGTAATGTAAGGTGCTGTGGTTTTTATTCGAGAAGGACAATTAGTGTTATTTCAATGTGTAACAGCACATCACAAGAAATTGAATCGCCAAACTATAGACATAAAGTTGTATATAATTATAAATCGGAAAAATTTGAATTATATGTAGCGAAGGATGGAATGCTTGCACTCAATGTATCTTACCTAGAGAATCAATCACCAATGATGCGGCTTGATCCTATAGAAGAAATTATGGAATGGTGGGGAATCTATTACAGTTATCTAAATGCTTATTTATTTGTTTTAGATATATGTGCTATACAGGAGCATAAAGTATCACTGGGTATATCTGAACTATCTATTTCTAATGTGGTGAGGGTTTATATTTCAGATGATGGGTATATTAAAGGGGGGGGTGGTAATACTGAGAATCTTGCAGTAAAGAAATTTGTAGATGATACTGATATTCATAAATGGAATGGCATGTCGCTTTCCATATCTACATTGAATCTTGCTTGTAAGATTTTCGAGGAATGTTTGAGGTATCCATGGGCCATTGAATATATGCAACTTTTGACTAAGAGTATTGTTGAATATCACAAGGGTTGTTATGCGAATTCATTGATATTTAGTTGGAGCGCGATTGAGAATATTATTACTGATAAAATGTTAGATCATATTGATTCGATAAATTGTGAATATGACAATGGACGTAAAAGATTTAATAGTAATAGAAAGGATACTTATTTAAGAAGCAATTCAATTCAAAAAAGGATAGATTTATTGGAGTTGCTTGAACTGATAGACGATAATGAAATGAAAACACTCAACGAACTCAGAATAAAAAGAAATTCTATTATTCATACTAAATTAGGAGATGATAGACTAATAAAAACCACAGCAAATGACTGTAGTGCTGCGATTGAGTATGTAATGAGAATTCTTCAACAAAAAATTGGTAATCAGTTAAATGAAATAGGTCTTAAAACAATATTAGCTGATTTAAATTATCCAATTATAGATCCATAAACAATGACTAGCCTAGTATATGTGTACCACTTAACGGGTGCCCTCTTCTGACTTTAATATTGCTTAATTTCAGCATGCAAATTACAAAACTTAGTGGCGCCGTATAGGTCCGGAAATAGTGTCAGATGATTTATATTCATTCTATTTAATCCCTTCAGGCAGCTTTCCCTGTCTTTGTTAGGTATCAAAATCTTCATAAGATTATACCCCTTTGTTTCTTCAGGATAATTCTTTTGAACCCACTTTGTAAGATCTTCATCATCTGGAGATCTTGTAAATAATCCGCCTTGATTTACTAGACGCTGGTTTTCATCTGACATTGGCCGGATAAACTCAATTTCTGGCCTAATTGGGCTATCAAGTAGTGCTGTGTTTAACAAACCCACAGTCTTTTTCCCTTCACTTATTAATTTCTTTTCTTCCCAGCGTCTTCGTTTTTCTTCCTGAATAAGTGTGTTTACTTTATATTCTATTGTAGGTTTGTGGAGCGCATATATGGATCGATGTCTTGTTTGACTTTCGCCTTGACCAATAAATGCAAAGTACGCAGCAACAAAGGGAGAAGAAGTCCAGTCTAATAGGGGGGTAGCAAGCCCATAATGCTGCCCAAGAGCCCACCAATCATTCTCGTTTTCTAGTAGGGGCGGAGTGGCACCTCGTCTTCCCCTGGCCGCGTATTTGAACTGTTCTAAATGATTATTCCGAAAATCGTACCTCTTCGTTCTAGGTACCTTTGCTTTTTTAACCAGTCTGTCTAATGTCGACTCTAATAACCAGTCGTCATTTCTGTGGCCTCGCCAAACATATGTTTGATAGTCCAACATTTCCTGATGAACAAAATCAAAAAAATACCTCCACGAGAGCAGTTTCACTTCACCGTATCCAGCTTCAATTTTTGAATCTTCCCATCGTTTCCTTCTGGGCATTTGACACCTCATCAGTTGTTTAATTCTAGTGTCCACTAAAACGGGGGAGGTTTAGGGTGTCCCAATTGCCGTCTGAAATCAAGGAGATCTGTCCCTTACTTATGCTAAAGTATCTGACTGTTGGACTTTCTAGCTAATAGCTTATCTCTCATGTAATGTGGTGATTTCGAGTGCTTTTTTAACTGAATTAAATTAAACCATCCAGCCATTCTGAAAATGTTGAATGTGAGAGAAATTGCGCTTAGTAAAGCATATATAAAAATTAGATATGTGGTGAATGAATAAGAGTGTTTTACAGTATCTAAAAATGCAGGATAGTCTGGCCAATAAGTCAGGAACATGTTTTTGCTGTCTAATGCTAGATGAGAGAATGCCCCTGATTGATATATTAGGGCTAATAACAAAGCGATCATTTGCAAGACTATAAAGTGCACAAAGGAAGCATTAACCTTTATATATATTGAGTCCATTTTAAAAATGTCTTTAGGTTTATTTTTTAGATAGTTTTTACTCGGTTTCGTTAGTCTCTCCAAAAACTGGTCATTTCCGAAACTAAGTAAAATAGCATAACCACCAAGAGAAAAACCTAATAAACTAGGCATTATATTTATAATGGGGCTATGCCAATTGTCACCTGTCCATTGTGATATAGTCAGTATGTTGATAACAAGTGCCAGATGGAAATAAGGGGATACTAGAACTTCTTTCCAACCGCCATAGGCGTACCAATATCTTGATATTACTTCACCTACACCTCTATACCTTGAAAATATGTGCATTAAATTTCACAAAAAATATTTTGCGTATTCTCTGATTGCATAAGCTTCTTGAGTATCATTAGGGTCAAAATAATAAGTGTCTTCACGTGGGTGTTGTTTAGTCGACTCTTTTATAGGTTTACCCATTTGATCTTTGCCTTTTGCATATACATTGCCGTTATTGGCTGCAATTTCTGCTAAGGTCTTGGTCTTTGTGTTTGGAGTAATTGTTTGGCCATCGATGGCTCTGTACTCTTGCTTGATCTCTCTTATATGCTGGATGTTCATCTCTTCTAAAAACTCGATTTCTTCGTCATGAAAATCGTCAGGATTGGGGCGGTTGATCGTTAGAGTGAGTTTGTCAATTTGTGGGATTTTCCAGATCTTTTCTAGTGAGTCAGTTTCTGGAACAATGGTTAAATCAACAACTCCAAACTTTGTTTTAATTGCTTCAATGGAAAACAATGAATCTAGAAATTTCCGAACAAAACTGGGGGACAGGGTGCGGTTTCCTGAGGAGTATGTTTGAAATACAAATTTGTGTTTTTTCGGAAAAAAAACATAGTTAAACCTCTGGTAATTAGGTTTTAGGTTTTCAGGGATGCTGATTTTTTCAACATCATGCTCGTTAGCCTCTTTACTTGTTTTTGTGTTAAGCCATGGTGAATTTAGGTCGATTTGAGTGAATTTTGAGATTTCACCCTCTATTCCCTCTTCAGGTTTACCGCTCTTGATGGCGTATGCGCCATTCAATAGACCATGAGAAGTTCCACGAATAGGAAGTATTTGTTTTGATTTGGCTGCAAGCTGAATTAGTTGTATGTACTTTTCAGGATTATGAGGGTGAAGACAAAGATTTATTGCAGAAAGAGAAAGACGCTGTTCGCGTGGCATTATATTTTCCCTATTGGTTTATCTATTTGCCTGTTGATGAGAGAAAGTTACATAAGTTTTCCCTGAACATCATTCCAAAATTAAAGATTATTTTCGTTACAAGCGAAAAGTCTAAGACTTTGAGCACTGAAGAGCAAAAGGATAATTGTTCGCATTATATCTAAATGAGGGTATTTTAGGGCGATTACCTGGGAGACATCATTTGACGACTGCGGGGATATTTGCTGCTGTTGAATTTTTTAATGCGGGTTGCAGGATTAAAAGCAGGGTGTTTGGGGGAAGAATGAATGTCGTAGTGAGGGTGTTTTATATGTCTACATTGTGTCTACATGCCATTCCTCACCTTGTTCGTTAAGATGCTAACATATTGAAAATATTGGTGGGCCCACTAGGACTCGAACCTAGGACCAAGGGATTATGAGTCCCCTGCTCTAACCAACTGAGCTATGGGCCCGGAATCGGCGGGATTGTAGCAGATCCCGGCGCAATAACGGCAATTTTTGCGTTTTTGCGCTGGGACCTCGTAATCAATCGCTGTCGAGGAAGCTGCGGAGGCGATCCGAGCGGGAAGGGTGGCGCAGTTTGCGCAACGCCTTGGCTTCGATCTGACGGATACGCTCTCGGGTGACATCGAACTGCTTGCCGACCTCTTCCAGGGTGTGATCGGTATTCATGTCGATACCGAAGCGCATACGCAATACTTTCGCTTCCCGGCTGGTAAGGCCGGCCAGCATGTTTTGTGTCGCTTCACCTAGGCCTTCCGCGGTGGCGGACTCGATGGGGGAGACCACACCGGAGTCCTCGATGAAATCGCCCAGGTGGGAATCCTCGTCATCGCCGATGGGTGTCTCCATGGAGATCGGCTCTTTGGCGATCTTAAGTACCTTGCGGATCTTGTCTTCCGGCATGTCCATACGTTCAGCCAGCTCTTCCGGTGTGGCCTCGCGGCCCATCTCCTGAATCATCTGCCTGGAGATGCGATTCAGTTTGTTGATGGTCTCGATCATATGTACCGGGATACGGATGGTACGTGCCTGATCGGCGATAGAGCGGGTGATGGCCTGACGAATCCACCAGGTCGCATAGGTCGAGAATTTGTAACCGCGACGGTATTCGAATTTGTCCACTGCCTTCATCAGGCCGATATTACCTTCCTGAATAAGGTCGAGAAACTGCAGGCCGCGGTTGGTGTACTTTTTCGCAATCGAGATGACCAGGCGCAGGTTGGCCTCCACCATCTCCTTCTTGGCGCGGCGTGCCTTGGCCTCGCCAATGGACATCTTGCGGTTGGTCTCTTTGATTTCACCGATGGTCAACAGGCAGTCGTTCTCGATGCTCACCAGGCGCTTTTGCGCGCGGATGATCTCATCTGCATGCTCTTTGAGGGCTTCCGAATGGGGTTTGCCTTTATCGATCTGGTTGATGATCCAATCGAGGTTGGTCTCATTGTCCGGAAAGGAGGCGATAAACTCTTTGCGTGGCATACGCGCCTTGTCGACACAAAGGTTCATGATGATGCGCTCCTGGTTGCGGATGCGCTCAATCGTATCCCTCAGGGTCGAGACAAGCAGATTGAATGTGAGGGGTACCAGCTTGAATTCGAGAAATGCCTCAGAAACCGCTTCCTGGGTCTTTTGCGACTTGGTGCTGGAGCGGCCCTGTTTCTTGAGTGAGTTGCACAGCGCGTTAAAGCGTTTGCGCAGCTCTTTCCCCTTTGCCGCCACCTCTTCCGGGTCGGGGCCAGTGTTTTCCGGCTCGTCATCATCGTCATCGCTGTCATCGCCATTGTTGTCGCTTTTCGCGGCATCTTGAGGTTGCACCGGCGTGGGGATCTCATCGGGTTCGTTGGGGTCGATGAAACCGCTGGTGATGTCGGCAAGACGTGATTCACCTGGCTCGATCCTCTCAAGCAGGGTGCACAACAGATCGACAGTGGTAGGGAAGGTGGACAATGCGGCAGAGACCTGATGCAGGCCCTCCTCAATGCGCTTGGCGATGCGCAGCTCACCTTCGCGGGTCAGCAGCTCGACGGTGCCCATTTCACGCATGTACATGCGTACCGGGTCGGTGGTGCGGCCGAATTCACTGTCAACACTGGCCAGGGCCGCAGCCGCAGCCTCGGCGGCGTCTTCATCGGCGGAGGCCACCGAGTCACTCAGGGTGTTGTCTTCCAGATCAGGTGCCGATTCATGGACTGTGATGCCCATGTCGTTGATCATGCGGACGATATCCTCGATCTGTTCAGGCTCTACTATGCCCTCAGGAAGGTGATCATTAACTTCCGCGTAGGTGAGGAATCCCTGTTCCTTACCTTTTGCAATCAGTTGCTTTAGTTGAGATTGCTGCTGTTCCTGGTTCATCTTTTACCTTGTAGTCAGACGAGGTGCACAACGCTGAGACTGAACTCACCATATTAGCACACTTTCATATAGTTATGCTAGCTACCAGCCCTATTTTGAAGACCCCCGGCTCTATTGCTCATCTTGGCTGAGGGTGCCCGGATAGCGGCGTTTCAGCTCATTCAGCTGGTCATCAGACAGTTCACTGGGGCGTAGATTCCCCGGTTGCGGCCGGGAGTTCTTCCGATACTGCGCATTCAATTTGAGGAGTGCGTCACGCAATTCTGCCTCCTGATCCATGTCCGGCAGGTCAAATCTATAGTTGGCCAGTTTATTCAGGTGATTGAAGTGCTCCGTATCCCGCCAGCGTTCCAATAAGGCTGCTTTGTTAAGCGTAGGTTGAGAGCGGATTATTTCAAGTAACTGTTTAAGTATGCTTATGCCGGGTGCATCCCAGTTTTGCCATTCATTTTCAACACTCTCCGCGATGGCAAATAGATGGGGGCTGTCGAGCAATAATGCAATAGCCATACGAATCGGAGTCGGTCGTTGTTGTTTCTCTGAATGACCCATACCCCGGCGGTGAACAGCCTGGCTAGTTTGTTGACCGCCCTTGTCGAGGTGGCCACCCTTGAGCCCCACCAACTCCTCAAGATGTTGAAACATCATCCGGCGAAATACACCGGATGGGAGTTTTTCCAACAGGGGGGAGGCAAGTTGCGCAAGCTTTGCGCGTCCATCGATACTCTCCATCTGCACCTGGTCGGTGAGATGTTGGAAGAGAAATTTAGACAAGGGCTGTGCCTGCTCGATACGTTGGCTGAAGGCGCTGGAACCCTCTTTGCGTATCTGGGTATCAGGATCCTCTCCTTGGGGTAGAAACAGGAATTTGACCTCTCGTCCATCACGCATCAGGGGAAGGCCGGTCAACAGCGCTTTCCAGGCAGCATCTCGTCCGGCACGATCACCGTCAAAGCAGAACACGACCTCTGGACAGGTGCGAAAGATCAGTTCCAGATGGTCCTGTGTGGTGGCTGTACCGAGTGTGGCGACGGCATTCAGGATGCCGTGTTGGGCCAGTGCCACCACATCCATGTAACCCTCCACTACCAGGAGTCTTGCGATCTTGGTGCTCGCCTTACGCGCCTCGTACAGACCGTAGAGTTCCCGACCTTTGTGAAACAGGAGGGTTTCAGGCGAATTCAGGTACTTCGGTTTTTCCTCCCCGATGCTGCGGCCGCCGAAGCCAATGCTGCGTCCACGCCGGTCCCGTATGGGAAAGATGATGCGGTTGCGGAATCGATCGTAACCTTTGCCTTCACCCTCTTGGGTCAAACCACACTCCAGCAATCTGGCAATGGCCGGCTTATCCCTGCCCAGGGTAGAGAGCAGATTATCCCAGCCTGGAGGTGCATAGCCGATAGCGAATATGGCAGCGATCTCTCCACTCAAGCCGCGTGCCTTTAGATAGTCAATCGCCTGCCTGGCGTCAGCGTGGTTTTTGAGTTGATGGCGGTAGAAGCGGGCGGTCTCCTCCATCATGGCATACAGCGGATTCAGGTCGGGGCCTTGAGCGGCACCGGCCTCCCGGGGTACCTCGAGGCCAGCGAAGTGGGCCAGCTCTTCCACCGCCTCGACAAAACCCAGGTTGTCGTACTCCATGAGAAAGCCGATGGCGGAGCCATGGGCGCCACAGCCGAAGCAGTGGTAGAACTGTTTTTGCGGGCTGACGGTGAATGAGGGGGTCTTTTCGTCGTGGAAGGGGCAGCGGGCCTGAAAATCACGGCCTGCCTTTTTAAGCGGTACACGCCGATTGATCACGTCGACCACGTCGATGCGGTTCAGCAGGTCATCAATAAATTGTGTGGGAATCTTACCGGCCATGTCTTCCTACTGGCCTTCAAGGGACGCGGCCATGGGGGCAAGAATAGCCGATATTGACCGGTTGTGAGTCAGCCGGCCAGTTTTTGTTTCACCAGACCGCTGACCTTGCCCATATCGGCCCGGCCCTGCATCTGGGGTTTGAGCAGTCCCATGACCTTGCCCATGTCCTTCATGCCCGCGGCATTGGACTGGGTGATGGCCTGCTCGATCATTGCCGTGATCTCTTCATCGCTGAGGCCCTCCGGCATATAGGCCTCGATGATGGCAATCTCGCTCTTTTCCTGCTCCGCCAGCTCCTGACGGCCGGCATCCTCATACTGTTTGATGGAGTCACGCCGCTGCTTGATCATCTTCTCCAGGATCGCCAGCACCTGGGTATCGTCCAGCTCGATGCGTTCATCCACCTCGCGCTGCTTGATCGCGGCGGTGATCAGGCGCAAGGTACCGAGACGCGCCTTATCCTTGGCCTTCATGGCGGCCTTGACGTCATCTAGGATCTGTTGTTTAAGCATCCGGGCTGACTCCTGCCGTGCAGGGAGGGATGATCAATATTGGCGTTCGAAACGGCGGCTTTCGCGGGAGACCTTTTTCAGGTTGCGCTTAACGGCAGCGGCCGCCTTGCGTTTGCGTTCCCAGGTGGGCTTTTCATAGAATTCCCGGCGGCGGACTTCGGCAAGTACCCCGGCCTTCTCACAGGAGCGTTTGAAACGGCGCATGGCGACTTCAAAAGGTTCGTTCTCTTTGACGCGTACGTTAGGCATCGATGTTGTTTCCTCGGATCTGTTAAGCTTCTCAACCGGTCGAAAGGCGGAGATTCTACTCATAGCCACCCCGGTTTGCAAAGGTATGAAGCTATTTTAGAGCAAAAATTGGTACAAATATGCGGGTATTAGGTATAGAAACCTCCTGTGATGAGACCGGTGTGGCCGTTTACGACAGTGAACAGGGCATGTTGGCCCATGCACTGCACAGCCAGGTCGAACTGCACGCCGAATATGGGGGTGTGGTGCCGGAATTGGCCTCCCGGGATCATGTGCGCAAGTTATTGCCCCTGGTCCGGCAACTGTTTCAGGATGCGGGGATCGAGGCATCATCACTGGACGGGGTGGCCTACACCGCCGGTCCGGGACTGGTCGGGGCCCTGCTGGTGGGTGCCTCGGTGGGGCGCAGCATGGCCTGGGCCTGGGGTGTGCCTGCAATAGCCGTACACCATATGGAGGGGCATCTCCTGGCCCCCATGCTCGAGCCGGATCCGCCGGCTTTTCCCTTCATTGCCATGCTGGTATCCGGCGGCCACACCCAGCTGGTGGAGGTGGAAGGCATAGGCCGATACCGGCTGCTTGGGGATACCCTGGACGATGCGGCTGGCGAGGCCTTCGACAAGACCGCCAAACTGCTGGGATTGCCCTATCCGGGGGGACCGGAGCTGGCCAAGCTGGCTGAACGGGGGGATCCAGACCGTTACAAATTTCCCCGTCCCATGACCGACAGACCTGGTCTCGACTTCAGTTTCAGCGGTTTGAAGACCTTTGCCCTGAATACCATCCAGCAGGCCGAACGCCAGGAGGGGGGGAGCCTATCCGATACGACCCGGGCGGATATCGCCCGCGCCTTCGAAGAGGCGGTGGTGGATACGTTGTTGATCAAGTGTCGCAGGGCCGTCAGGCAGTGTGCGATCAAGCGTTTGGTGCTGGCAGGTGGCGTCAGTGCCAATCAACGCTTACGCCAGCGTATCGATTCGATGATGGAGGGTGAAGCGGGGACAGCCTACTACCCCCGTCCCAAGTTTTGCACCGATAATGGGGCCATGATCGCCTACGCTGGTTGCCAGCACTTGCTGGCTGGCGAGTCGGAGGCACTTCGTTTTACGGTCCGCTCCCGCTGGCCGATGGATGAACTGGGTGAGGGTGTTTCGGATCCCGGCCTCTAATCCGGGCATCCCTGGAGCGGTGTTTTAAAGGGCACGCCGGCTATTTCACGCACCATTCTCGGCATTAGGTATCCTGGCAACTCGGTTAGCAGTTGCTGCTGCAGTATCCGGATGGCGCTCTCGTCCAGCTCGAAATGTGCCGCACCTTCAACCCGATCGAGCAGGTGCAGGTAATAGGGCAGGACACCGATCTCAAACAGGCGATAACTGAGCCTGGCCAGGGTGTCGCAGCTGTCGTTCACGCCTTTCAATAAAACCGACTGATTCAGCAGGGTGACTCCCGCGGTCGCCAGCTTTTCCAATCCATCGGCCACTGCGGGTGCCAGCTCGTTGGGGTGGTTGGCGTGGATGACCATTACCTTATTGATGGCGCAACGCTGCAGAACCGCAACCAGTTCCTCAGTGATGCGCTGGGGCAGCACCACGGGCAGCCGGGTATGGATGCGTAAGCGTTTGATCTGAGGCAGTGCCTCAAGCTGCTGCAGCCATCCTGCAAGTTTGTCGTCACTGGCCATCAAGGGATCTCCGCCGCTCAGAATGACCTCTTCTATAGCGGGACTGGACCTGAGATATTCCATCACCTGGCGCCACTGACTGGCGGTGGCTGTTGCCCTGGTGTAGGGGTAGTGGCGACGGAAGCAGTAGCGGCAATGGACGGCGCAGGCCCCGGTTGTGATGATCAGGATTCGGCCATGGTACTTCCGTAGCAGTCCTGGGCTCTGCTCTGCCTTGTGATCACCCACCGGATCTGATTTGAATCCGGCGGCCGGATCCATTTCATTCGCAGTGGGTAGGATTTGCAACAGGAGAGGATCCTGAGGATCCCCCTTACGCATAAGTTCAGCGAAACCCTGAGGGACGCGCAGCGCAAACTGTTGGCTGGCCAGGGTATGATCGGCGACTGCCGACGCTTCGATCTGAAGGTATTCGAGCAGAGTGGAAACGTCGCTGAAACCATCGGCAAGGGCCTTTTGCCATGCTGATGCCTGCACACGGGACCCAGTCTCAGGTATCATGTGCGCCGCAATTGATATGTTTCGTGAGGATGTCATGGCTAGTTATAGCACCAATGAGTTTAAGGGTGGCCTGAAAATCATGCTGGATGGTGATCCCTGCTCCATTATTGAAAACGAATTCGTCAAGCCTGGCAAAGGTCAGGCCTTCAACCGGGTCAAGATACGCAATCTAAAGACCGGACGGGTACTGGAAAAGACCTTTAAATCGGGTGAGTCGGTGGAGGGGGCGGATGTCCACGAGACCGAACTGCAGTATCTCTATAACGATGGTGAATTTTGGCACTTCATGGATCCCGAGAGTTATGAGCAGGTGAGCGCCGATCAGTCTGCGGTGGCGGAGAGCGCCAAATGGCTGAAGGAGCAGGATGTCTGTCTGGTGACCCTGTGGAATGGGACGCCAATTATCGTGGAACCACCCAAGTTCGTGATCTTGAATGTTACCGACACCGATCCGGGATTGAAGGGAGATACCTCTGGCAGTGGCGGTAAACCGGCCACCCTTGAAACAGGGGCGGTGGTGCGGGTACCCCTGTTTGTTCAGATCGGCGAGGCAATCAAGGTGGATACGCGCAATGGCGAGTATGTCTCACGTGCCAAGGATGATTGATCGGTTTAATGGCCCAATCTGATATCTGGCGGCCCTCCGCCTCTGTGGAGATTATTCGGGCCAGGGCGGAGATGTTGGGCCTGATCCGCCAGTTCTTTGATCGTATCGGTGTGCTTGAAGTGGAGACGCCGATCTGTTCCCGCTTCGCTGCCACAGACCCTGCAATAGAGAGTTTCTCCACCCGCTATACCGGCCCCGAGGCGGATCAGGGGCGTGACCTGTTTCTGCACACCTCCCCGGAATTTCCCATGAAACGGCTGTTGGCCGCCGGGTGTGGTCCGATCTTTCAGATCTGTAAGGTGTTTCGCAATGCCGAGCTTGGACGTCGCCATAATCCTGAGTTTTCCCTTCTGGAGTGGTATCGACCCGGCCTCGACTATCACCAATTGATGGATGAGGTGGCGAGTCTGGTGAATACCCTGACACAACAACCGTTGCAGATTGAAAAACTGACCTATGCCGAAGCCTTCGAGCGCCGGCTGGGTGTGAATCCGCATACGACTAAACGCGATCAATTGAGGCAATGCGCTATCGAACAGGGTATTCCCGGTGCGGATCAACTGGCCATCGATGAGTGTGACGGTTGGCTTGACCTGCTCCTGAGTCAACTGATCGAGCCCGAACTGGGACAGGCAGGAATGACTTTCCTATATGACTATCCCGCCAGTCAGGCGGCGCTGGCAAGGGTGAGAGGTAGTCGACCGACGGTGGCGGAGCGTTTTGAACTCTATATACGGGGCATAGAGATTGCCAACGGTTTTCAGGAACTGACCGACGCGGATCAGCAACGCAAGCGTTTCAGCGATGACAATCGTCGACGCCGACAGTCACGACAAGCAGTGCCACCCATGGATGAGAACCTGCTCGATGCCTTGACGGCAGGGATGCCGGAGTGTGCCGGTGTTGCCCTGGGGCTTGACCGTCTATTGATGTTTTTGACAGACACTCGTGACTTACGCCAGGTGGTGACATTCGATCTTAACCGGGCATGATTGACGGCTAAGATTTGACTGTATGGGAAGCCGGTTCCTGTACTGATTCCCCTTCCTTGTCTCAGCGGGTGGTGTTAACAAATTTTCACCCAATCTCCGACTTGGCCCATATAGACTCCAACCATGTATTGCCGGGGGTAAACCCGTCTCAACCCCGATGCTGAACTAAGCTTAATGTATAGCGGTGGTGATCGTCTGAGTCTCTGTCTTCTGGCAATTACGATTGCGGCAAGATATCTGTTGTATCGGTCTCCCTGTTGCTACAGCACACCCTATTCATTGAGTTAGATTGCTTAGGCGTATGGTGAAAGATAAACAAAGATACTGGTGTGGCATTCTCCTCTGCTTGAGTTTCACTACCGGTGAAGCTGCTGATGCTGTTGACATCACGCCCACCACACAGCCATTGGCAGTGCCTATCGAAACCGCGTTGCAGAAGGGGCTGGTAATCGATTGGCCGCAGATTGAACGCCTTTACGATAGTCAGCAGCAGAGTTTTATTTGGCACCATGCTGGAAAACTGACAGAGCAGGGCAGACAGATCTTTCGTTGGTTGGCAGCTGCGGATCAGGAGGGATTGAATGCCAGTAATTATCATGTGGATCATCTCCATGGCTTGATCTACAACCCATCCTCGGAAGTCTTGGTTTATCGTGAACTGCTGCTCACAGATGGCTACTTCAGGCTGGCCAGGGATTTGCGTTTAGGTCGATTTGATCCTCAATCAATCGATCCGCACTGGATGCTGCCAATGGATGATTTCGATCCAGTGGAGGCCTTGGCCGCTGCCCTATCGAGGGGCGAACTGGAGCAGTTGCTCAATTCATTGCGACCCAACGATCGTGCCTATCTGCAGCTGAAACATGCCTTGGCGAAGTATCGTGACATCCAGGCCAAAGGTGGCTGGGAAACTGTCCAGGCAGCTGATAGTTTACGCCCCGGTGATACCGATCCTGCAGTCGCCATTCTGCGGCAGCGGTTAAAGGCGGAATCGTTTCAGATCGAGGAACCGGTACCCGAGCCAAACTACTTCGATGCCAACCTGGCGTCTGCAGTCAAGCAATATCAGCGGCGTCTGGGTCTGCTGGTGGATGGCATAGTGGGGTCCGCCACCCTGCAATCCCTGAATGACCCGATAGAGACCCGCATCGCGCAGATACGCGCAAATCTGGAGCGATGGCGTTGGCTGCCTCACGAACTCGAGCCCCAACACCTGATGGTCAATACAGCGGGATTTGAAATAAGCCTGGTGAACGGGGACCGGGTGGTGTTTCACAAGCGCACAGTTAATGGCAAGCTGGAACGACAAACACCTTCATTCAGGAGTCGTGTGACCCATCTGGTCATGAATCCTTTATGGACCGTGCCGCGTTCCATTGCAGTGCAGGATATATTGCCGCGTCTGCAGCAGGATAGTGAATATCTGGCGACCAAGCGGTTTCGCGTCTATACACGCTCAGACGATGGATGGGGTGAGGTCGATCCGCTCGATATCGATTGGGATAGCTTTGATGAAGATAATTTTCCCTTCGTCTTGAAACAGGATGCAGGCAATAGCAACAGTCTCGGGCGGATTAAGTTTCATATGCCCAATTCACACCAGATCTATCTCCACGATACCCCGGCCCAGAGTCTGTTCGAGCGGCCGAATCGAGCCTACAGTTCAGGATGTGTCCGGGTTGAGGCGGCTGACCAGCTGGCACAGCTGCTGGTTGAGTATGCCGAACAGCCACAAACGGGTTGGTTGCAGCAGGCCCTGAGCAGTGGGGAAACCCAGATCGCCCCCCTGGCCAAGCCTATGCCGGTCTATCTCACCTATTTCACCAGTTGGGTGGATACGGGGGGGAGTATCAATTTCCGCCCCGATATCTACCAGAGAGACACCGCTTTAATGCTGGTGATGGGGGAAGGGATTGAGCAGATAACCGCCCATCACGCCAGCAGCGTGGAGAATCCCTCCCTTTAGCCATATCCTCTCGGATAAGGCATTCTGCAAGACTCACCTGTGACTGGAGTCACATGGCTGGCTTTATGCTGTAGGAATTTGTTAACCTGCGCGTGGATTTTATTCGGTCCTCGCCGACAATAGATTCACAATCGGTTACAAGGCTTGCCTGCTTCCATGTCATCATCGCTGATAACTCCCAACCACAAACCCTGCTTGAGCAGGCGTCGCTTTCTCTCCGGCTGCGCATCGTTGACCGGTATAGTGTTGGCGTCACCCATGCTGGCACTCGCGGCAGGCGAGAATCGCAGTTTGGCGTTTCGCCACACCCATACGGGTGAAAGAAAGAGCGTAACCTATTGGCGCGAAGGGGAATATCAGTCCGATAGCCTGCAGATTCTCGATCATCTGCTCAGGGATCATCGTACCGGCGAGTCGATCCGTATGGATAGAGCGCTGCTGGAGATGCTCTACCAACTGCAGCAGGCGGCGGGAGCCACGGGCGAATTCGAAATCATCTCCGCCTACCGCTCCCCCAAAACCAACACCATGCTGCGCAATAAGAGTGGCGGCGTGGCAAAGCGGAGCCTGCATATGCAGGGCAGGGCGATCGATATCCGCCTCTGTGGCTGTGATCTCAAGACCCTGCGGGACAGTGCTGTCGCCATGCAGGCGGGTGGTGTGGGTTACTATCCAAAATCCAATTTCATCCATGTGGACACCGGGCGCTTTCGCTACTGGTCTTGAACCTGCCGAGACCCTGTCGTTACATTTCAAAACCCAGGAGTATTTACCCGGGAATCCCCTGATGCCTTGAAAAGGGATCCCTGCAAAGGCCGCGATTCAGAACCTCACAGGAAACCTCCTCATCCTGGATATTCAGCTCATTAAGTTTGCAACTCCATATGGATTGTTCTATATTTCGATACATGTCGAATAATAGATCTGATGACCAGCAACTTGCAGAGATGTTCAAGGCCCTGGGAAATCCCCACCGGTTGCTGATCTTTCAGCGATTGAGTCGCTGCTGTCAACCGGGTACCCGCTGCGAGCTGGAGCAGGCGATCAGCTTTAGTGTCGGGCAGCTGGGGGAGGGATTGAAGATCGCTCCATCCACCCTCTCACACCATCTGAAGGCGCTGCACTATGCTGGATTGATCGAGATGGAGCGGCAGGGCAAGCGGGTCAATTGCTGGATCGATCCCGGGGTGCTGAAACAACTGTCGGGTTTTTTCGACCCGCCAACCGAATTGATAAACAGTGGAGGCTGTGATGTCTGACAAATCAAACAACGGTTCACCGGAGGTGTCATTGACAGATCTCCAGGACAGTCATCGGCAGGAGGTGCGTCGGGCCTATGCGGAAGTGGCGGTGACGGACAATGCGAATGGCTGCTGTGGCGTCGAATCGAGTTGTTGCGGGGTCTCCGATGATGCGTCGATCAACACCCTGATCTCAACCCGTCTGGGCTATAGCCAGGAGGACCTTGGCATGGTGCCGGATGGTGCCGACATGGGTTTGGGTTGTGGTAATCCAAAGGCTATAGCCGCCCTGCAGCCGGGAGAGGTGGTGGTCGACCTCGGTTCCGGTGGTGGATTTGACTGTTTCCTGGCAGCTGTGGAAGTGGGTGATGCGGGGCAGGTGATCGGTGTGGATATGACACCGGATATGCTCTCCAAGGCGCGCAACAATGCCTTGCGCGGCAAGTATAAGAATGTGGAGTTCAGGTTGGGCGAGATCGAGGCCCTGCCGATTGCCGATAGCACGGCGGATGTGATCATCTCCAACTGCGTCATTAACCTCTCACCGGATAAGGGCAGGGTGTTTCGTGAGGCCTTCAGGATACTTAAACCGGGCGGGCGTTTAGCCATCTCCGATGTGGTGGCCAGCGTGGAAATCCCGGATGAGATGAGAAACGATCCCCAATTGGTCGCCGGGTGTATGGGCAATGCATCGATGATCGAGGAGTTGGAAGAGTTTATCGATGTGGCGGGATTTGCCCGTATCAAAATAGAACCCAAGGATGAATCCCGAGAGTTTATCCGCGATTGGGCGCCGGGGCGCGGGGTTGAGGATTACGTGGTATCGGCGACCATCGAGGCGATAAAACCAAGCTTATGAGCGTTTTGAGTTGTGAGTTTTCAGTTGCTGTGTTCGCTGCGCTCACGACTTAAAATCCAAAACTAAAAACTCCTCAGCATTTCTCTGCGATTGCCTGTCCCATTCGCACCGTCGATCCTGCGGTGAGATCCTCCATCCACTCCAGCGCATCCTTGGGAAAGAGCAGTATCACGGTGGAGCCCATGTTGAAGCGTCCCATCTCCTCACCTCTATCCAGTTCAATCGCGGCGGGCTCGGATTGGGGTGCGTAATCCCAGCTGTTTACTCTTTGCTGGACTGGAGTGACGGTGCCGGCCCATACGGTCTCGATGCTGGAGACAAAGATGGCGCCCACCAGGATCATTGCCATGGGACCCAAGTCGGTCTCGAAGAGGCAGATTACCCGTTCATTCCTGGCAAACAGTCTCGGTACCTTCCGGCAAGTGGTTTCATTGACGCTGAACAGGCGGCCAGGGACATGCAGCATGCGCTTCAATCTGCCACTGACAGGCATGTGCAGTCGGTGATAGTCCCGTGGTGAAAGGTAGATGGTGGCAAAATTGCCATCCTCGAACAGGCGGCTCATCTCACTATCGCCGCCTAGCAGTTCGAGTAGCGAGTAGTCGTGTCCCTTTGCCTGAAACAGGAATCCCGCCTCTATATCACCTGCCTGACTGAGTGTGCCATCAGCCGGCGAGGCAAGCTGATTGCTTTCCTGAGTGACCGGGCGCGCATCAGGACGCAATGCCCGGGTGAAGAAGTCGTTGAAACACCTGTATTGAGCAGGATCGCTCTGTAACGCTTCCTGCATGTCAACCGTGTACCATTTGATGGCTTGCCGGATGAGTAGATCTTTTAACGGTTTCAGCTCGATACGGGCAATGCTGTGCATCAAGGAGGAGAGCAGATGGTGAGGCAAGATATATTGCAGACCCACGAACAGGGATTGGGCAATGGTTTTGGCGATGTCCTTTGCGGTATCGGGTTGATTCATATTGTTACTGCGCTGCGATGATCAGATTATTGATATCTTCAGCGATAGTAGCGGGATTGCCATTGCGGGTAAACAGGGCATGCAGCTTTGCCCTCGGTCCTATCAGGTAGAGTGTATGCTGTATGTCTTCAGTATAACCACCGAGGGCTTCAAAGGCCCCGTTAACCATCTGCGTATCGCCAGCGAGGACTTGGATGTTGTCCGACATCGATGTGAAGGATATCGCCATCTCTTCGACCATGTTTCCGGGAAGATAGAGATAGTGGATCTGCTGCTGCAGGTCTGGATCTGATGCCAGGCGGTTGTGCACCTGTATCAGTCGGGTGAGTGCGGTTGAGGCAGTTTTCCCAGGATTGGGATCAAGCATCAACAGGCTCCAATGCCCCTGAAGTTCTGTGTTGGTAAAGGGTTCACCCGCCTGCTTGAATAGATTGATCGTGGGCATCGGCAGTGGTGGATCGATCAGGACGCCGTCGATGTGCGGTAACGTCTTGTTGTGCTGCTTTTGTGTATGCCCTGCGTAATAGGCCACTGAAAATGTTAGCAGTGCCAGAATTAGAATGACTATCCGACGCTGCTTAGGGGATGGCCGTCTCATGGCAAGGCTTTTGGCGTATCATCACTGTTACCCCATTCTGACCATGAGCCTGGGTAGCCCCTGCAGCGTTGATAACCCAAATGGCGAAGCACGAACCAGGCGAGGGAGGAGCGATGGTGTGTCTGGCAGTAAGCGACGATCTCTTTGTCTTGCTCCAACCCGAGTTGGTTAAGCTGCGTGCTCAGGGTTTCGTCCGACTTTAGGCGTAGGTTTCGTGCACGATCCATAACCTCCAGCCAGTCGAGATTGACCGCTCCCGGAATGTGTCCCGGGTGCCTGGAGAAACGTGAGACGCCGGAAAATTCATTCCAACTGCGGGCATCCCAGAGGGCGAAGTCAGGCTCACCCATACGTTCGGTTATGTATTCGGCGCTGGCCACAGATTCGGTCCTGGGTGTGGCGCTGAAACTGGCAGCAGGGGGAGCGGTGGATTCACGGCTGCAGGCTTGGCCTTCATTGGCCCAGGCGTGGAGTCCGCCGTTCAGCAGGGAATAGCGATCGTGCCCCATGGCATCGAGTGTCCATAACAGACGCGAGGCGTTGCCGCCGCCCTCATCGTCATAGGCGACCACATGGGTGTGGTTCCCGATGCCGTGCTCAGAGAGGATCTGTGCCAACAGTCCGGGTTCAGGGAGTAAACCGTGCACCGGATGCCGGCTGGCCACAATCCGGCTGTAGGCCAGATGTACCGCTCCAGGAATATGCAGCTGGGAGTAGGTGGTCTGCTTGCATAGATCGATGACCACCAAACTCTTTTCACCAAGCAGGTCTCGCAGCTGCCCGGGTTCGAGCAGCAGAGGGGTTTCGGCTGTCACTGTTCTGCTTAGAGCGCTTGCTGCATACGACCCAGGGCAACACCAGTATTGATCGGTGCCTGCATGTCACTCAAGACGGCCTCCAAGGCACCTACGCACAACAGGATGTTCTCCGCTCGGGCACTATGCCCCATCAGGCCTATACGCCAAACCTTGCCAGCCAGAGCACCCAGTCCGGCACCGATTTCCAGGTTGTATTCATTCAGCAGCCGGCTTCTTACGCTGGCATCGTCGACCCCTTCGGGGATGGAGACTGCATTTAACTGTGGCAGCCGATGCGCTTCATCCACGATAAATGTCAGACCCATCGCCTCAAGTCCGGCTTTCAGCGCGTTATGCATCTTCTGATGTCGCATCCAGGCGTTTTCCAATCCCTCCTCCTGAAGTATGCAGAGTGCTTCATGTAGGCCATACAGGGCATTCACAGGCGCGGTATGGTGATAGGCGCGCTTTTGGCCACTACCCCAATATCCCATCACCAGGTTAAGGTCGAGAAACCAGCTCTGTACCTTGCTGCTACGGTTGCGGACCTTATCCAGGGCGCGCTCATTAAAACTGATGGGAGAGATGCCTGGTGTGCAGGAGAGACACTTCTGGGTTCCCGAGTAGATGGTATCTATTCCCCATTCGTCGACCTTCAATTCGCAGCCGCCGAGGGAGGTAACACTATCCACGATGGTAAGGCAGTCGTGACGATGGGCAAGTTCCACCAGCTCCTTGGTATCTGAACGGGCGCCGGTAGATGTTTCGGCATGC
This sequence comes from Candidatus Thiodiazotropha sp. CDECU1, assembly GCF_963455295.1. Classification (NCBI taxonomy): domain Bacteria; kingdom Pseudomonadati; phylum Pseudomonadota; class Gammaproteobacteria; order Chromatiales; family Sedimenticolaceae; genus Candidatus Thiodiazotropha; species Candidatus Thiodiazotropha sp. CDECU1. Next base: position 1,131,238 of record NZ_OY734020.1, read on the forward strand.
ACGAATGCCAGAATCACCGCATCGCTGTTTTGCTCAAGCGCTGCTTCTACCTTGGCCAGATCGACCGCTTTGCCCCACTCATCCTCGACCATGATCGGAGTCCCGCCGCAGCGTTCAACATTCTCCTTCATGCGGCCGCCGAAAACACCATTTTGGCATACGATGACCTTGTCACCGGGCTCGACAAGATTGACAAAACAGGTCTCCATGCCGGCGGATCCCGGTGCCGATACAGGCATTGTCAGAGAGTTTTCAGTTTGGAATGCGTATTGGAGTAATCCCTTGGTTTGCTCCATCATCTCCACAAACACCGGGTCCAGGTGGCCGATTGTCGGGCGTGACAGTGCCTCCAGGATGCGCGGGTGTACATCTGAGGGGCCAGGGCCCATGAGGGTGCGGATGGGTGGGGTAAAACTTGAAGTCATGCTGGGTTGCCTATTGTTATCGAATTTAAATCGTTGCTGAGTATAAGTGTCGAGTCCGTTCGGCATCAAGCATTACCCCCCTGTTCAGACTCGGGTAATTGGGCTTGTGAGTGGGATATGCCGACAGGATCTGCTGTGTTATCACTGTTTGAATATGGGTGTTCGAAGTAACTAATTAAACAGGTCTGTAATTATCGCCGCATTCCCGACTTTTCTGGTTGGTAAATTCTGTCTTCGAACTGGAAAAAATTAAGCCGATCACGCGCCAATCAAGCTTCGAAAACCCCACATCAAACTAAATAAAAAAGTAACAATATCAATAAATTACAAAACTCTGTCCGGTATTGTGAATAAGGTCATGCTGATCTGTGATCCAGTTCCTCAGGTCCTATCCATGTCTGCCGTAACCTATCGCAGGAATTACGTTACTGAGGCATCGAAATGAGATCTTACCAGGCGGTTTTTACAACAATAACATTGAGTATCATTCTCAGTGCGTGTGGTGGTGGAAGCGCCGTAACTGAGTCCGGTCAGGTGGCGAGCAATCAGGACACCGCCGTCTCCAGCGGCAGCGAAACGATCATTATACCACCTTCGACAAATGCAATAACATCAAGCGAAGAGCAGCCGAGCGCCGCAACGACACCGGTTACAACAACAACGACAGTAAAACCAGTAACGACAACCCAGACCCCTACGGTATCCGCCAATGCGTTTGGCGCTGCGTCTCTAACCACTGCAACCGTATCTAATGACGATGTCGTCCTCAGTTGGAACCAGACCAACGATACACCCCAAAGCGGATACAATGTATTCATCGATGGTGTGAGTGCTACTGATCTAACCAACATAGCTGGCACCACGGCTACTGTTCAAGGCCTGGATCTTAGTGTACAGCACTGTTTTACAGTACAAGCACAATATAGTCAGGTATCTCCGGTACAATATTATACTTCGAACAGCCGTTGTACAGATCCACAACAGTCATCCAACCAGGCCCCTGTGATTTCCGGTAGTCCCGCTAACAGCGTAGACGCAGGTGCAACATACTCCTTCACGCCGAGCGCAACGGATAGTGACAATGATGACCTGACTTTCGCTGTCTCCAACCTGCCTGCCTGGGCACAATTCAACAGTCAGACAGGTAGATTGAGCGGTTCTCCCACCACTGATGATGTGGGTGACTACAACAATATCGTAATCACTGTATCTGATGGCACTGACGAAGCCAGCTTGAACGCATTTGCTATTTCCGTGAATTCGGATACCAATACGGCGGTTACCGGTTCAATCTCGTTGAGATGGAATGCACCAACAACTCGTACTGATGGCTCAGCACTCAGTCTTGCGGATATCCAAGGATTTTGTATCTACGTTGGCACCACGAGAGATAACCTTCAGATGGTTGCAGACATCAATGAAGGTGATAGAACCACCTATGTGTTGGATAATCTGGATCTTGGAGATTATTACGTCGCTGTATCTGTATACGATCAAGAAAACAACATGAGCAGTTATTCTAATGTCGTGTTGAAGACTGCCGTGAATTGATTGTGACCTAGACTGTTATAATTCCTTCGATACGATATTCAAGATAAGATAACCCGTTGCAAGATGACTCACTTGCAACGGGTTTTTTTAATTGTGAATTACCCACCAAGGTTGCGATTAAATTTGATTGGCAGTATGGCGAATAAGGATTCTGTTTAGTTGGCCCAGGCAGCAGCGATAATTAATCGATGTTTTTTTGTTGTGCTGTCATGTGAAATTAAGATACCTATGTAATGAATAGCCCTAGTGTAATGACAGGGTCCGGATGACTGTCAGGTGTTCATTGCACACATACTCTATTAAATGCAGTAGTACCTGATTGAAATTTCCCTGGAATGTCTAATTAAACACCCAAATATTAGTAATGTATTTGTAAATTATGATGGGCTGAATTGTAAAATTTTTATGTTGTGTGCAAAAGATAGTATTTTTAGTATTTTTTTATAGAAAGCTGACCATTACCAACTAAGATAGAAGTTACGGGTTTTAGGAGTTTTGTTCTGAGGGAAGATAGAAATGAAAAAACTTATCATTTACATATTTGCATTGGTGGCGGTCGTCGTTTCAGGTGGCGCGCTTGCTGGAACAGTGATTGACGCGGGCACCTTCAGTGAGAATGGTGATACTTATACTCCTTCGCCTTATTCCGGTCTTTTTACAGATATTTATCACCTTGATGTCGAGACCTCCGGGCTATTGATCAACTTCTCCGGTTCCCACCAAGGTATGGCTGGTGATGATCTGTTGCTGACAAACATCAATGATGAATCAGAGTATCACCTCAGTCCCATGTTTTCAGAGACTTTGAACCTAGGGGTGGGAAGTTATGTTTTTACCCTCTCTGGTTTCGCTCTGAACGCGCTAGATAGTAAAGTCCATTCCGACTATGACCTGGTAATTAAGGCAGTACCCCTGCCTGCGGCAGTATGGCTGTTCGGTTCTGCTTTGATCGGGTTCATCTCTTTCAGTGTCAGACGGAAGATCTGACGCATCAACAATTGTATGCGAATGAATAGGTCCGCAAAGGTTCAGCCTCTGCGGACTTTTTTATGAGCTACCTTCTCACTTGTTGTGGAAGGCCTGGCTCGACGCTAATTGATGGTGTGGCTGGTTTTAGATCTCTCGCAATCCTTCCGAGGGCTCTATTCTAGCTGCCCGATATCCCGCCAGGGAGGCAGCTATGATGGAGGATCCCAGGGTCAGAATCAGGGCGATGATAAAGTGGCTCAGTAACAGCTGACAAATCGTCTCGCTACCCTCGGTTTGGGTCACGAACAGTCCATTGATGGTGAAACTCACAGCCAGATATATCAGTGAGGCGGTAAGCCAGCCGAAGAGGGCTGTGAAAGCTGATTGTAGAACCGGAAACCAGATAATTTCACCAGTACGAAATCCAACCAATCTAAGTACGCTCAGCTCTTTTCTCTTCCGGTCCACGTTAGCCCAGAGGCTGGCCCCCAAAGAGAATGAGAAACCGATCAGTCCTATGAGTGCGATCAACCAGAAAACCAGGCTCAGATTTTGATCCATGTTACGCACGATATCGATGTCGGCAGCGCGGGTATTCACTTCGATTCCCAGCTTGTTCATTGCAACACTGATAGGTGCGATATCGTAGATGGAACGTGTATAGAGACGAAAGCTGGGGTAGGTGCGTTTGTCATTCCTTTGATTGGTACCGCTCCAACCAAGAATGGGGACCGCGCGACCATCGCGGAAGTCCTCCGCAGCTTCAAGCAGGCTCAGGTGAGTAAAAGCGCCATCCCGGGTGAAACTGGCGTGTCTTGCGATATCGGTCACCCGGAGTGTGATATGTACCCTTTCGCTACGTCCCTTGTATCGACGGGACAGACTGCCACTGACTTCATCGCCAGGTTTTACTTTAAGTTTTTGTGCCGCTTTTTCTGAAAGTACGATCTGCCGCAGATCTTGTGGAATTGATTTTGACTTGAGCAGTGGATCACCCTGGCCTGTAGGTAGCATCTCAACAGAGATGATGCTCTTGGCCATTTCACTCTTCAGGTCTATGGTGGCGGCGATGGCGCGTGTACGCGGAATTATAAAGTCGATCTCCTCCCTGGCGTGGAGTTGTTCGATCCAGGCGCTGTCGTAACGACCGCTACCGATAGGGCGAACCTCCCGGTTCCGAGGATCCTCTATAAGATTTGTCAGCATGCTGCCGACGATGCCGAACTTGAGGCCATACAGGATCATCATTGGTCCGAGCACAGCTGCCAGGGCAATGATAAAGAAGGTCGACATCTGCCACTCGTTACGATAATCGCGACTGGCCAACCAGATAATGTCCTTAAAACGATGATGCATCAGCCGCTCACTACGGTTTCAGTCATCGATCCGTCCGCCTCTCTATGGGTATGGTGTTCCAAATGACGTAGTCCCAAGCGGTTGATATGTCGCCACGCATGGCTGGCAAGGATGACAGTGATATGCAGCTCATCCACCAACTCGATAAACAGCGACATGATGCGTTCTGCTGCTATTGGGTCGAGTGACGCTGTGGGTTCGTCGGCTATTACTATAGCCGGGCGGTGGGCCAGTGCACGACCAATGGCAACCCGTTGACGCTCACCGACAGAGAGCAAATGGGGTAGTTTGTTCAAGTGTCTGCGAATGCCCAGGTCACTCGCCAGTTCGTCGACCAGACCATCATCCTGCATATCGAGCAAGCGACGGGAGAGGTTGATATTCTCCCGTACCGTCAGATAGGGTAGAAGACCGCCTGTCTGCATGACATAACCGATCCTCAAGCGACGCAGATCACCCAGTTGATTGAGTTGTTTTTTCTGCCACAGTTTTGAAATATCGACTGGGTCAGCACCAGGTTCCGGTCTAAAACGAAATGACCCGATGTTGCTCGGTTTTAATGTCATCGAGAGCATATCTAATAGGGTGCTCTTGCCGCAGCCGCTTTCACCAATCAGGGCTATCTTCTCTCCGAGGGCAATTTGTAAGCTGGGTACGCGGAGACGAAATGCACTGCCTTCGGCTTCCCGGGTCTTCACCACATCGCGTAGATGATAGATGAGTACTTTCTCGCCGCTCAGGTTGACACCCGGCTGGGTAACAGTTGTAGTCAAATCCGGGACTCCTCCAGGCGCATAGTGAAGGAGAGCTAGGGTAACATTTCCAAGGCGATAGGAAAGACGGAGTCACCGGATATCGGACCTCCGTCTAGCGAGACCCAAAGGTCCGTATGGTCGTGCAATACCTGGTAATAGTTTATCTTCTCTTCCAGGCGGTTGATGAAGCTGATTTGCTCTCGCGCTGGCCAATCCTGCCAATTCTCCAGGGAGAGATTCATTACTTCACCGGTGTAGGGGAGGTCCTCTATGTACTCACGCATAAAGCCCATGTCAGCAAGGTTGCCTTGGCGTGCGCCAGTTACCCGTGTGGTCGTGCCGAGTTGTTCAGGATCCCGGGCAATAGTGGCGGCGAGACTCTTTAAATCATTCAGGAAAGTGCGTGGGGATAGCAGCCCCTCTTCAGCCGTGATTAGCACCTGGTGCATGATGCCATGGAGATCGCTGAGTTGATCGCGAGTCAAAAGTACACGTACATCCAGGGTTTGCCTTCGTGGTTTGTTGATGTCCCGGTCGACTAGCCAGGCATTAAAGACATTGGGTATCTGTTGTTTATCATTCTGCTGCAGATAGCGCATGCGCAGGGCGTACCCCAGTTTGGCGACTTTTGCCTGGAATTGGGCCAACTGATCAGTCTCTTTCTCTTGTGCTGCCTGGTTGTTCTTGGCTTGGCGTTCCAGTGCCATGTTTTTCCCGGCGGCCGCCATGGCAGCCAGTTTGACCTGTTCGGTAATCTGTGTGGCCAGGGCATCAAGTACGCGTCCGAAACGCTCAACATTTCCCGTTTCCACACCGAAATAGAAGCTACCTATACCCGGGTAGTATGAGAGATCGCGATAGGTCTCTTCTGCCTTGCTGTGATCCGCCATGATGCTTGGGGTCAATAGGTGTAAAACCGAGAGGGCTATCCCTTTGTCCTGGGCCAACTGCCGAAGCGATGCGCTCGACATACCTGTGCCGGAGAGGGGATCACCTGCTTCCCGGGGTCCGGCATCAGTGATCAGAACAACATAGCGGGCGTCCTGTCCCTGCCAATCGATTCCGGCGATGGCCTCGTTTACACCAGCAAAGCTGTCTTCATTGAAATCGCGACTGGAAATGGTAGCGGCTTTGAGTGAGGAGACCTGGTTGAAAAAGCCGGCTGCATCCTGTCCCTGCTGAAGATCGACATAGGTTTGGGTCAAATACTCAAGGTCCGGAACGGCCTGTGGATTATCGCGAAAGGCAATTAGGCCAAAGCTCACATCCCCGGTCAGATCCTCTTTGGTAATGGTGTCATATATTTTTCGCACTGCTTCTCGAGTGCGGTCGATATAGGGGTCCATTGAGAGGGTGGAGTCAATAACAAACACTACGGCGGAGCGGAAGGGCTTAATCTTTTTGTCAGATGCTTTTGCGCGTTTCGGCGCCACATCCGCCTTTTTGCTCTCAACGGCAGGTAGGAGTGGTACGCTGGATACCTGCAGTATTCGCGCCTGCTCATTCCCGATATAGATATCCTCATGGTCACGTATGGGTACCAGATAGAAATCCTTCAATATATCGATATGTGTCCTGGGCTGAATTGCGATTACCGGAGAGTTGTCATCCAGTTCACCCGACTCGGCAGCCTGATAGAGCTGTCGATATTTTTCCTTATCGTTGCTGTCTATGAGCGCTTTCAGATTGGCCTTTTCATTGAAAAGAAGCACCCGGTCGTTGCCCACAGGATCACGAAAAGCGACGGTCAAACCTTGATTCCAGGGAATGGTCTCGGTTTCCGGCATCCAACCGGCCAGTTCGCCATGACGATTGTGGCCAAGTTGTAACCAGGTGGCGCCATTATTGGTTTTGCGATTGTACACATAGAAGACACTGAAAGGTGTGGCCGGTTTGGACTTAGCCTTTTGTATTTCTTCATAAAAATGAGCGCCGGGTTTGCTCAGGACACGCTGGTAGAGTGCCTGCTTTCCCTCCATGAGAAGCGGGTGTTGCTGCACAGCTCCCAAGAGAAGAGAAGGCATAAGAACAACAATCAATAGAGTCAGAGTCGATTTGAGTATGGCCATCGGATAGTCCTTGATTGAGAGCTACTGCCAGTTCAACAGAAGTCGCTGAGCTGCAAGATCTCCTTTCTTGGCTTGCGCTTCGGTGGTCCTTTTCAGGGATTTCAACCGTTCATTCGCTTTGTCTATACCTTTGCCGGCGGCCACCGAATACCATTTATGTGCCTGATAAGAATCAGGTTTATCGAGCAATGGATTGGCTTTGTTAAAATGGTTCGGGTCATGCATATCGGCCAGAGAAAAGGCCGCCCCACCATCGCCTTCACGCGCGGCATAAAAGAGCAATAGATAGGCGTCGGTCAGCATTCCCTCTTTCCGGTAGGCATCTACCTGGTTGAGGATTTGCTGCGGATCCAAGGTTGCTTCTCCGGAACGTATCCGGGATATCAAACCACGAGCCGGACCGCCTTCAGTGTCAGCAGCTTGGACGGGTGGATTGTCAGTCGCAGCGATGTCCAGATTCGACGTATCATCCTCGGCTGTCGATGTTTCGGTGGTGCTGGTCTCCTCCTCAATGGGGGAGGGTTGCTCCGCTGCCGAGTCGATTTGGGCGCGAATTATCGGGTCGATCTGACTCTGCTCCAGAGGAGGTGCCAGGTCTATCTCTTCTTCAGGAGCAAAAAGGAAATAGATACCCGTGAGGATAAGCGCTGCAATGGCTATTTCCAATACCACTCTCAATCGATCGGAGTTCGTCGATTTCTCAACATCCTGATCATATTCATCGGGTAATTTGGAATCTGGACTAGTCATACTCTACTTATTATCTAAGGTTTCGGTGGGCACTGGCGCCACCGTGATGCACGCACCTGTTGTTTCGCTATAACCCCAACATTTGAACAGAACAGACACATAAAATCCATATATGCGATAGGTGGGTATTCACATATCGGGTAGCGCTGAAATATATGGGCTGTCATGCCCGATGCAATATTCGGATAGATGCCGAGGTGAGGCAGGATTCCGGTTTCGTGATGCCGGGATAATATAAGCAGATTGTCACAGGATGGGGATCGATTGTAAATAATAATGATTATTATTTATATTGAATGGGCTGTATCCGTTCAGAGATTAGATCTATTTATGTGTTTTTCTGAATTGCAGAGGGCGAGTTCTGTTAATCTTAGTGTCGTCTCTTTTCTTGCTATTTTCTCTTATCTTTAGGTTGTTGGAGATGCGGAGTATACCGTCACTGCCAAGAACCCCCAGCTTGTTGGTGTGTTTATTTAACAGGATTGTTGTTGTGTCAAATACGGTGGGACGCCTGACGCAGACGATTCGCCAACCGAATTTTCTCAGCACCTCGAGTCCGTTCACCTGTTCTTTGTTGAGATAGTACTTGGGCTCGGACGGAATTGGTCCCATGCCTATTCGCTTATTTGTAAATGATTTCGTTCGCATGCCAGAGTACCAGGATGACTTTTGTACAGACAGGTCGTCTTATACAGAAAAGTTGCCAGCCGAACTGGTTGAGGCCAGAAAGCCTGTTATAGGGGATATGGGTTTTTTGCCTATGCTTCTCTCTGCCATGATGGAATCTCCAGATTTATTTTTCAGGCGAGAAAATTATTTCTCAGATCGATGATCAAATAAACAAACAATGACAGTACAATTAGTGGGCTTTTGATATACCTAAATTCTATTATAAGTGATAAAAAATGCCACTAAAACCGGATTGCTTCAGTACTGGGTTTGTCTGATGTGGGATGGGTGATAGAGGATGGTGGGTGATGGTACCGGGGGCGGGACTTGAACCCGCATGGTATTGCTACCGGTGGATTTTGAATCCACTGCGTCTACCAATTCCGCCACCCCGGCGTCGTGAAGCCGCAAAGTATACATAATTTTTTCAGGCTATGCAGAATAATTGAGGGAGTCGGCATCAGAGCTGGGTTTATCGGTCAGTCGCATCGGCCGACCGAAATGGTATCCCTGGCCATAACGGAACCCAAGTTTACTCAGCTGTTCTGCAATCTGGGGAGTTTCTATACCCTCGGCAACCAGGAGATGGCCGGATTCGGTTATCATTTTCGCCAGGTAGCTGAGGATAGGGTTGTTTTCCTTGTTGTCGACCAAGCGGGTCAGGGTGATGTCGAACTTGACCACGTCAACCGGCATGGCTCCCAGATAACGCAGGGAAGAGTAGCCACTGCCGAAGTCATCCAGAGCGATACTGAATCCCATTTCGCGCAGGGTTTCAAGATTTATCCTGGCGGTCTGAAGCTGGGTGATGAGGGCGGTCTCGGTGACCTCGATCAACAGCTTATAGTCATCCATGTAGGGTTTGAATCCTGCAAGCCGTTTTATCAATTCGTTATCTATAATGGATGGCGCCGAGATATTGATCGACACACCTGTACCCGCAGGGATCACACCCTCCTGCAGGTCGGTGATGATCTTTTGAATGACATGATGATCCAGCTCCTGGTCAAGGCTGCGTGCCTCCACTAGCGGGAAAATGTGGGATGGCATGATCAGTTGACCCTCATGAGCAATACGTACCAATGCTTCATAATATTGGGGCCTGCCATCCTGCAGGTTTACGATTGGTTGGTAGTGCATGATTAGCCCGGTACCGCGGGTGATAGCATCGTAGACTGCACTGTGAGTCCGGTTCGAAAACAGGCCTTGGGTAGTTTCGGCCAACTCGGGTTTGAATCGGACAATACTGGAGTAACCGGGACGTTTGGCGAAGTGTATGGCAATATCCGCCTGCCAATGCAGGGCATTGAGGTTGTCACTCCTTTCGATGGTTGTATCTGCCACCCCAATGCTTATACGTACCGGTTCATTGATGCCAAGCGTATCAAAGGGATAGTTGGTGATGGCCAGATGGCACTGCTTGGCGACTTGCATGGCTTTGCGGGGTGTTGCGCCGATGAGGATGGTAGCAAATTCATCACCACTAAGCCTGAATAGCTGTTCCCGCTTAGGTAGAATGCTGTTTATCGTACGTGCAATGGCGATTAATACCTCATCGCCAGTGTGATGACCATAGGTGTCGTTAAGCGCCTTGAAGTGGTTGATGTCAAACAGTAGCAGGGAGATCTCGTTGGTACTGTGTTTAAATACATCACTTACTTCCCTCCAGTAGGTGTCAAAGGCACGGCGATTCATAATACCGGTCAATGGATCGTGCTGAGCTAGATCATCCAGTTCCTGGGTCTTCTGATCGAGATTCGTATTCGCCTGATTGAGTTTATTGTGGTAGGCGTACAAGGATGTTTGTATCTTATCCAGTTCCTTGATGAACAAGGGTTTCACTATCTGTTGATTGACAGCTGTTCGAGGTGAGAATTGCAACTGATCGATCTGTTGCGATATCTGCAATATGGGGCGATTTACCAGCCAGGCAGCCAATGGAAAGATCAATAGTGTCAATATCAAAGCGGCACCGGCCAGTTGCAGTAGTGACTCCTGAATAACCGGTTTGATTGCCTCAGCATAGGGATCGCTTGTAAGCCGATAGTCGATATGCTCTAACAGCGATAGATTCGAAGTCTTATCAATATCGGCGATGTTGATGCTGATACTGGTATTGTCAATATAGTTGAAATGGCTTAATCCTTTCAGGATTGGAAATAATTGGTATAACGTAGCGAGATACCCCAGCTTTTTCTTGCTGACCGGGTCCTTCACGACAGTTACGACTACTATAAGTGGCTCATGGTCACGTACCTGAATATAGTCACTGTCACTACCGGTATCGATCTTCTGGGGTAGTGAAGACGTGTTGACAGGCGCAAGCACCTTACCATTGAGATCATAGATCGCGATATCGAGCATGTGTGTCGAGTCATACTCAATATTTTTTGCCCTGTTGGCATACCAAGCGGTGTAAAAGGTTGGGTTGTTGAGCTGTTGTCCAACTTCATCCCAAGCAGCAAGTCGGCGGGTTTTTTCTCTGGCGAGGCTGATGGTCTCAGTCAATGTGGCTTCGAGTTCAGCCGCCGCACTCTGTTCAGTGGCTACTCGAAATCTACTATCCAACTTCTCAAACTCCCTATAAGTCAGATTTCCCAGAGTAAAAAGCAGGATTAGAAAAAGCATCACGAAGAGTGATGTAAAGAGACTGAGGGATAGAGGTTTTGGTCTAATCGTCATACGCTGCTACTCTGTATACGTCCCCTCACAACAGATGCACAATCACATTGTGTATTATAGTGGGTTTTATCTCCATACTGGAAATTGTTTTAACCCACATATGATCATCCCTATCGGCCAATAACAACCATGATTAGTGTGTCAGTCTTTATTCGAAAATCGGGTTCGTAGGTATTGATACACCTTACACGGAATAATGACTAGGATATTGATAATAATACCTGCTTGATGAAAAGTGAATTGTTCCCCGCTTACTCGTGACGTGCTACCATCCGCGCGCTATGCAGCTATCCGACTTTAATTACCGCTTACCAGATGAACTCATCGCCCAGTTTCCACATAAGAAGCGAAGAGGGAGTCGCCTGCTTGGGTTGTTACAGGGGGAGTCACAACCGCAGGATCTGATGTTTTCTGACCTTCCCTCACTGCTGCAGCCTGGGGATTTGTTGGTGTTGAATAACACCCAGGTGATGCGTGCTCGACTGTATGGGAATAAACCGAGTGGCGGGAAAGTCGAAGTACTGATTGAACGTGTCATTGAGCCTGGATTGGCGTTGGCGCATATCCGCGCCAGCAAATCGCCCAAACCTGGAACTTGGATTGAACTTGGCGATAGCGATCAATGTGTCGAGGTCACAGGTCGAGAAGGTGATCTGTTTCTGCTTCGCTCCCAAGTTCATGACTTCTATCATCTGATGAATCATTTTGGTCACATGCCATTGCCCCCTTACATAGCCCGTGACGATAAATCCATTGACATGGAACGATATCAAACGGTCTATGCACAAAGCCCTGGGGCGGTTGCCGCACCTACTGCCGGGCTGCACTTCGATCAAGAGATGCTGAATGAACTATCCGAATTGGGTGTCAACCAGGCAACAGTGACCCTGCATGTGGGTGCTGGAACCTTTCAACCGGTAAGAGTTAAAAATCTCGATGAGCATATTATGCATAAGGAGTATGTTGAGGTTGATGAGGCTGTATGCCAACAGGTTGTCGATACGCGTAAAAGGGGCGGGCGTGTGGTGGCCGTGGGCACAACTTGTGTGAGGAGTTTAGAGGCTGCATCAAGCGATGGTGCTATCAAACCCTATCAGGGGGATACTCGACTCTTTATCAAACCAGGTTATCGATTTCGCAGTGTGGATGCCATGATAACCAATTTTCATCTACCCCAGTCCACCTTACTGATGTTGGTGGCGGCCTTTGCCGGTTATGATCGCATCATGAATGCCTATCAACATGCAATTGAAAAACGCTACCGTTTTTTCAGTTACGGAGATGCAATGTTCCTGACTCCCGCAGAGGAATCCAACGGGTAAAAAAAAAGCGCGGCAAGGGTGCCGCGCTAAACATATCCACCAAAGGAGGATGGAGGAGTGTAGAGTGCTGAACGATAATGATCAGCACATGAACATCTTCTTATATAGTGATGCTCTTGTCAAGAAAAATAAGGGATAACCCTAATTGTGCCGAGTAATAACACTTAGGATATTCATTCGTAGGAGAGCAAGTTTACCGCTGTTCTTTGACGGTTTGATTAAAAGCGATGAAATTCGAAATATTTCAAAAAGATAACGCATCACGTCGTGGTCGTTTGAGCTTCGCCAGAGGGCGTGTTGAAACCCCCGCATTCATGCCTGTCGGGACCTATGGCACGGTCAAGGCGATGACCCCTGAGGAGCTGGTCGAGCTGGGTGCGGAGATCATACTCGGCAATACCTTTCATCTTATGCTGAGGCCTGGCACCGAGGTTATCCAGAAGCATGGCGATCTGCACGGTTTTACCCACTGGGAGGGACCTATCCTGACTGACTCGGGGGGATTTCAGGTGTTCAGCCTGGGGGAGATGCGCAAGATCACCGAGCAAGGGGTGACCTTCCAGTCGCCCATCGACGGCAGCAAGGTCTTCATGGGCCCTGAGGAGTCGATGCAGGTGCAACGGGAATTGGGCTCGGATATCGTCATGATCTTCGACGAGTGCACTCCCTACCCGGCGACGGAAGAGGAGGCGAGGTTGTCGATGGAGCTCTCCCTGCGCTGGGCGGAACGCAGTCGCATTGCCCACGGCGACAACCCATCAGCCCTGTTCGGTATCGTCCAGGGGGGTATGTTCGAGGCACTGCGCGAGCAGTCCCTGCAGGGATTGGTCGATATCGGATTCGATGGCTATGCGGTGGGTGGCCTCTCGGTGGGCGAGCCCGCTGCGGATCGCTGGCGTATCCTCGATTTTCTCAGCACCCGGTTACCTGCGGACAAACCCCGCTATCTGATGGGCGTGGGTACCCCGGAGGATATCGTCGAATCGGTTCACAGGGGCATCGACATGTTCGACTGCGTAATGCCGACCAGGAATGCGCGCAACGGTCACCTCTTCACCCACCAGGGTGTGGTGCGCATCCGCCATGCCGCTCATCAATATGATGAGGGTCCACTGGATCCTGAGTGCGACTGTTATACCTGCCGCAATTACAGCCGCGCCTATCTGCGTCACCTGGACAAATGCAACGAGATTCTCGGGGCGCGTTTGAATACCATACATAACCTCTATTACTACCAGAAGCTGATGCGGGATCTTCGGGGGGCGATCGAGGGCGGAACCTTAGGGGAGTTTACTGAGACTTTTTATGCAAAGCGAGGGACTTCCGGACCGGAAAAAACCATTTAACTATTGCGTCAGATCGGCAAGGCCGTCTGATGTAATCATCTTTCCATGCTTGTCGATGATAATGGTTTCCACATCATGCAGCCGATTGATCAGCGCCATTCCCTTTTCCGTGCCGAGTACAAAGACGCTGGTGGAGAGGGCATCGGTGCGGGTGGCATTGGGACCGATAATCGTGACGCTTTGCAGGTTATCGGCAGAACGTCCCGTATCCGGGCTGATGATATGGTGATAGCGGATCCCATCCCGTTCAAAGAAACGTTCGTAATCTCCCGACGTTGAGATGGCACTATCGGCAATGGGTAGCACAGCCGCCATGTTGCCTTTGTCCCGGGGCGCCTGGACACCGATATGCCAGGGCCTGCCCCGATGATCGCCCAGCAGACGGCTGTCGCCACCCGCGCTGATCAACGCATGTTGTACGCCTCTGCGCTGCAGCAGTTGCATGCCCCGATCGACGGCGTAGCCTTTGGCGATGCCGCCGAGGTCGATGCGTACCCCCTGCTTTTCGAAGAAGACTGTGCCTCTATCCGCGTCGAGCCGAATGTTGCGGTGGTTGATCAGGGGCAGGGAGCGGTCGATCAGGGATTCGGTCGGTTTGATTCCCTTGCGATAGTCATAGCGGTGGCCGATGGAGGCGAAGGTGATATCGAAGGCGCCTTCAGTCAGCGCGGAGTATTCGAGGGAGGTCTCGAGAAGGCGGAAGAACTCCTCTGAGATAACCAGGGGTTCGAGTGAGGCCATGCGGTTGACCAGGGAAAGCTCGCTGCTATCGATGTAGGGGCTCAGTTTTCTGTCGAGGCGTCGAAACTCCTCCATCACGGCCTCGATCGCCGCCTTGCCCTGATCCTTATCCTGGTGCCAGAGCTGGACACTGATCCGAGTGCCCATGATCGCTTCCTCTCCGCTGACCCAGGCCGCGTGCACCGACTGGAAACAGGCGAGCGCCGTCAACAGCAGTAAAAGTCTATAGACGGTTCGCATTGTTCTTGTTACATCTCATCATGTTTGAACAGAGATATCTTGCCCTTTCAATCACTGCGGTATCCATCCTCAATGATTACGAATTGCAGCATATTTAATGACAGCTTTTACTTCCAGAATTCCATTTCAGGAGAAATGCGCGCCTTACATTTTTACACGGTTTACCCGCCTGCAAAGCAAAACGCTGTTGCAGGCGGAGAGTGGAAACATCAGGAGGGCAGGAAGTCGATGGGATAGGAGACCACTGCGGTATCCACATCCTTGGCGGGGAACTTAAACAGCTTGATACGTGACACCAGCTTGCGCTCCAGTTTCGGATCGTTGAGCTCGGATGAGAGGATGACGCACTTGGTCACCTTTCCCGCAGGTGTTATGGTCAACTCCAACACCACCTTGCCGCGCAGAGAGGGATCCTTTCGCAAGGCGCGGTTATAGAGGGCGTAGACAGCACCCTTGTTCTGGTCGAACACCAGCTGAATCTCTTCCCGGGTACGGAATCCCTTGTAGTCTTTGCCTTTTCCACCGCTCCGAGCCGCCGCCTTGGTCTCATCGCTGATGGCGGCACTCTCTACCTCGGTGGTCTTTCGGCTAGAGAGGCCGGTGCCACCGGTACCCCTGCTCAGGGCCGCTGTATTGATGCCGCCGCTGCCACTGGTGACGCCGGAGGAGATGATCGAGCGTTGATTGCGATAGGTCTTTTTGCCGGTGGTAGAGAGTCTCTGACTTCCACGGACATTCGATTCGATCTGCTCTTCGCGCAGGTCGGCCAACTGATCGGCAAAGGCGAGTAGGCCGGCGCTCGCAGCTTTCTTGCGCGCATCCTGTTTAGTCGGCTTCTTTTTCACCACCTGCTTTTCCGGTTTTTTCTTTGGCTCCGGTTTTTTCTTCTCTTCAGGCTTCTTCTCCGGTTTCTTCTTCTCCGGTTCCGGCAGTTTCTTCTTGACGATCTTCTTCGGTTTGGGAGGCTCCTTTTTCTGTTCCAGGATCAATCTCGCCAGACGGGGCGGCAGGGTCTGTTTCTTGAACCGTTCTTTCTCCGGCAGTTCGATTATCGGTATGATGGTACCTAACAGCAGGGCGATGATGAGCACCACCAGGCTGATAATCTGAAATCGCCGCTCGTCGGCCGATGCGGTATACCAGGGCAGATAATTGGAGTGTCGGTAGGCGGAGCTCACAACGGCTGTCCTCCATTGGCTCCATTGGCCTTTTCATTCTTTCTCAATACCGCGAGGGAGACATGGGGGTAATCCGACTCGGCACAGGTGGCCATGACGCGTTTCAGTAGGGTGTAGGGAATCGTCTTCTCACCCATGATGGTGATCTTGCCTTTAAAGGGTTCCTCCGGGTTGATCACCTTGGATTTGGACCTGTCGGCATGGCGTTGCAGTTCATTTTTCAGGGCTGGTAGCGTGGTCCCCCTTGGCAAGGGTTGAGAAAGGTCCATAACCCGATATCCCTGTACCAGGATTTCATCGTGATTGACCATCACCACCAGGGTCTCCCTGGGTTTCAGGGTTGCCACCGACTCGGGTAGGCTCAATGCCTTGGCGTTGGGCAATACTTGAACCTCGCCGGAATTGACCAGCAGGAAGAACACCAGGATGGTAAAGATATCCATCAGGGAGACCAGGTTCAGTACCGCATGACCCTTGTTTCGCCGATGGTGGCGATCCATGCGTTTGGCACGGCGCGACATCTTCATGATGCGTTACCTTCGTCCTGTTTCTGCTCGGCTACCGGGGGGGCGTCACCCAACGCGATATCCGGGAATAATTCATATTGCACTACGGCACCGGCCTCCATGTTCTCTGTCATGCGTACCGCATCCATCACCTGAACCATGGTTTCGTAATTGGTGTTGGGCTCCGAGAGAATGAAGATATTGCGTTTGTCATGGAAACGGACCTTGATCTGAACCAGCAGCTCATTCAATCCCTTCACGTCGTAACCTTCCGGGGTGTTCTTGATGCGTCTGATCAAGCCCCCTTGCCGGTCCGCAACCTCGAGGCTGTTCTTGCGGATGATGACTTCCAGCTGCAGCTCCTTGATCGCCTTCAGGGTGCCCTCACTGGCAGGGGGCAGGTAGAGCTCGATAATGGAGAACCTGGAAAACGCGGCCGTGATCAGCAAAAAGGGAATCAGGATCACCATCAGGTTGAGGAAGGGCGTGATGTTCAGCTCTTCCCCGTGGCGATGGCGCCTCAGCCGTTCTCTCATGCCTTGCTCCGTGTACTGAATGCCTGTTCACTGAAGATGTTGAGGAACTTCACCGAGGCCATCTCCAGGCTGTCGACGATGGCGGTGGTCTTACTCTGCAGCAGGGCGTACACCAGCAACAGCGGGATCGCCGCCATCAGTCCAAAGGCGGTGGTGTTCATGGCCACCGAAATACTGGCCGAGAGCAGGTCCGCCTTCTCCGCGGGATCGGCGTTGGAGACCGCGGTAAAGGCCTGGATCAGACCGATGATGGTGCCCAACAGGCCGAGCAGGGTGGCGATGTTGGCCAGGGTGCTGAGATAGTGAGTGCGTTTTTCCATGCGCGGGATCGCTTCCATCAAGCCCTCCTCCATGGCCACCTCCACATCGTCCCGGCGCCTCGCGGTACGTGCCCGGGCCAGACCGTAGGTCAGCATGGTGCCGATGGCGGTCTTGGATTTATTCGCGGCGGACATGGCCGACTTGAAGTCGCCGTCGTTGAGATGGGGCAGGACCCTTTTCCAGATACGCTTGTTGCTGCCGGTCTGTATGGTCAGATAGACCCAGCGTTCGATGGCTATCGCCACACCGCCTGCAAAGATCAGCAGGATTGGGTACATAAATAGTCCGCCTTCCTGAAAAAATCGGATGATAGGATCAATGAGCTCCATAGGATTCTCCGTTGTTAAACGCCTGTATATCGGTTTACTGCATATGTGCTCAGCCATCTTTTGATGACCGGCACACGACATATGTATGAAATAGGGTTGTTTTCAGTCATACGGCACTAAGTGTTAAATTCTTTACGGTTTTTCGCTAAATGTCTGGTACCAATCGATCTGTCTGCGAAACACATCACGGTCCAGCGGTGCGAACAACTCGTCTCTGCGACCTGTTTCCGGGGGCATCATGTTGGTCAGCCGCTTCGCGGAGCGCCAAGGTACCACATAGAGAATGTTGGGCGACTCTTTGTTGCCGAAAATTGCCGTGCCCTCCAGATCGAGACGCTGCTCCCCATACAGTTGCTGCGTGAGCAGCAACAGGGCTGCCCCGGTCATCGTCAAGGTATGTCTGTTTGGCCTTTTCAACATAGCTGTGTACCGTTACTTTGTTGACTTGATACGTCGTTCAAGATCGAGAATCCAACCGCCAAGCTGTTTGTCATCGGAGCCACTCAATACCTGACAGCGTTTATAGTGTCGCAGTGCCAGTTTCGGTTTGCTCAGATAGAGATCGTAGAGTATGCCCAGGTTGCGGTGAGCCAGCTGGTAGTCGGGCTTGATCTCAAGCGCCGATTGGTAGGCCTGCTCCGCCTCCTGGAATTTCCCCTGCATCCTCAGCGCAACACCCAGTTGGTTGTGCGCGGGTGAGCTGTCGGGCTTCAGCTGCAAGGCGGTGGTGAATGACTGTTCGGCTTTGCTCGGCTCACCTTCGTTCAACTGGATGATCCCCAGATTGATATAGGGTCCCGCCAAACCGGGATTCTGATCGATCAATGCCTGCAGGCTCTGTTTCGCTTTGACGATATCGTCTTTTCGCATCAGCGCCACCGCCGCGTCGAATCGCCTTTGCTGCTGTGGTTCTGCGCTGCTCGGCTTTACGCTGGGAGCGGTAGCAGCAGCTTTCTGCTCAGTCTCTGTGGCTTTGACCATAGCGGGTGTGCCGCTGCACCCTGAAACAATCAGGGCGGAGACAACTGTGGCGCAGACGAGCCTGATGATTGCACTGGATCGAACAGGGAGACTAGTTGATCGCATCAATCCACGCCTCCCGCTGCTCTTGTTTGGCATAACGTCCGGGTAACAACTTCGCCAGTGCATCGAAACTCTTCCTCACCCACTCATCATAGATGCCGTTGGATACCCTCTCCACGTTCGTTTCGTAGAGGTTGATGGCCTTCTCCTCGAAGGGATAGGCCTGCTCTTCCAGGAGGATCTCATACTGTTCCAACTCTTCCGCATTCAACCCCTTGGGTCTTTCGGATTCCATCAGATCAGTACCGAATTGCTGATACATCTTTGCGATCTGGTAGGTGGCAGTGGTTGTCACCTCCGCCACGTCATACTTGATGGCCTTTTTGTAGGCGCTGATGGCTGTCTGCATCTGCTGTTTTTTACGTTTCAGATTCTTCTCCAGCGGGGCCTTCAACTTGATGCGACGAAAGCCCTGCAGGTTCGCCTCGGCCAGGCGCAGGGATGCCTGTGCAGCCAGATAGCGGGTGCGGTCGCTACGCTGTTTTCCGGCACGAGCATCGAGCTGGATCAACTCTTTCAACCACCAGTCCCGCTTTCCTGTCTCGCCCCCCTTGTGATAGAGCTCGACCAGCTTTTGCCCCCCCTCCATCGCCTGATCGAGGGGGGCAGGGAAGTTCTTCACGTAGCGTTTGTAGGCGGCGATCGCCTGCTTCTGCTTGCCCGCTTTCTCATACAGCTCCGCTGAGCGCCAGCCGGCTTCACGGCGTAACTCGGGGGAGCCGGCCTGGGTGGATAGAGTGGCAAGCTCCGCGGCCGCTTTGAGTGGCTGCTTGGTCTCCATATAGGCAACGGCGAGTTTACTGTTGACCTCCGGTATCAACTTATCCTTCGGATATTTCGCCTTGTAGGATTCGAGGATTTTAACCGAGCCTGCCCAGTCACCGGCGGCAATCAGGCTGGCGGCGGCATCGTACTCGGCAGTGGCTATTATCGAGGCTTTGGGGGCCTGCTTGGCAATGCGCATAAACGCCTGAGCCGCACCTTTATTGTCGCCCTGGGAACGCAGGGTGGTGCCTTGTTGGTAGATACTGGCAGCCAGCCTCTCCTCAAGGGGTTTCCTTTCCTTGGCTTTATTGGGCATCAGTACCAGTGCCTGCTGGTAGGCCTTTTCCGCAGCCTGGTAATCTTTCTGTTCAAAGGCGGCGTGGGCGGCAATGGTCCAGGCGGTGCGCAGCAGCTTCTTCTCCGCCGGCGGTTTTAGATTGGTGACTTGCAACGCGGCGCCACGCGCGCGTCCGATCTCCTTGAGTTGCAGCAGTTGATCGGCCGCCTCTGTCAAGACCGAGGCCCGCCGGGAATCCTTGGGGAAGATATCGCAGAACTTCAGCGCACTCTCCACCCCCTGCCGACTCCATGCCTGCTGTCTATTTTCCGCCAGACTTTTTTTATGCTCGGCATAGGCGAGTAGGGCGGCATACCCTGCCTCGGCCTGCTTGTCGTGGGCAGGTAATCGGTAGGCGCTGTCCTCATAGGCGGTCACGGCTTCGGGATATTTTTTCAGCTCGAACAACAGCTCGCCGAGGAGGAAACTGATACTGCCTGCGGTGGGATCGTCGGCAAAGGTATCCAGATAGAGCCGATACCAGTGTGCTGCTTCGGCACCCTGTTTGGCCTGCTGTGCAGCCAGTTTTTTATCCTTGCTCTTTTTGTATTGCTGCGCCAGCGCATGGTGATATTCGGCAAGCTCTTTGAGATAGTTGCGCAGCTGCTGATTCAACCATGCCTGATTCTTCTGATCCTGTTTCTTCCAGGCATCGCTGCCCACAGCATAGTGTTGGACAAAGGCTTTCTTACTCTCTATTGCCCGTCCCGGGAAGTCGTTTTCGGTATAGATATCGACCACCTTCACCGACAAGCGGGGCGATTGGGGGTGGTCGGGAGAGAAGTCTACGAAGGCAAGATAGGCATCGGCCGCGTCCTGGATACGCTCTTGCTTAAGGTAGAGATCACCCAGTCCCTGGTAGATCATATACTCGTAGTTGCGATGACCTTTAGTGTCAAAGTAACGGCTGATGCGCTTTGCGCCACCGAGTTCAGAGAAGGTCAGGCTGATCACCCTGATGGTCTCTTTTAATAGTTTCTGATCGGCGGGAGAGAGTTTGCTGACATCGGCCTCCGGGGCATCACCTAGGTTGCGATCAAGCAATTGAGTGAATGAATCGAGGCCCTTTTCGATGTTTTGTTGCTTAAACAGTGACCAACCGTGTTTGAACAACGCCCGGTCGTAGTAGGGTGTCTCCTGACGTTGTTTCAGAATGGCATTGTAGGATGATTCGGCATTATCGAACTGCTGCGAGACGAAGAAGTGTTCACCGCGTCGGAACTGGGCCTCTTGCCAGTGGGGACTGTCGGGGTATTGTGTAATCAGGGCGCGCAGAGTCAGCATCATGGCGTTTAAGTCGCCCTTCAACTCATAGGCCCTGGCCAGCTGATAGAGAACCAGGTCACGGGATGCATAGTTAGGATCCTTACGTAACAGGGATTCATAAAGTTTTATGGATTTGTCTAGTTCAGCATCGCTGGGGATTGGTTCGTCTGTGGAATCCAATAGTTTTGTTTCACTACGTTCCAACTCAAGATCTGCCAGGCGACGGGTCGCTTCACTATTCAGACGCTGATCGGGATTAAGCTGCAGAATGGCGCGATAATTTTCGATGACTTCGTTGCGATCAGTGGGGGAGAGGGCCTTTTTTTCAACCTTTACCGGCTGCTTTTGGATATCTGCCAGGGTAGGTTCATCAGGTTTTGATTTACCTATCATGGGCATATTCGAGCAGCCATAGAGTAGTGCGCCAAGCAGAGCGATCGAGAAAGAGAGCCTCATTCCTCTCCTCCTGCTCGTGCGGTACTGATATCCAGCAGGTTGGCGACGCCAAACCTGGCCTGGACCAGATAGCTGTTGATTAGACTGCGCCGTCGTTCGAGTCTTTCTAGTGCCATCTCGCGCAACAACCCGGCCTCGTCTTGGCGTAACACCTTCACCTGTCTATGCAGCCCTGGGAGTTCCTGTTCGAGTTGTTTGATTCGCGTGGAAAATGCATCGAAACGTCCCTCAGCCTCAGCACGGGCCTTGGCCAATTCAGTCTCCTTTTGATGTGCCATCTCGAGGTTTTGTTCCAATTCGATCATCTGCTTCTTCAGCGACCAGACTCTTGCCGGGTGTTCAGTGGCAATCCGCCAAGTGAGAATACCCTCCATCAGCCGTGCCATCTCTTTTTGTGGTGCCAGATCTCCGCCCGCGCCGTGTTCTTTGATGATCCGTTTTATTCGATTGATTCGCTCAATCCAGCCCTTCTCCTGGGGATTTGCGAGGGCATAGGGTGGCTCTTCCGTGGTCGCAACCTGGTCATAGAGTGTTTTTAACTGCTCTTTTTTGGCAACCACCTCTCTCAGATTCTCGCCTTTCAAATGCTCATCAACACGGGGCAGTTTCTGGTTGTATGCCGTTTGTTGGTTATTCAGCATTGTCTGATAGGAGCTAATTTTTTCCCGCCACTGCTGTAGATTACTCTCCATATGTCCCAAGTCCTGATAGTCCTGGAGACGTTCCTGAAAGGTATTTCCAGAGAGAACAAATGACAACAGTGAGCGCATTGCTGATTCGGAGTCGCCGGCGCCGGTGTCATCGCCCAACAGGTTGTCCGGGAACCCGCTATCCCGAACCTGGCTGAGCAACTGATCCAACTGATCCAGCGAGGCGTCATAGGTTGCTATCGCATCACGATAGCCCTGCAATGATTGCTGCTCCGCCTCTAGCTGGGAGAGCACATAGGGAATGGCGAGCTTGGCTTCCAGTACAGCCGGATCGCTGGCATTGCGCCCGGCCAGGATCTGCCAGGGCGCCAGTGCCTGCTCCTGTTGACCCAGTTGGAGTGAGGCCCAGCCCAAACCCAGCAGCGCCTGACTGCTGGCAGGGCTGTTGAGGCGAACCCGTTGCAGCGCCTGTTGGGCATTCTCGGGTTGCTGTAGTTCCAACAGCAGATAACCCATGGCGAGATTTGCTCTATCCCGGATGGATTTTGCCTCAATGTCATCATTTTCATCGATTCCGCTACCGATCTCCCGGAGTAGAGCCAATCCCTGCTCCTGTTGATCGGTGCGCAGGTAGCCGATGGCCTGATTGAACCGGCCGTAGAGCGTCCATTCACTCTGTTGAGATATCTTGTTGAGGTCGGCAAGGGCGTCGGATTCGTTTTTTTGCAACAGACCGATAAGGCCGCTCAAATGGTGTTTTTCATCACTGGCATCGGCTGCCAGTTGTTCACCGATCTGATTCAAGGCGCTTTTTGCGGCGCCCATGTTACCCCGGCGGTGGCGGGATTTACCCAGTTGTAACCAGGCGCGATTCATCACTTGCGAAGATTCGCTGTTTTGTAGAATTCGATTGAACAGCGCTTCTGCTGTATTTGGCATGCCATAGGCAAGATAGAGTCCACCGAGAAGTAACTCGGGTTCATCTGCATAGGCCTGCATCAAGCCCTGTTTTCTGGCAGCAAGGATGCGAACTATTGCCGGAAAGTAGTTCTGCTGATAGAGCTGGAACAGGGCATCGCCATAATGCAGGTCACGCAGTTCCTCAGGTTCACCAGTACGGATATCCGCGGTAGCGCAGAGTGGTATGGTGAGAGAGAGCGTGAGTAGGAGGCGGGAAGTAAGGCCAGGTAGCACCCCTATCACTCCCACTCCCGGACTTCGAAGTCCGGCTGTTGCAAGGCGACACTGTCAACGATCTTTAACTCCAGGTATTTCGGGCCGATCCCTTTGTTGAAACTGACAGTCGCACCCCGTTTGTAATCTCTTCCCTTCGGACCGACCCCGGTGAAGAAGGCAACCAGTTCATGCTCGCCTGCCTTGAGATTTCCCAGATAGAGCCGTTGCACACCCCCCCGTTGCAGGGCTTTGACCTCGCGTTCTGTATAGAGGTGGTTGGTGAGCTCCTTGTTATCGATATGCAGTTGCACAGAGTCAAGCTTGAAGTAGTTGCCGATATCCAGGGAGAGGAAGATGGATACCTGTGTATTTCCTGGGAATAGTAGTTCCTCCTCCAGGATGAAGAGTTCGCGATTGAGTTGGATAACAGCCTTTTTCAGATCCTCGACCTGTGTATCAAGTCCCTTACCCTTATCACTCAAGGGCTCAGCAGAGAGAGAGAAACCGAGGCAGCACAGGAGTAGAATTGCATTTCGGATTAAGGTCTTCAAGATATTGATTCCCAGAACATTTTAAGCAGCATCATGAAACAATAAATCTATATGAATTAATGCGTTGCGTTTGCGATCATAGTCACAGGTTGAAATGTAAAGTTGGTATTTTATGCCCAAATGTCATGATAGGTTATGTGAATTATATTCGCCACACACTCGGCATTGTAATGATAATGCCCGGACCGGCTAAAGACTAGTGGACAATTTATGTGACTATGTAATTGAATTTGTTATGTTTTGTATTTGTTAAATTGAGTCTGCAGGTGGTGTCGGTATTGGATGCCTGTGGATAAACTTCGAGGATCGATCTTGATAGCCAACTTGCGTACTGCTTTTTATATCATCCTGTTGGGATCTCTTCCCTGTTACCCGGCACTCGCTGAGAGTGGACACGTCGATCCATTCCATGTACGCAATATGAACCCGTTTACTCAGATCTTTGGTCTGCCCACGGCCAGCTCATCCCATCTCCTGGCCAGGCATGAATCCTATCTGCAGTTGAATGGGGATGTGGCCAACAATTCCATACAGAGTGACTCTGATGGCGAGCGGATCAGGCTGGATGGGGAGACCTACAGGATGGCACTCATATGGAAGCGGGGGATTGCCGAGGATTGGCAGATTGGAATTGAACTGCCATACCTGATTCATTATGAAGGCGCGATGGATGGCATGATTGAGAATTGGCACGATATCTTCGGATTGTCCAATGCAGATCGTGAAGACTGGCCCAGGAATCGCCTGGTGTATCGTTATGAAAATAACGAGGGTGAGCAGGTGCTGGTCAATCGAAACCGGAATGGGGTAGGGGATCTGGTGCTCTCCCTATCCCATGCACCGGTATGGGATCTCGGCAGCCACAGGCGAATAGCCCTGCATGCAAGCCTCAAGCTGCCTACCGGAGATGCGGATGAACTGCTGGGAAGCGGGTCTGTGGACCTGGCGCTCTGGGTAAGCGGCTGGGAGCAGAGAAGCGTCTGGCGCTGGCCGCTGGAAATCTATGGGCAGGCGGGGGTCCTGCTAAAAGGCGAAGCTGATCTATTACAGGATTTACAGCGGGATGTGGTTTTTTTCGGTGCCTTGGGGCTAGGTTGGCGAGCATATAACTGGTTGGATCTGAAGGCACAGGTCGATGCCCACTCTTCCCATTATGACAGCGATCTTGATCAACTCGGTGGAGCTGCCTTGCTGCTGACGGTTGGTGGCTCAATCCACCTGGATGGGGATTCCCGGCGTATCGATATCTCAATCGGGGAAAATCTCACCACCGATACGGTGCCGGATTTTATGATTAATCTGGCCTATGTACACGATTTTGACTTCGCGCAAAATCCCTAGGTCCGTGCAGTGCATGCAACATATCAGGGCCTGATACTACATTTTGCTATCTGCAATCGAGGTTCAAGGTGCAAGGTTCTTCAAGTGAGGTTATTGCGGGACCTTAGCGTCAGCATAAGCAGTATGCATCCTGCCAAGATGAAGGGAATGCTCAACAATTGTCCGGTGTTTACCCAATGATCCATAGCATAGGCCGCCTGTTTATCCTTGACGAACTCAATCGCGAACCTTGAACTGAATACGCTGACCAGGAAGACGCCAAACAAGAATCCCGGTGTAGGGGGGGTTTTACTGCGTTGGTAGAGGATCAATAAGAGCAGGAAAATTGTGGCATAGGCGATGGCTTCATAGAGTTGAGCCGGGTGTCTCGGCAAGTTATCGATGCGCTTAAATACGATCGCCCAAGGCAGCGACGTTTCCACGCCGTAGATCTCTGAGTTGAACATATTGCCTAGGCGTATGAAAACCCCGGCGAGGGCTGTGGGGATGGCGAATCTGTCCAGCAGCCAGAGATAGGATTCCGATGTCTGACGTTTATACAGATAGAGGGCTAGCATGACCCCCAAACCACCCCCATGGCTTGCCAGGCCCCCCTCCCAGATTGCAAGCATCTTCAATGGGTGGGTGAGATAATAGGTAGGATCGTAGAAGAGGCAATGTCCCAGCCGGGCACCGACAATGGTGCCGATCACCAGGTAGAGTGAAAGTCGCTCAAGGGATTGGGTATCGCGTCCCTCGCGCTGGTAGATCCAGTGGATGATTTGGTATCCCAGTAGATAGGCAGTTGCGAAGAGTGCGCCGTACCATCGGATATCGATGCCGGCAAATGAGAAAAGCGTGGGATCAGCGTTCCAGATGATGTAATCGTGAGCCAATTGCTCCATCCTGCTCAATAGGCCTTATGGGTGGTGGTAAGTCACAGGCCGATGATTCTAATCAATCCGATGACTGAATGGCAGTCTTAAATCCGGGGCCCATTGGCGGGCCCCAATTCAGTTATATGATTGGATTGAATGCAGTCAAGCTATCCAACATGGTGTTATTGCCAAGGCTGGTACCGAACAGGGTGTTGAACTGACCCTGTTCACCATGTAGTGCCAGGTAGTTCAGTGCCACGGTCAGTACCAATTGATTGACGTTGTTGGCAGCTGGACTGGAACCGTTGTCCACTGAACCGTCGGCGGAAAAGTAGCCGATCTGCTGATGTTGCAGCTGTTCATCGGCGGAAGCCCCCGCAAGCACCGGTTGCCCCCCGGGGTTGTATACCAGGAAGAAAGAAGCGGCAGTGGATTGGTTGTCACCGGTCCAGACTCCCTTGCCACGCCCATCTGCTGAGTTGTCGATGGTACCGTTGCTGGAGACCGAGCCGTCACTGAAGACATAGAGCATCAGTGGCATACCGATGCGCGCCGCGTATTCAATGCAGGCACCCATGCAGCGTCCGGCTCGCAGATCACGGACCTCACCCACGGCACGGTCGCCGGTGTGGTAGTCGTAACCGCCCATGGTGATGGTGCCGGCACCGGCATAGCCGTTGATGACCAGTTTCATGACCGACGCGGTCTTGCGGAACTCGCCGTCGTTGTCGAACTCATCCTGGGTGAAGATCGGACCGATGATGTCGGTGTCGGCGGTAACATCGAGGGCGGCTGGATCACCATAGCGGTCCACCAGGTCGGCACTCTTGACATAACCGCAGCGAATCAGCTCTTTGACCACATCGTCGGTGGTGATGCCGGTATTGACACTATTCAGCTTCATATCGGAGATCCGCTGTATCGCTTCCATAACCGCAACGGCATCGGCCTGATCGAACATGCCCACCAACTTACCGGTATCCACCAGGCCGGTCGTGTCGCTGGGCCGGTCGACCTTGGTGGGACGCACGGCGGGGTCGATCTGATCCGCCGGGGCCACTGAATTACCGCCGGAATCGGAGCTGCGGGATCCTATCAGGGTCAACAATTCACCGTCGGCACCGCAGCGGTTGATGGCATACATGGGATTATGGGGATTGTTGCCGGTGTCGTTCTCCGACCGGGCCGGTATGATGGCCCCATTGATGCTGGCGCGATTGACTGCCGATACCTTTTCCAGGATGCCGCGCAAAAAGGCGCTGTCCGAATGGAAGGCGAGGCCCAGCTCAGTGTTGATGAAGTCACTCAGTCCGCTATCCGGGTTGGTGATCGGTGGCACCATATCGCCCGGCAGGCCGAGACGGTTGTAACCGGCAGTGGTGAGAAAGTCGAATTGGCCACCCTGGCCTCCCGTCAGTACATTGGAGCCGGCGATATTGGCCCCGCCTGCGAGATCGAAGCAGATAAAGGGGATCTTACCGCCACCGAGGGTATCTATGCCGCAGATGTTCTTCAAGGCCTCCAGATCGGATGAGAGGGCGGCCCTGGCTTCGCCGGGGTTGGCGAACAGGCCGAAGAGTGAAGGGGTGGTGACAGCGCCCAAGCCTGCCATCAGACCCTGACGGATAAAATCCCGGCGTGTCACCGGACGTGGATGATCCGGGTATAGCAGCGGGGCATCAGGAGAGAGGTTCTTCACTTTTCTGCGCATGATATCTTTACCGTTTGTCACACAGACTATTAACTGAGGCGTATTGCCTATCCATTAAAACCATTACCTATTGGAGTAGCACAACGGCGCTACCAAGCAGCGAGGCACAGGCAGCTTTGGTCGCCTTTTCTGTGCGGTCCGCTTCACATGTGCCGCTACACCTGGCCAGTCCCACGCTACCTGTCAACAGGTTCATCAGTTCGCCCTCAACCAGAGATGGTGCAGGTTGGGTGGACAACTGCTCACCCATGAACTGACTCATCAGTGGCGCGACCACCTGGTTCTGCCAGGTGGCGCTCTGAATGTCATTGGCATTGGTGTTGAAGTCGAAACCGGGAAACATCGCGGCACGCAGTGTGGTGTCGTCAACCATTGAACTGCAATACTCAATCGCCAATTGTGATACCGCCACTTGATGGGACGAGAGGAATCCATTGATATCTTCCGACGATGGCAGCTGCTGCCTGATAGTGGTATAGGTGGTCTGTACCGATTCCAGGGAGGGGCTGACACCCGTCAGAGATGCCATGGTGGCGTTTATCTCATCAAAGGTGCGGAGTCCGATCTCCGATACAGGTTCACCATCTGCCGGTTCCGCCGGAGGCAGTACAGCCGGTTCGGTGTAGACGTTGGTATGTGATCCAAGCCGCTCGAAGGTGAGGAAAAACTCGTCGCTATCGGAACCCTTCTCGGAGGGGATGGTGGTTGCCATGGTCGACAATAACTGACCATTGGCCGTGTATTCGCTGTCATTGATGGTTGTCGCCAAACGTGCGTAGGCCTGTCCCACGGCCGCCTCTTTGCCATTGATACCGATACGCATGCCCTCGAGTGGGATTGAACCCGGCATGACGCTTTCGTCCAGGCTGATAAACTTGGGTTGACGGAAAAGATAGCTGTAGTTGTCGTACTGGCTGACCTCAAACATGACATAACTCTGAGGCAGATTGAGCAGGTCGGTGACATTGAAGAGTAAGAAATATTTCTCGCCCACACCGGCATCGAAATTCTGTTTGACCTGCTCTGCATTCAGTGCCCGGTTGTGGATCGCCAACAAGCGTATCTTACCTGCCCAGGGTCGGTCGCTGGAGGCCTCATTGCCCAGTACCAGGGCATAGCTGTCATCCCAATCGTTCAGATTGCCGGGGGCGGTTTCGTCAAGGTCGTCGGTAAACACCCCATCCACATACAGGCGTCGCCCGTTTTCAGGATCGAAGGTGGCCACCACATGCTGTTCTGTCGCCTGCAGATCTTCATCATCGTCAGAGGTGGAGTGGGCGGGTTCGCCATTACCGTCGGTGGTGCTGGAACGATGCAGGTGGTTGTAGTTGTAGAGGGTCTGACCGAGGGTGACGTTACGCACATCGGTACCGGCAGAGTAGCTGATAATCCGCGCGGGTCCCTCCTGGGTGACATTGGCTGGAACCACCCAGGCCTCAACGGTGTATTCACCGGTGGCTTGAATCAATTGTGAGATCTTGCGGCTGTCACCGGTACTGCCTTGGGCCTTACCATCGCTAAAGTCGAGGCCCCAGCCCTCAACCCAGGTGACCCCGCCACTGATACTCAGGTTGATAGCGGGATCGACGCCACTGGTATCGTAGGCGATACTGCCGCTACCTGTCTTGAACTCAAACAAAGCGATGACGGCGTTCTCGTAGCGGCTGCCACCACTGGCCACGGTCCCTTCCGGAAGACTCAAGGCGCTGCTCACCACCAGTGCCGGGTCGATGGGGGTGGGTGAGATGTTGCTGGCCATCTGGTCAATGGCGCCCTGCATCTCCAGGGAGTTGGCGGTGCAGTCGTCCCAGCAGTTGTGGAGTTCGATCAGACGTTGTACCAGGCGGGAGTTGGCCGGCGTATCCAGATCGATCGAGGTCTTGACTGCGGTATAGGCAACATTGCTGTCCGCAGTGGCGAAGAAGGGCGACTGTGGGGCGGCTGCATCTTCGACATGACATTCTGAACAGTAATCTGTCAGCAACGGGTGTACATAGGTTGCAAACAGGCTGGGATCGTCGGGAAAGGACTTGCTTTCGCCGATAACCTTGTTGGGTGGTGCTTCGAGTTCGATTTGCCGTCCACCTCCGGCACCGTCGCCTACCCAGGATTCTATATAGTTGGTGATGATGGTGGCGCAAGCAGAGTCACTGGCCTCCCAGCAGTTGTGTCCATTCGCAACCTTGGTGACCAGGGAGGATTGGTCTGGTTCCGCTCTGTTGACATGGGGATTGGCTGCCTCGTAGGCCTGATTGACATCATCTTCACGCACGAATAGCGGTGCCTGACCCCCGGCATTGTGGCAGGAGCCGCAGCGATTTTCCGCCCGCAGGGGTTCCCATACACTCACCCGGAAGCCTTGGATGTCAGAGGTGCGGGCGGCAGGTCCAGTGTAAGTACTGGTGGAAACCGTGGTAGGTTGGAGGCTTTCGGTACTGACCCCGTCCTGACAGCCCTGTATGCCGAAGATTGTGGATACGGAAAGGGTGATGGCGATTAATCTTCCCACCCATCCATCATGCTGTTGTGTGTAGTTCTGCATGGTCACTGACTCAATCCCCTGCGCAATAGACGGCGGTTTCAGCGAATACGCGTTTCATGTTGTAGTCGGTTTTGAAGTTGCTGGTGATTTCTGCGATCCGGGTGCGATCGGCGCTGTCCACGGGCGCGCGCAGGCAGACTGCCTGGAAGGCCTTGGTGACCTGGCATTCGGCGAATGCATGCGAGTTGGCTAACTCCTCACCCATGGATTTGGCGCCTACTCCGGACCCAGGCAGGTTGGGATCCCAACCCAGCACTGAATTCGGCCCCTCCCGCCAATAGTTATCCCATCGGTCATCAGGCGTGATATAGCCATTCTTGAAGACACTGCTGTTGATCAGATATTTGGGCTGCACGCTGTCGGGGGTGTAGACAAGGCGGCCTCCCTCCATGTCGTCTTCGGGATACTCGTAGTCATAGTAGGCGTAGGCCTGGGCCAGGGGCGCCATGCCGGCATGGCATCCCAGGCAGTTGTTGAACCATACCCGGCTATCCCCCCCGGGACTGCGGGTGGCGTCCTGACGGATCCGGTCTGCGGGTCGCGTCGGGTCCTTGATCTCCTCAAGCACCTTGCACATGTGATTGAGCAGGGTGAAACTGAACATGGCCCGATTGGTGCCGTCAATGAAAAACGCCCTGGCGGCAGCACGGGTGCTGATGACCCCGGCGGTCCCTTCCACAGGTAGACCTGTCACGCTCGACTGTGTGGTTTGTTGTAGGACATCCTTGAGGTTCAGGCCCTGGCTCTCCATGGCCTCATAGTGGTCGTTATTGCTGTTGGAGTAGGCAGGTGCATTACTACCCACATACAGGATGTCTGCGGAGAGGAGCTGGTTGAAAGGTACCTCGTCTCTCACCATACCGATGACGGTGGCGCTATAGTCATTCAGCGCTGCGAAGGGTGTCATCTCCTCGTTGGTCCAGGGGGTGGCCCAGTTCTTCAGTGTGACATTGTAGAAATCGGGATGCTCGGTAGCGAGCATGGCAGCTGCCAGGGGATCATTGTTGGTTTCTATCTCTGTGACCATTT
Source organism: Candidatus Thiodiazotropha sp. CDECU1 (assembly GCF_963455295.1). Taxonomy (NCBI): domain Bacteria; kingdom Pseudomonadati; phylum Pseudomonadota; class Gammaproteobacteria; order Chromatiales; family Sedimenticolaceae; genus Candidatus Thiodiazotropha; species Candidatus Thiodiazotropha sp. CDECU1. Next base: position 1,162,747 of record NZ_OY734020.1, read on the forward strand.
GCGCCAGGGTGGCGGTAGACGGTGGCACGCCGGCAATCCGGTCGTGTATGCGTTTTGCCTGTTCGCGGGGCCCTGCCGACACCATGACACTGAAGAGAGCGAGCAGAGTGAGAGTTAGAAACAGCTGTGGTTTATTAGGAAGCAAAATACTATCTTTGTACTGACCCTGAAATGACATGATGAACGTGCCCCTGTATCCATCTTTGTGACTTACCTCGAAGCTGCCTTCGAGCCACATGTATCGTTTCCTTTCTTCTATATCTTTCCCAATTTTTGTCAATCCGAAGTGGTGAATACGTGACCTCTGTTTTTTAAGGGTGTGAACTCGCGCACTGATTGGTCACTTCGATGAGGTAGACTCTCAAGTCCATGATTTTACTAGTCGATAGCACGAGTCAATACTCGTCCTGAGCAGTTTTTGATGATGTCCCCTGGTTACACCTTGGGCGGGTGGACGGACGGGGCAGGCATACACGGCTCGATCAGATCTTAAAGATCGGATTTCCAGGAGGATCCAAGCTACAGATGAAACTGGTTAATCCCATAATGATGCTTCCAAGTCTGTTTGCCCTGTTGCTCATCCTCGGTCTGTATGGATGCGGTGGTGGAAGCAGCCAGGAACAGGATCCGGTAGTTGTGGATTACCCTGTGGCGTATGTGAAGCGTCCGATTACAGAGACAACCAACACCGACATCCGCGTCAGTCAGTTCAGCGAGGCGGGTGGAGACCTCTACCTGAAGGACTACGCTGCAGCTGGGGCTGAAGAGCTCAACCTGACAGGATCGGTAACTGATGGTGAGGGTGATGTCAGGGATGTCAGTGTCTCATTTGACGGAACCAAATTACTCTTTTCTCTCAGGCTTCCCCTCATCGAGGATGCCGAGCCCGAAGATCAGCCGACATGGAATATCTGGGAGTATGACATTCCCAGTGAATCCTTGAGTCGCGTCATCGTTTCGGATATCACTGCGGAAGACGGGCATGACCGCTTTCCTCAATATCTGCCCGACGGGCGCATCGTCTTCTCTTCCACCAGACAGCGCCTTGCCAAGGCTCGATTACTGGATGAGGGCAAGCCCCAATATCTCGCTATGGAGCGGTCGGTTGACGAGCCCGCCATGGTGCTGCATGTCATGAACAGTGACGGTACCAATCTTACGCAGATCTCGTTCAACCGCAGCCATGACTTCTCTCCCAGCGTTCTCGCCAATGGCCAGGTTGTGTTCAGTCGCTGGGACAATGCCGATGGCAATAATGCCATTCATCTCTACCGTATGAATCCTGATGGCACTGAGATGGAGCTGCTGTACGGATTGAACAGCCACGATTCCGGAACCGGAGGCAGCACGGTGCAGTTTCTGCGTCCGATCGAGATGCCGGACGGCCGTATTCTGGCACTGGTGTTGCCTTTCGATGGTACCAATGAGGGCGGCGACCTGGTGCTGATAGACAGTACCAACTATGTGGACAACGACCAGCCTACATGGGAAAACATGGGTCTGACCGGCCCGGCGCAGTCTCAGGCGACCACCCTCCAGGTCTCCACTGACGGGAGTCTGTCGAGGGGGGGGCAGCTGCGCAGCGCCTACCCAATGTTCGACGGGACGGATCGAATGGTGATCAGCTGGAACCAGTGTCGGGCCTTGGAAGACGATGTCATCGTTCCCTGCACAGAGGAGCGTCTCGCCAATCCCGATACAGAAGCTGCACCACCTCTCTACGGCCTGTTTATCTATGACGGCGATGAGGGGACCCAGCAACCGATCGTCAAGCCGCAAGAGGGCATCATCTACACAGATGCGGTGGTGGCGGTGGCGCGTAGCGTGCCGACTATTCGCCACGACAAGACTGCAGGTATCGATCTTGATCCGACCCTGGTGTCAGATCAGGCCGGGTTGCTGCATATTCGCAGTGTCTATGACCTGGATGGGGTTGACGTGGCAGATCCCGACATTGCTACCCTCGCGGATCCGGCACAAACACGGGCAGATCAACGTCCGGCAAGGTTTCTGCGCCTGATCAAGCAGGTAACCATACCCGATGATGATGTGCTCGATTTTCCCAACAGTGCGTTTGGCGCAACCACCCAGTTTGGTATGCGCGAGGTGATCGGTTACACACCCATCGAACCCGATGGATCGGTACAGGTGAAGGTGCCTGCCAATGTACCCGTCAGTTTCAGTATCCTGGATGCGGATGGACAACGGGTCGATCAACCCCATACATTCTGGCTCCAGTTCAGGCCGGGAGAGGTGGTGACTTGTGGTGGTTGTCATGCTGCGGACAGTCCGCTTACCCATGGACGTTTGAGTGCCGCGCCACCCAGTGTCAACAGTGGCGGTACAGCCAGTGGTGTACCCTTCCCCAATGCCAATCCTGAGCTTTGGAGCGATTTCGGCGAGACCATGGCACAGACACGCAATCGTCTTCAGTGCAGTGCCAGTGCTTGTGATCCCAGCATGGACTTGTTGTTTACCGATGTCTGGACCGACCCGGCCATGCGGGAGCCGGATGCAGAGTTCAGCTATCGCTACGCAGATCTGGAAACCCAGTCACCCATGAGTGACCCTGTCTGCAGCAGCGATTGGACTGTGTTTTGTCGTGCGGTGATACATTACGAAGATCATATTCATCCCTTATGGTCTCTACCGCGACCGGTATTCGATGCCACGGATACTCAAATCGATGACCATACCTGTACCCTGTGTCATGATACGGACGATGACGGTGTGACGGTGGTGCCGGATGGTCAACTGGATCTGACTGATGGTGCATCCGAAGACGAGCCTGATCACTTCGCCGCCTATCGGGAGCTGCTCTTTAGCGACAACGAGCAAGAGGTGGTGGATGGTCTTCTGGTTGATATTCTGGTGCCGCAATTGGATGAAAATGGCCAGCAACTCTATGAAACCGATGAGAACGGTGCATTGGTACTGGATGCAGATGGCAATCCGATTCCACTACCTGACGTACCGGTCCAGGTGCCTCCCTCGATGCAGGCGGGTTCGGCAAGTGGCGGCCGTTTCCTAAGCTTGTTTGATCCAGGTGGTGTTCATGCGGGTTATCTGAGTGATGCGGAGAAAAAACTGATTACTGAATGGCTTGATATAGGCGCTCAGTATTACAATGACCCCTTCATGGCACCAGTGGATGATTGAGTTTGAGATTTTTTAGGTTAAAGCGGTACCTGTGGACGAGCTGGTTATTGATCTGGCTGATGCCTGCAATCTGTTTAGCGGATGAAGAGTATCTACGGGTTCAGGTGACGGCCCCCTACATCGAAATGCACACAGGACCGGGGGAGACCTATCCCATCGTCCAGGTGGCGGAAAGGATGGAGTGGGTCGAGATTCGAAAGCGTCGTACCGATTGGTTCCAAGTGGTCACGCGCCGGGGCCGATCGGGTTGGGTCAGCCTTGAACAGATGCGCCGCACCCAAACCTCGGATGGAGAGCCGCTGCAGCTGGCATCCTATTCACAGGACGACTTCAGGGACAGGGATTGGGAGTTCGGTTTCTATGGGGGTGACATGGAGGGCGCCACCCTACTTGGTTTGTATGGCGGTTACTCGTTCAATGAAAATCTCTCCACTGAACTCAGTTTTTCCCAGGCCTTGGGGGATTTCTCAAGCGAATACCTGTTTGACGTCAACTTGCTTTCCCAACCCTTTCCCGAGTGGACCTACAGTCCCTTCTTCACTTTGGGAGGGGGCGTGATTCGTACCGAGCCCAAGTCCACATTGGTTCAGGCTGAGGATCGCACCGACACTACGGCCCATGTAGGCGTTGGCTTACGTGTCTATCTGACGCGGCGTTTTTTTCTGCGTGGAGAGTTTCGCCACTACACCGCATTTACCAGTCGTGAAGACAACGAGGAATTTGACCAGTGGAAAATCGGACTCGGTTTCTTTTTCTGAACCCAGCGCTGCTTGTGATGGCGTGGATCATGATGCCTTGCATGGCAGCAGAACCTATCGGAGAGGGCCTGCGTGAGGAGTTGCTTATTGAACCTGAGATTGCGCGCAGGGAGATCGTGGAACCCGAAATCGATACCGAGGACTTCGAGATAGGGTTCTATGTCGGGCTGATGAGTATCGAGGATTTCGGCACCAGTGGTGTGTTTGGCGCCCGCTTCGCCTATCACCTCACGGACTCCATATTCGTTGAGGCGGCGGTCGGCACCACCGAGGCCAACGAGACCAGTTTTGAACTCCTGGGTGGTGATATTCAGCTGCTCACCGATGATGAACGTGATTTTACCTATTACAACCTCTCGGTGGGGTACAACCTGCTTCCCGGTGAGGTGTTTTTGGGTGGCAAGTATGCCTTCAACAGTCAGTTCTATCTGATTGGCGGTGCCGGTAGCACCCGCTTTGCAGGGGATGATGAGTTTACTGTCAACCTGGGTGCTGGCTATCGCCTCTTGATCAATGATTGGCTAACCCTGCATCTCGATGCCAGGGATCATATGTTTGAATCAGACCTGTTGGGTGAATCGAAGACAATTCACAACTTCGAGCTGCACGCTGGCCTGACCTACTTCTTTTGAGGGAATGATGATGTTAAGTAAACGCCAGATACGAAGTCGATTGCACCAGCTGATCCTGGCCGGCCTGTTATCCATGGCTTGTGGCTATGCCGCTGCAGCCAATCAGACGCCCATGGCTCCAGATTTCACCCTCAAGAGTCGCGAGGGGGTGAATATAAAACTGAGTGAGCTGAGAGGCCAGGTGGTGATGGTTAATTTTTGGGCATCCTGGTGTGGTCCCTGTCGTCAGGAGATGCCCCTGTTGCAGCAGTTGTTCGATCGCTATCAATCCCTGGGATTTTCCTTGCTGGGGGTGAATGTGGATGAAGACAAGAAGGCTGCGGACAAGATGTTGAGCGATCTGCCGGTGAGCTTCCCCATCCTCTACGATGACCGTAGCCAGGTGAGTAAGGAGTACCAGGTTAAAGCGATGCCGAGCACCTTCATGGTCGACAGGGACGGGCGGATACGTTATCTGCATAAGGGATACAAACCTGGCTACGAGGAAGAGTACCAACAGCAGATCCGTGAGCTGCTGCGTGAGTAATCATTGAATTAAATGAAAACGATGCAAAATAGAATCTGCCGGTTGCTGTGCTTGCTGTCCGTTCTCGCCATCACGGGATGCAGTATAGAGCCCTGGGTGCAACCCTATGAACGGGCTCATCTGGCCGACCCGATCATGAGCTTTGATCGTGACCCTGTCGCGAGCACCTATCGGCACCATGTCTATCAGACCCGTGAGGCGGCACGCGGTGCCGAGGGTGGCGGTGGAGGGGGATGTGGCTGTAACTAGTCTCACTACCATGCGCGGTCCTGCTTCTACTGTTCCATGGCTGATACCCGGGCAGGGCTATATCGCCCTGGTGATGGCGATACTGCTATTGATGAGCAGTGTGACGTTACAGGCCACGGTTCTCCCTGAAGATCGGGCGGATGTCATGTATCACCGTTACGATGGCGGCGGAGTCGAAGTGGATGGGCCGTCGATCCTGGTACGTAAATCCTTTTCCGGGAATATCTCCCTGAATGCCAACTACTATATCGACTCCATCTCAAGCGCATCGGTGGATGTGATCAGTATGGCGTCGCCCTATACGGAGGAACGCACTGAAACCAGCCTGGCGATGGACTATCTGCACAATAAGACCTTGATGAGTCTGGCGGTAACCCGCAGTGACGAGAGTGACTACCAGGCTGAGACCAGTAGCGTTTCCGTCAGCCATGATATGTTTGGTGATCTGACAACCGTGTCTCTCGGATATGCGGTGGGTAACGACGATATCAGCCGTAATGGAGACAGTGACTTCGGTGAATCCCTGAAGCGCCAGAACTACCGCATCGGTGTCAGCCAGATATTGACCAAGGAGAGTATTCTCGATATCAACTGGGAGACAATCACCGACGAGGGATATCTGAACAATCCCTATCGTTCCTACCGCTTTCTCGATCCCCTGAGTGAGAATGGCTATGGTTTTCAGGCCGAGCGCTATCCAAGTACACGAACCAGTAACGCCCTGGCCTTGCGACTGAAATATTATCTTCCCTATCGTGCCGCCCTCAGCGGTGAATACCGCTATTTCAACGACACCTGGGGTATCAGTGCCAACAACCTGGAGTTTGCCTATACCCACCCCCTGGAGAAGGACTGGGTGATCGATGTGCGTTACCGTTACTACACCCAGAACGCGGCCGATTTCTACAGCGATCTCTTCTCACGCCAGAATGAGCAGAATTTTCTGGCCCGGGACAAAGAGTTGAGCACTTTCCAGAGCCACACTGTCGGATTCACGGTGAGTTATGATTTTCATCCCCAGAAGTGGCAGTTTATCGATAACGGCAGCCTCAATCTCTCCCTCGACCTGATCCGCTTCAATTATGACGATTTCCGTGATATCACCGGGGGCGGTGTTGCCGGTGAGGAACCCTTCTACTCATTTACCGCGAATGTGATCAAGGCCTACCTTTCGGTCTGGTATTGACTGGATAGGGAGTAGGGTGGGGTCCTGCCCCACCAGTGCGTAGATGATAGGCCGGAATCAAACCGGAAGTTCACATAAGCCTGCTTATTTTCCCCTTCTGTGTCATAATCGGCCGCTGATTTTAACTGCGGGCAGGATCTGCCTGTCGGACACTGTTTTGGCCCGAATGAGAGGATAGTTGAAATGAGTTTTTTTATATCTGACGCCTTGGCGGAGGCACCTGCCGCTACGGAGCAGGCGAGTGCCATTACCGGACTGCTGCCTTTGGTGATTTTTGGCGCGGTACTTTATTTCTTGATGATTCGTCCCCAGGTAAAGCGCCAGAAGGAGCATAAAAAGATGGTCGAGGCCCTGGCCAAGGGGGATGAAGTCGTCACTACCGGCGGCATGGCGGGTAAAATATCCGATCTTGGGGAGAACTTTCTCCTGCTAGAGATATCAGATGGAACCGCGGTAAAGATACGCAGGCAGGCCGTTGACTCGGTATTGCCCAAGGGATCCCTTAAAGAGCTTTAGCCGATAGTGTGTGAATCCACTTCTCTCTTAGTACTAACATTTTGAAACTACGATGAACCAATACCCACTTTGGAAGAACCTGATGGTTTTGATCTTGGTCCTGATCGGCGGGTTGTTCGCCCTGCCGAACATATTCGATCAGGACCCATCCATGGAGATCTCCGCGCAACGTGATGCCACTATCGACCAGACGACAGAGTCACGAGTACAGAAGGCGCTGGGTAAGGTGGGTATCGAGGCTAAGGGCGTGGCGCAGAATAATGGCAAGCTTCTGGTGCGATTCAAGAATTCAGAGGATCAGCTGAAGGCGATGGATCAGATTGCCGCGGAACTGGGCGAGAACTATACACCAGCATTGACCCTCTCTCCCGATCTACCCGACTGGCTGGTCGGCTTGGGGGCCGAGCCGATGTATCTCGGACTCGACCTCAGAGGCGGTATTCATGTCCTCATCGATGTGGATATGGAGGCAGCGATTGAGCAGGCGGCTGAGCGCTACAGCAGCGATATCAGAACCCTGTTGCGGGAGAACAAGCTGCGCTATATCCGTATCAGCCGGGAAAACGACCAGGTATTGGTTAAGTTCAATAATGTGGAAAAGCGAGATCAGGCATCTGACCTGATCGGTAATGAGTTTCGCTCCCTGAATCTCGAAAGTTTTGATGAGGCGGACGCCTTTCTGATTCGCGTATCCCTCTCCCCGGTGGAGAAGCAGGAGGTACAGAAGTTCGCCCTGCAGCAAAATATCACCACCCTACGTAATCGCGTCAATGCGTTAGGCATTGCCGAACCCTTGATTCAGCAACAGGGTATAAGACGGATCGTGGTGCAGCTTCCCGGTGCCCAGGATCCGGCAAAACTGAAAGAGATACTGGGTGCCACCGCAACCCTGGAGTATCGCCTTGCCGACACCGAGCACAGCGTGGAGGATGCGGTGAACGGACGTATACCGCCAGGCTCCAATCTCTATCGCGAACGTGACGGGCAACCGGTGTTATTGAAAAAACGGGTGATTGTCACGGGTAACCAGATTGTCGACGCCTCATCCGGCTTGGATCAACAGACCGGTCAACCGGCCGTGTTTGTCAGTCTTGACGGGGTGGGCGCGAAGCGCATGCGGCGCATGACCAATGAGAACGTGGGCCAACCCATGGCGGTGGTGTTCATCGAAAATCGTGTCACCACCCGGATGGTGGACGGTGAGCCGGTGAAGGTGAAGAGGCGGGTTGAAGAGGTGATTTCAATCGCCACTATCAGGGAACCCTTCGGCAGGCGCTTTCAAACCACAGGGCTGGATACCACCGAGGAGGCCAGGGACCTGGCGTTGCTGCTTCGGGCAGGCGCTCTGGCCGCACCCATAGAGATCGTCGAAGAGCGGACAATCGGCCCCAGCCTGGGCCAGGACAGTATCGATCAGGGCTTCAAATCGGTGATGATCGGGCTGACCCTGGTGATGATATTCATGGCTATCTACTATCGGGTTTTCGGTCTGGTTGCGGATCTGGCGCTGGTCATGAATCTGGTCCTCATCGTCGCGATTCTCTCCATGCTGCAGGCCACCCTGACCCTCCCCGGCATCGCCGGTATCGTCCTTACCGTAGGTATGGCGGTGGATGCGAATGTCTTGATATTCCAAAGGATCCGCGAGGAGATTGCGAATGGCAACTCCCCCCAGGCGAGCATACAAGCCGGTTATGAGAAGGCCTTCTCCACCATCATCGATGCCAACATCACCACCCTGATCGCGGCAGTGGTGCTGTTCAGTTTCGGTACCGGGCCGATCAAGGGCTTTGCAGTCACACTGGCAATCGGTATCTGTACCTCCATGTTCACTGCCATCATCGGCACCCGTGCGGTGATCAATCTGATTTACGGTCGTAAACGTGTGAAAGCGCTGGCGATCTAAGGAATCCTGTTATGCAGATCTTGAATAAACGTTACGATTTGATGGGTAAGCGCAACATCGCGCTGATCCTGTCCGGGATACTTATGTTGATCGCCCTGGGCGCCATCATTGTGCGCGGACTCAACTTGGGTATCGACTTCACTGGCGGTACCCTGGTCGAGGTCGGCTATCCGCAGGCGGTTGAACTCCCGGTTGTGCGCGAGGCGCTGACCAAGGATGGTTTCGGTGATGCGGTGATTCAACACTTCGGTACCTCGAAGGATGTGTTGATCAGGCTCGCGCCCCGCGACGATATTGAGAGTGCAGTGGTGAGTGACCGTGCCTTCAGCGCCATGCAGGGGATTGATCCGGGTGCCGACCTGCGCAGGGTTGAGTTTGTCGGTCCTCAGGTGGGGGATGAGCTGACTGAGGATGGCGGTTTGGCCATGCTGTACGCCCTGATCGGCATCTTGATCTATGTGGGATTGCGATTTGAGTACCGATTTGCGGTTGGTTCTGTGATCGCCCTGGTACATGATGTTCTGATTACCATCGGTTTCTTTGCACTGTTTCAGGTGGAGTTCGACCTCCCGGTGCTGGCTGCCGTGTTAGCGGTTATCGGCTATTCACTCAACGATACTATCGTCGTATTCGACCGTATTCGGGAGAACTTCAGAAAGATCCGCAAGGGTGATGCGGTGGAAATTATCAATACCTCAGTCAATCAAACCCTGTCCCGAACCTTGATAACGTCCGGCACCACATTGTTGGTTCTGCTTGCACTGTTTCTGTTCGGTGGTGAGATCATCCATGGCTTCGCACTGGCGTTGATAGTGGGTGTGGTGATCGGTACCTACTCCTCGATCTATGTGGCGAGTAGCTCTGTGATCTTCATGGGGGTCAGTCGTGCAGACCTGATGCCGGTGCAGAAAGAGGATGGCGCCCAGGAGGAGACGCCCTGAGAGGCTGACTCCGTTTCAGAGGAGACTAGTTCTTTTTTGCTCGCAGTGCGTTTTTCAAGCTGCCTGAGGACAGGCCCTGCTCTTCCGTGGAGGCCAAAGCAGGTGCGGCATCCGATTGCATTTCCAGTGAAAATTCCTGTAGACCGTTCAACACATCACGCATGATCAATTCCAGGGCATGGTCACTCAATTTTTTTCTCTTTCTTGGGTCATTATCCATGATCACCTTTCCACGGGAGTAGCAATTCAAAATCTTGTAAAGACACTGTTTTTTCAGTGTATTCACCCAAACTAACGGTTGTGAATAGGTATTCTTGAGGTGCTATTGCGTGGTTATGATGAATCTGTGAACCGGATTCTGGAGGATGGGAATTAAGCGGTCAGTTTGCTGTCGAGATGGGGCAGAATGCATTTCAGCATGGCATTGTGGACCTTGATATTCCCGGCGATGACATTGCCGGTTTCGAGATAGCGTTCACCGCCACCGATGTCCGTGACCAGTCCCCCCGCTTCTCTCACCAGGAGTGCGCCCGCGGCAAAGTCCCATTCACGCAGACCGAGCTCCCAGAAACCGTCCATCCGGCCGGCGGCCACATAGGCGAAGTCGAGGGCGGCAGAACCGGGACGGCGCACCCCCGCACTCTCCTTGATCAGCCCCTTGAGCATCCCCATATAATTTTCCGTGAATCTGAAATCACGGTAGGGAAGGCCGGTACCCAGCAGGGCGCCGTAGAGGCCTTTGCGACCGGATACCCGAATCTTTTTATCATTCAGCTGCGCGCCTTCACCACGGCAGGCAGTATACATCTCTTCGCTGACCGGGTCGTAGACAACGCCAACCTCCAGGCGACCCTTGACCCTGAGTGCAATGGAGACTGCGAATTGGGGGAAGCCATGCAGAAAGTTGGTGGTCCCATCCAATGGATCGATGATCCAGATATGGTCGTCACTACCTTGTTTGCCGCTCTCTTCCGCCAGAATGGCGTGATTTGGATATTTTTCACGCAGCAGGTTGATAATCACTGCTTCTGCATTGCGGTCGACTTCGCTGACAAAGTCGTTGTTGCCTTTATCGCTGATGGTGAGTCGATCGATCCGGTTGAAGTTTCGAGTGATGATACGCCCGGCTTCACGGGCGGCGCGTACGGCAATGGTGAGCATAGGGTTCATGGGCCGCGAGGATACAGCAAGTGGCGATCGGGATAAACTGTTTCATATTGGTGTTGCCGCAAATCGATGCAAATAGTTCTTTGTCCGCAAATGATCGGGAAAAACACAAATATAGGGGATACTGCAACAGGATCCCCATCTAGCGGGTTTAGCCTAATCCCTGCCGGGATAGGGTGGCTAATCAGCTTGTTTGTTTGAATCTAAGTCATTGTTCGTCTTTATCTTTGATAGTGTACAATTTGCGCCCAATCTTATATCAGTTTAATTCCCGTATGAATTGGGGAAGATTCAGGATCCTATTTCGTCTATGTTGAAAAACATCCGCGTCGTGTTGGTAGACACCAGCCATCCAGGCAATATCGGAGCGACTGCACGTGCCATGAAGAACATGTCGCTACGGCAGCTCCACCTGGTCACACCCCAGCACTATCCTCATCAGGAGGCCACATCCCGCGCCTCGGGGGCCGATGATCTGCTGAATGATGCGCGAGTGGCGGAATCCCTCGATGAAGCATTGACCGATTGTCGCCTTGTGGTGGGTACCAGCGCCCGTACCCGCAGCGTAGACTGGCCTGTTGTCTCACCCAGGGAGGCGGCAGCCAAACTGGTGCAGGAAGCAAAACAGGGGGATGTTGCCTTGGTATTTGGACGGGAGCGGTCGGGTCTCACCAATGATGAACTGGATCGATGCACTTTTCTTGTACACATACCGACGAATGAGGAGTACAGCTCACTCAATCTCGGGGCTGCGGTTCAGATCCTGGCCTATGAGATCTATCTGGCCCACCACCAGACACACGCGGATGATGTGGATAGCAAGAGGGACCTGGCGACCGCTGACATGCTGCAGGGCTTTCACGAGCATCTGGCCCAGGCCCTCGACGACATAGGTTTTACCGATCCGCGCCAATCCCAGAAGCTGTTGCGCCGGCTCCGCAGCCTATTTCAGCGGGCCAGACCGGATAAGGATGAGATCAACATCATGCGGGGGATCCTCAGCGCCATGCAGGGGCGCAAGTCGATGCGGCGCTGATCGGCGGCGGCAATTTCCAGGACGGGCAAGAATACCCTAGTAATTTGTGCGGGATTGTGGATAATCTCCTATCCGCATGCCAACATTAGAGATGTGGCACAGGTTTTTTCACTCAAATGTAGGTAGGCAGTTGGAAACAGGTGAAGAGAAAGTCTCTCGATGGAAAGAGGATATCCAAAGCGTTTTTGATAGGGATCCTGCTGCGCGCAATACCTTTGAGATCGTTACTACCTACCCCGGTGTGCATGCGGTGGTCTTTCACCGGCTCTCCCATGCCTTGTGGGGCATAGGATTAAAGTGGTTCGCCCGGGTGATCTCCAATATCGCCAGATTGTTCACTGGAATCGAGATCCACCCTGGTGCGGTCATCGGCAGGCGCTTTTTCATTGATCATGGCATGGGCGTGGTCATCGGAGAGACCGCCATAATCGGTGATGATTGCACCCTCTATCACGGTGTCACTCTGGGTGGCACGAGCTGGGAAAAAGGTAAACGCCACCCCACCCTGGAAAATAATGTGGTTGTCGGCGCGGGAGCAAAGGTACTCGGGCCGATAGTCGTTGGTGAAGGGGCCAGAATTGGTTCCAACTCGGTCGTGGTGAAAGATGTACCTGCCGGTTCCACCGTAGTGGGTGTTCCGGGGAAGTTGATTACCGCCAGAAAGCCGGAGCGGGATGGTCACCGGGAGAAGATCGCGAAAAAGATCGGTTTCGATGCCTACGGGGCCACCAAGGATGCCGCAGATCCAGTGGCCCACGCCATCAACTGCATGCTCGACCATATTCATGTGATGGACAAGAAAATGGAGTCCATGTGCGAAGCCATGAAAAAGTTTGGTGTGGATGAGGAGGAGTCCGATCTTCCCACATTGGATTCCTGCGAGATTGTTTCGACAGCCGAAGAACTGCAAAAACTGGATGAAGAGGTTCCTGAGAAAGAGAAAACCACCGAATAAACCGGGTGGGATAATCTTGACTATTTTGCTTGGGAATGTATATTAGCGATTGGAAATATTCATGGAGTTCATGAAGTGAAGCTTACCACTAAAGGCCGATACGCTGTGACAGCCATGCTGGATCTATCCATACACTATGGTGAGGGTCCCATAACCCTTGCCGATATCGCTCAGCGTCAGGGAATATCACTCTCCTACCTGGAGCAGTTGTTCTCCCGATTGCGCAAAAAATCATTGGTCGCCAGCGTGCGTGGTCCTGGCGGTGGTTATAGCCTTGGCAGGGGTGCTGATGAGATCTACGTGGGCGAGGTGATCTCTGCAGTGGATGAAAACATCGATACCACCCGCTGTAATGGTGCGCACAATTGTCAAAACAACGAGCGTTGTCTGACCCACGATCTTTGGTCGGATCTCAGCAATCAAATCTATGGCTATCTGAATAAAATCAGTCTGCAGGATCTGATGGACCGTCAGGCAGTCCGAGAGGTGGCGGACCGGCAGGATCACCCCGATGAGGATCAATCGGGGCTGGATATTTCGCTAGTGGATGGTTCAGGTGACATGGCAGGCGCCTGATGGCAATCGATGTCGGAGTATGAGATGAAGTTACCCATCTACATGGACTACTCGGCCACCACGCCGGTGGATCCCCGTGTGGCGGAAATCATGTGCAGCTATCTTACCCCGGATGGTAATTTCGGTAATGCTGCTTCCCGCTCCCATGCCTTTGGCTGGACTGCAGACGATGCGGTAAACAATGCGCGGCGGCAGGTGGCGGATCTGGTGAATGCCGATCCCAAAGAGATTGTCTGGACCTCGGGGGCCACTGAATCCGACAACCTGGCAATTAAGGGCGTGGCGGATTTCTATGCCAAAAAGGGCCGCCATATCATCACCTGTAAAACCGAACACAAGGCGGTACTGGACACCTGCCGGCAGCTCGAACGTCATGACTTTGAGGTGACCTATCTCGATCCGGAACCCAACGGCCTGATTGATCTTGGCAAGCTGGAAGCTGCGTTGCGCGATGACACAGTTCTGGTCTCGATCATGCATGCCAATAACGAGATCGGGGTGATTCAGGACATTCAGTCGATCGGTGAGATGACACGTGAGCGTAAGATTCTGTTGCATGTGGATGCTGCCCAAAGTGCCGGTAAGGTTCCCATCGATCTACAGGCGCTGAAGGTGGACCTGATGTCCTTTTCGGCGCATAAGATTTATGGCCCGAAAGGTATTGGCGCACTCTATGTGAGACGTAAGCCGAGGGTGCGTTTGGAGGCTCAGATGCATGGCGGTGGTCACGAACGTGGTATGCGCTCGGGAACCCTTGCGACCCACCAGATCGTCGGCATGGGTGAGGCGTTCAGGCTCGCTGGCGAGGAGATGGCGACAGAGAACGAAAGAATTCTGGGCCTGCGGAATCGTTTGTGGACGGGTATCAGCGATATGGAAGAGGTCTATCTCAATGGTGATGAGGAGCAGAGGCTGGCCGGTAATCTGAATGTCAGCTTCGCATTCGTTGAGGGTGAGTCCCTGATCATGGCGCTCAAGGACCTGGCGGTATCCTCAGGCTCGGCCTGTACATCCGCCAGTCTGGAACCGAGTTATGTTTTACGCGCCCTGGGTCGCGAGGATGAGCTGGCACACAGTTCCATTCGCTTTACCCTAGGTCGTTTTTCCACCGTGGAAGAGGTGGATTACGCAATCAACAAGATCCAAACCGAAGTGGAACGGTTGCGTGAACTGTCCCCCCTATGGGAGATGTTCAAGGACGGCATCGACCTGAAATCCATTCAATGGGCTGCGCACTAAGCGCGCTCTAGGTCATTCAGAGGTTGTAGATCATGGCATACAGTGACAAGGTTCTTGACCATTATGAGAACCCACGGAATGTGGGTAGCTTCGATAAAGATGACACCAGTGTAGGAACCGGTATGGTAGGGGCTCCTGCCTGTGGTGATGTAATGCGTCTGCAGATTAAGGTCAGCGACGACGGCGTCATAGAAGATGCCCGTTTCAAGACCTACGGATGTGGTTCTGCGATCGCATCCAGCAGTCTGCTGACCGAATGGGTCAAGGGTAAAACCCTGGAACAGGCCCAGGAGATAAAGAATTCGGATATTGCAGAAGAGCTGGCCTTGCCGCCGGTGAAAGTGCACTGTTCTGTGTTGGCGGAGGATGCCATCAAAGCGGCAATCAAAGATTTTTCTGACAAAAAGAGCTAAAGATCGATCTACTAGAGTAGTAAGTATGGGTATTACGATTACAGAAGCGGCAGCCACCAGAGTTCAGGCCTTTCTCGCCAATCGGGGTAAAGGGCTGGGCATTCGACTGAGTGTGCGTACCTCGGGCTGTTCCGGCATGGCCTATGAGATGGAGTTCGTGGATGAAGTTAAGGATGACGATCAGGTTTTTGAAGACCGGGGTGTTCAGGTTGTGATCGACCCCAAGAGCCTCGTCTATCTGGACGGTACGGAAGTCGACTATGCCCGCGAAGGTCTCAACGAGGGATTTAAGTTCAGTAACCCAAACGCCAAGAGCGAGTGCGGGTGTGGCGAAAGTTTTAACGTCTGATGATGAATTGCAAAGGGGTGTAAAGCGGCTGCCTTAAGGCAGCCGTTTTTTTCGATATGCTGGATTATTCGAAAAACTACTTTGATCTTTTTGGTTTGCCAATGAGCTATATAGTCGATGGCAACGCTCTTTCTGAACGCTATCGGGAGTTACAAAGGGTGGTCCATCCTGACCGCTTTGCCAACGCAACCGAACAGGAGCGCAGGATCTCAGTACAGAGTGCCGCACTCGTCAATGAGGCGTTTGAAACACTTAAGGATCCGATAGCCCGGGCCAGTTATCTGCTATTGCTACACGGTATCGAGATGGATACTCTGAATGAATCCACTCAGGATATGACCTTCCTGATGCAGCAGATGGAGTTGAGGGAGGAACTGGAGGATATCCGAGGTCAGGCCGATCCCTACCAGGCAATTGCCAATCTGCGTGGGCGGATCAACAAACAGATCAACGGTCTGGTGGCTCAGTTGGCTGTCTACTTTGAGACGCCAACTGAAGACCAGCTGCAAGGCGCTCGTGAGATCCTACGAAAAATGCGTTTTTTACAGAAGCTGCACACCGAGGCTGAGAGTGTTGAAGCCGATTTGGAAGATGAGTTGAATTGACTTGTCAGATGGATAAAAGATAGATGGCACTGTTACAGATAACAGAACCGGGCCAAGCACAGGCACCCCATCAACATCGATTGGCGGCAGGAATCGACCTGGGCACCACCAATTCCCTGGTGGCCACTGTTCGCAGTGGCGATGCCAATACCTTGCCGGATAATGAGGGGCGGCATCTGTTGCCATCCGTGGTGAGGTATCAAAAGGACTCCATACAGGTGGGCTATGCTGCGAAACAGGCCGAGACGGACGACCCGCTGAATACGATCTCGTCTGCCAAAAGGCTGATCGGACGCGGGGTGGATGAGATCAAGACCCTGGGGAGCAGGCTTCCCTATCGTTTCATACAGGAGCATACGAGCGTACCACGTATCGAAACTGTGGCGGGGCAGGTCAGCCCGGTTGAGGTGTCGGCGGAGATACTCAAGGTGTTGGCGAAACGGGCTGAAGCTACCCTTGGTGGCGAACTGAGTGGGGTGGTGATCACCGTACCTGCTTATTTCGATGAGGCCCAGCGCCAGGCGACTAAAGATGCCGCAAAAATAGCTGGAATACATGTATTGCGTCTGCTGAATGAGCCCACGGCGGCTGCAGTGGCCTATGGCCTGGACAAAGGTGCGGAAGGTGTTCATGCCATCTATGACCTGGGTGGTGGTACCTTTGATATCTCCATCCTGAGATTGAACAAGGGCGTCTTCGAAGTTATGGCAACCGGTGGTGATTCAGCACTTGGCGGCGACGATTTCGATCGGGTTATTGCCGAGTGGATCATGCAGCAGGCGGGGATTGATCATGATGCCGATCATGCCCAGATGAAGCGCCTGATGTTGGCCGGCTGCACAGCCAAGGAGGTGCTCACTGATGCCGAAGAGGCCCAGGTAACTGTTGAACTGGACAGTGGCGAGCATTGGCAGGGAAAACTTCATAGATCGAAGTTCAATGAACTGATCGATCCACTGATCAAAAAGACCCTGATGGCTTGTCGCAGGGCGATGCGGGATGCTGGGATTGACGCGGCTGAGGTGCAAGAGGTGGTGATGGTAGGTGGATCGACCCGGGTGCCCAGGGTGCGTGAAAGTGTAGGTGAGCTATTCGCTACTCAACCCCTGGTGGAGATCGATCCCGACCGGGTGGTCGCTGTTGGTGCCGCGATTCAGGCCGATATTCTGGCCGGCAACAAGCCGGATGATGAGATGCTGCTGCTGGATGTCATCCCGCTCTCTCTCGGTATAGAGACCATGGGTGGTTTGACTGAGAAGTTGATCGGCCGAAATACCACCATACCGGTGGCAAGGGCCCAGGAGTTCACCACCTTCAAGGATGGCCAGACCGCGATGGCGATCCATGTTGTGCAGGGGGAGCGGGAGTTGGTCACCGATTGCCGTTCACTGGCTCGCTTTGAATTGCGCGGTATACCGCCAATGGTGGCTGGCGCGGCACGGATTCGTGTTACATTTGCTGTCGATGCGGATGGCCTGTTGAACGTCAGCGCAGTGGAACAGAGCAGTGCAGTGCAGGCCAGTATAGAGGTCAAGCCATCATACGGATTGACCGACAGTGAGATCGAAACCATGCTGCGTGACTCGATCGAACATGCTGGTGAAGATAAGCAGCTGCGAAGTCTTCGTGAGCAGCAGGTTGAGGCGGATAGGACGATTGAGGCATTGGAGGCGGCCTTGGCCGAGGATGGCGACCGGCTACTCAACTCTGATGAACGCCAACAGGTGGAACAGGCACTTGGGGCATTGAAATCGGTGGCACGAGCGGATCAACAAAAGGTTATCAAAGAGGCCATGGAGCAGCTCGAAAGTGCCTGTGGATTTTATGTAGAACGACGCATGAATCAGAGTATTCAACAGGCCATGTCAGGGCACAAGGTCGATGAATTCGAATAGGTGGTAGTATGACGCGTATTATATTTTTACCCCATGAAGAGATCTGCCCGGAAGGCATGGTCATAGACGCGGAACCGGGTACCACCATTTGCGATGCAGCACTGCAGAACGGCATCGAGATAGAGCATGCCTGTGAGAAGTCCTGCGCCTGTACCACTTGCCATGTGATCATTCGCGAGGGATTCGATTCCCTGGATGAGGCGGAAGAGACGGAGGAAGATATGCTGGATAAGGCCTGGGGACTCGAACCGGAATCCCGTCTCAGTTGTCAGGCGGTGGTCGGTGATGAAGATATGGTGATCGAGATACCCAAATACACCATCAATATGGTGGCGGAAAATCATTGAGCAGAGGAGGGAGTCATGGGTTTGAAGTGGACCGATAGTCTGGATATCGCCATAGAGCTGGATGAGAAGCACCCTGATATTGATCCGAGCTATCTGAATTTCGTCGATCTACGCGACTGGGTTATCGCCCTGGATGATTTTGATGACGATCCTCACCATTCGGGTGAAAAGATACTTGAAGCCATTCAGGCAGCATGGATCGAAGAGCGTGAATGAGTGCGAATCCCTTCGGCAGCGCGCTTATGTGGGACCTGCAGTCAACGCCCGTCTGATTCAAGCTTAGAGCGCTGTTCCTGTCGTTTGAGTTTGAAGAGTCTTAAACCCTGTTACGCTTGATGAGCCCCATTCCGGTGACCCCTATCATTAAGAGCAGCAGGGTTCCAGGTTCCGGGACGTTGAAGTTTTCCCGGTTGATGAGATTCAATGTACCCTGTGGTGCAAATTCGTTGTAAGCCAGCGTTACAGATGTCTCAATCCAACTGCCATCTAAAAGATACCCCGTCAGAAGGTCGTTGTTGAGTTCCAGATCCCAGCCGTAGACATCAACAACTGCATTATTAAATATGCCAAAGCCGTTGCCGCTGTTGTTGTATCCAAACAGCCCGCCGGTTATATCGAAATGACCAAAACCGGTGAGATGCAATAACCATCCATCATCAATCAGTCCGGCGCCTGCATCGAAGTAACCCCCTGATATGGTCGAATTGGTATTGCCGCTGTCATGGCTATAGCGAGTGGTTATTGCATTACCACCATACATGCCCCCGTCACCACCAAGAAGGCCGCCGCCTGATATATCGAGATTTAGCCCCTGTTGAGAAGTGACAGCGTCCCCTCCTGTTACGCCGCTTCCTCCAATGATTGTGCCGCCTGATATAGTGCCGGAAATAGTGCCGAAAGTTGTAACGCCATGACCACCAAGATTGATGCCGTTCCCTCCTTGGATGGTACCACCGGATATATCCAAACCAACGACTTCGATCCAACCGTCGATCCCGTTGCCACCAGATTGTCCACCCTCTCCACCAATAACCTCGCCGCCCTGTATAGAGGCGATTTGTGCGCCGGATGATGTGTTATCTATGCCATTGCCACCATTCGTAGCGTTGTCTGCGCCGATGAGTCGGGCATTGTCAGCAACCTCTACCCGTCTCGCACCGGAAACGGCACCTTGGCCATGACCGCTTGCCCTTTCACCCTGGCCAAGGATCTGTGTATTGTCATTGGCTATGACAGCATCTTCCTCGTTACTCCATGCCTGATAGTCGATACCTCCAATTACAGAGGCATTCCCGGTTAGCGTGATTGTCGATGCGCCCCCGGAACTGCTGTAGATTGCAGTTTGGGTTGCTGGGGTGATAATGGCACCCCCTTGGGTGATATGAAGATCGGAACCATTCTCTAAACGTACGTCTTCAAAAATTGAACTGTTGATTAGGTGGGTATTGCTATCGCTAAAAATAACTGTTGCGTGGGTTTGGGCTGATAGTGATCCAAGAAATGCAATAGCAAGCCATTTGAGTTTCATCCGAACTGCTCCTTAAATACGTTCAGACTGGAGTCTGATCCGTTCAATACCATTGTAATGTTTTTGTGGAAAAATCATTTAATTCATACAATATTTATGCCACAGCTCAGTAACAATTTAATATCAGTGGTTTAGAATAATTGATGAAATCAG
Organism: Candidatus Thiodiazotropha sp. CDECU1; assembly: GCF_963455295.1. Lineage (NCBI taxonomy): Bacteria > Pseudomonadati > Pseudomonadota > Gammaproteobacteria > Chromatiales > Sedimenticolaceae > Candidatus Thiodiazotropha > Candidatus Thiodiazotropha sp. CDECU1. The sequence goes on from NZ_OY734020.1 coordinate 1,182,883, forward strand.
TTGGTTTTTTTTGTGTAAGATTATCCGACAGTTTCTCACCTGATCTCTCGTTTTACAGACCGCGGCCGGTAACTAGTCACTGGTGAAGGCTAGGTTGTATACGGAAGGACAAGGGTAAAACAAACACCATTAGATTCATTTCTAATCCGCACCTCTCCAAGATGGAATTCGGCTATCAGACGAACCAAATAGAGTCCAATACCGAGGTGTATTTGGTTGTCGTCGTCTTTCCTTCTCGATTTCATGCTGTGAAATAGCATTGGAATATCATTTTCAGGTATCTGTGGGCCTTGATTCCTGACCCCGATCTTGAGCAGCTTGCTGTGCTTCGCATCCATTGAAATTGTTATCGGGGTGTTCGGTTGGTGAAAGTCGACAGCATTACTGATCAGTTTGTCCAGGGCTTGGTTGATGAGGTCGGGAGAGATATGGATCCAAACCGATTTGGCCTCCAGGCGACATTCGAAATCGACATGCGGATAGGTAATGGCGTAACCGTCACACAAGGACTTGCAAAATGCAGCGGCATCGACATTTTCTTTCTCACTGTTCTGTAGTGATTGTTCAAGCCGAGTGGCCTCGCGAATGCGCGTGAGAATTAAATTGAGTCTTCTTGTGCCATCGAGTGCTCTTCTGATATAGGTTGATTGCTGCTTGGAATCGCTATCTACCAGGATGTTCTCCAATGAGGTCTGTACCATTGTCAATGGTGTACGGAATTCATGCGTGAGTCTCGAGGCCATGGACTCAAGATAACCGGTATATTCGATAGAACGTTTCAGTACCGCACCGAAGCTCCGATCAAGTTCTCCCAATTCGTCTTTATCCTTCCCCGCCTGCACCTCTTCGATGATTCTGCCGTCAGGGCTGACCACCCGGTTATATTTAATACTGAGCTGAGTGATGCGACGGGTCAGTGACGAGGCGAACAGGAGTAGTGTGCCTCCTGTAATGATGAACAGCATCAGACTTATGAGGAAAAGTCGTTCAAGGGCACTTTGTTGTAACAGTAGTATCTCTTGTGTACTCTGCTCAACAACCACTGAACCTACTATGTTATCTTCAATCTTAATCGGCTGAGCTGCTGATATAATCATTCTCTTGGAATCGGTTATTCTATATCGATAGATCGCTCCTTTGCCCGAGAGTGATCGACGAACTTCAGGCCCGTCCAATTGTCCCATGTCATTCCTGGCGTCTCTCCCTGCCTCCTCTGGTGAAGGTGTTAATAGTGATATGAAACGACTTAGCAGGGTGTGGTTCGGTTTAACGAAGGGTTGGATCGACCCGTGCCGCCCTATAACCTGACGCTGCCTGTTTAGAATCGTATATCGATGTCTTTGCTCATCGAGACCATATAAAAGTCTGTCAACCTGCATATTGGGCATGACGAGTCGAGATAGAGTGCGATTACTGTTCCAGCCTGAAGTTGAGGCAATTCCTACCGGTTTCGCTTGCAACATGTCGATATCGACTGCTGCCAGGGAGAGTTGTCCGGCAGTCAGTGAGCGGGGTATTTGCAGTTCTACCCGGTAACCATGCGCAGTCTCTTGCCACTCCCCCTGAATAGCTGTCTGTTGACGATTGCTTTCATGCTCGACCACATTTATCCAACCTGGTGCAGGGGTGCCGAGTCGATATTTTCTGCTTTTACCGGATGGGCCAGGGAGAGCCAATATTAAATGATCTCCATCACTCAAGATGCGTTCAGATTGTGGATAGACCAGGATCTGATCCTCGACCTCGATCAATAGATAGATAGAGTCCCCGTGAAATCCTGCAAGCCAATCGAGTGTGATTGCATCGGGATCTGTTGCATTGGCCTTGAATTGGCGGGATTGAGGTTTCAGTTTGAGCCACTCTTCAGCATAGCCATCGATATCTGGGGGGCTGGTAAGTGGGTGGACATACAGGGTTGGGTTTTGAGTTGTCTCATCAGCAGTCGGAACATCCAATGAGCTGATGTTCGTGGCAAGCATATTGGCTACTATATCAGCCCTATTAAGCAGTAGGGTCTCCTGCGCCTGACGCAGCGATGCCTCCATCTCTGATAGATATTGATAGCCTGCCCAAGGAATCAGAATCAGGCTGAATGACGCAAGTAACAGTTTAAAACGCAGTGTCTGGGTGAAATGCAGTTTCGTCTTATCAGGCATTAGGCTACTGTTTTCATGTCACGATTGGCCAGGCTATATTTCTTTTACGGTGGTTTCCAATTCGTTATTGGCAATGATCGGGTGCTGGTGTTAAAGCGTCCAGCGGTAACCAGCGCCATAGACCGATTCAATATGGCTGAATTCGCCGTCTAGTTGTAGGAATTTCTTCCGCATACGTTTGATGTGGGTAGTGATACTGGCGCTATCCACATAGATATGTGCCTCCTCCATTAGTTGGTCCCGGCTTCTAACATGACCTGGGTGACGGACCAGGGCATACAGCATCCAGAACTCGGTGACAGTGAGGTTGACCGGGCTCTGTTTCCAGTGGGTCGTGAGCCGGTCAAGGTCAAGCTGAAGATCCCCCCTAATCAGTTGCGATTCATTCGGTTGGTCCTGTTGCATGGCATCGACACGGCGAAACAGTGCGCCTATTCGTGCTATCAGGTGGGGCAGGCTGATCTCTTTTGTGAGATAGTCATCGGCACCTAGTCGCAAGCCCGAGACGCTGTCAAAGTCACTGTCCCTGGCGGTCAGAAATATGATTGGCAGGGTGTTGGAACGATTACGTAGTTCACGGCATAGCTCGAAGCCGCCATCAATATCATCGACCAGGCCGATATCGAGAATTACCAAGTCTGGCAGGCGTTTGTTGAAGGCTGTAAGTGCTTGCTGCCGTGTGGCATAGCCAGTTGCCGAATAACCCTGCCGGTTCAGGTAGTCGATATAGTTGTCCCGAATCACCCTTTCATCTTCAATGATGGCAATCTGTTTTCTGGCCACGTTGATCAATCAACCTCTAGATTAAGTTCTCGATAAGGGAATTACCAACGTTACTAGATTATAACGGATGAGGGTAGTGTGCTGGCGATCGGAATATCCGGGGATGGCCTGCCGACGTAGTATCCCTGTGCATAGGCAACTCCCAGCGTTGGGAGCAGATTGAGTGTGGATTCATCCTCAACGAATTCAGCGACTGTGGTTTTACCCAGTGCGGTTGCCATTTCAGTCAAGGCCTTGACGAAGACCCGGTCTTTGGTGTTGGTGGTCAGATTCTTTATGAAAGAGCCGTCAATCTTGACGATATCCAGTGGGAGCTCCCTGAGATAGTAAAAGGATGAGAAACCGACGCCAAAGTCATCCAGGGCAAACTGGCAGCCCAGGGCCTTAAGTTCGGTCATCAGGTCGATCGCTGCATTGACGTCCGCCAGGGCTGCGGTCTCTGTCAGTTCGAACACCAATCGCTCCGGATTGATGCCGCTTGTATTAAGGAGGTGTTTAAGTTGCGAGAGCAGGTCCGGGTCATCGATTACACGCCCTGAGAGATTGATCGAAAGTGTAAGGTCATGATTATCCTTATTCAAGCTGGAAAGACGATGAATCGCTGTGCGCAATACAAAGTGGTTGATCTTGTGTATCAACCCTGTACGCTCAGCGACGGGTATAAATTCACCCGGCAGGGCCAGAGTGCCGTCGCGTTCGATCATCCTGATCAATACTTCATAATGCGAGATAGTGCCAGTGGTTATCTCCATGATGGGTTGGAAGAATAGTACAAAGTTATTATCCGCCAAGGCTTGTTCGATCTTGTCTTTCCAGGTCACTCGGGCATTCATCTCTTCACGGGCAAGTTCCTGGCTGGAGAAAATATGCCATTGATCTCTACCGGACTCTTTTGCCTGGTACATTGCCAGGTCGGCGTTTGACAGCAATTGCTCGGAATTGGTGCCGTGATCAGGATAGATAACAATACCGATACTTGCCGATATACGATGACTATGACCTTTCAAAGGTATTGTGATCTGTTTGAGTTCGGATGCCAGCTTGTCAGCGAATGTTGTTGCGTCCGAAATATCCGTTTCCGGGATTACAATGGCAAATTCATCTCCACCCAAGCGCGCGAGCAGGTCGGTGGAGCTGGTGACTTCCCGCAGTTTCTTGGCAACGATTTGCAATAGGGCATCACCGGCCTGGTGGCTACTTGTATCATTTATGTATTTAAATTGGTCGAGATCGAAAAAGAGTAAAGCCGTTTGGTGGTGATAGCGCTCTGAAAGGGTTAATATTTTATCAAATTCGACTTGGAAATTGCGGCGATTGTAGAGTTCTGTTAGTGGATCATGGTTGGCCATCCAGGCAAGACGCTGCTCGGCGACTTCCCGGTCGGTGATGTCGAGGCCCACTGAGAGCACAACAGGTTCATCAGAGTCATGTATGCCCGCCAGTGGAGAGTGGACCCAGGAGATGGTTTTCTTTTGCCCGTCCGCAGACAGGGAGTTAGCGTCGTGTTGATATGAGTTGATCATGCCATCACGCAGGCGTAACATCACATGCTTCATCTCTTTAATATCTTCAACGTTCATAAAAAGATCACAGAAATGACGGGTGCCTCGCTCGTAATTTCTAATGCCAATAAACTCTCCGCCTTCGGTATTGATGGTGAGTATGGCGCCGTTGCAATCCTGGGTAAGGATGATTGCCTGTGCGCTGTCCATGATGGTATTGAGAAAATCACGTTCGATGGCTAACTCTTCACCACGCTTGACCAGGCTATCTGTGTTAGTTTTGATTTCGGTATGGAGTCTTTCCAAGGTGTATGTCAGGTGAATGGCAGATTCACTGGCTACGTCAATTTCATCCCGGTACCAATCAAAATGATTTGTGGATAGTTTGTGTCTTACTTCATGGAATGCATTCTTTGCCAGTAATGGCAGGCTGTGAGAGATCATTATCAGCCGTTTCATAGGCTGCCAAAGAAATAGTGCCAATAGCAGTTCGGAAACCAAAAAGCCAATTATGCCGATAATGACAGACTGCATAGTAGCTTGTTGGATCTGGTGGACAACCGGGGTTACATTGCTGGCTATAATAAAATCCGCTGAGAATACTGATATGTCACTATTCACAGGGATTAAACTTAAAGCATAATGTGATCCGTCTTTAACAGTTGTGTATCTACCTTTTCGCAGTCTGTTGATTTTGATTTCGCTGGATAGAGACTGTAACAGTGGTATTAGTCGATCTAAATTACTCGAGGCTGCAATGTAGCGTTGCCACTCTGTCAGATAACGATTTCTGCCTGCGAGAGCCTCAGAATTTTTAGGATGGTTTATAATTGCGACGTCAGCTTTTGCAAGTTCATTGAATTCAATAATTACATCTGCTAGTGATTGGCCAACCAATAAGACTCCTGCATGTCTGCCCTCGTCCAATAAGGGTACCGCGACATATTGGCTGCATCGAATATTGCAATGCAGGGTGTTGAAAGGTATTTCAAGGCGATTGACTGATTTAACCAATTCCAAGAAAGAGCCATCAAGCGTGCCTGTGTGCCAGTTGAATAATAATTTGTTGTCACTACTGAAAAAGGCTGCCTCTTCAAGGCCCCAGTCTATTTCGAGCGTTGCTTGGCTGTGTTGGAAAAACCTTTGCAGTTTTTCTGTCAAGGTTGAATTTTCAGAGGTTGTTACAGCTTCTGACAGTGCAGGAATCATGAGCGCTATCTGCTCCAATCGGTAGAAGCTGGTTTCAAGAAGGGATTTGACCTGTCTGTGATGTTGGCCGAGTATCTGTCCTTGATAGGTATCGAATAGTTTGCGTTGTTGAAGATATCCCATGCCTGTAAAGCCGGCATTGATAATAAACAAAACCAGGCTGAGCAGGAGTACAACCTTCCATTTGAGACTAAGGAAGTGTCGCTTGTTTGACTGGCGATTTCCGTCATCCTGTTGAAGTTTGTCGTTGCTCGAGTTCATTATGACTGGTTAGAAGCTGTAGGAGACAAGCAGGGAAAATAAGTTCCAATTCCGTTCTGTGCTATTAGGGTTGTTGTTTTCAAGATTGGATAGGAAGATAGTGCCCTCAACTTGGCTGAATTCTGCGCGCAGCATCAGCTGTTCGGTAGGTTCCCAGAGCACACCCAGCGTCCAAAGTTCACTGAAGAAGGTATGTGCGGGTAGGCCAAGGTTAGTGCTGGATTTTTCACCATTTTTATCATCCTTGTCATAGTGGCTCTCTTCATAGCGGGTGAATAGTTCCCAATCCGCATCAAGCCGATAGTTTCCTTGAATATAATAACCATCCACGGTTGTATCTGCCACATCCATCAGGCCGCTGAAACCCTCATAATCAATTGGCTGATACATATATTCCAGGGTTAGGCTCCAAGGGCCTGTATTATATTGTGATGATAACACCCAATAGTCGATCTCAATATCTCCAGGTGTGAACAGGTCTGTTTTTGCGTCCAGAGTCAGTGCGGCATTGCTCAAGGCCAGTCTAAAACGACCTCCATCCCACTCATACAACAGTCTGCCTCCAAGGGTGATGCCGTCATTATCCATTTTAGAATTCAGGGCGGGGTTTAGATAGGAGTTCTCTACATTTTCATCGATGGGGGTTTTGCCGGCGATCAATCGTAGCTCAAACAGGTGATCCTCGAACTGAGTTTCTCCGTACAATTGTCCCCCGTCACTGGCGAGGACCATGTTTCGTACCCGGTCCCAGTAGATGGCCTGGGGCATAAAAATGCCTGGACGGGTTGCTGCCACGTCACGGGTGTCGTTATAGAATCCAAAGGTGTTTTTACTCCGACCGAGTATGAAGCCAAAACGGTTGTCTTCATCAGTTTGTAGGGTGTAATCGATATGTGCGTAATCCAGATCGAGGGAACCGTCATACATTTCGCCGGCACGACGGGAGAGTACCTGTGCAGCGACCATAAACTGGGGTGTTAAACGATAGGATGCATTGATGCCCAATTCGCGGAAATCGAAGCTGCCGTCCTCACTGTCACCGAAAAACTGATTTTCTGTGGTCTTGACATAGGCTTGGGTCAAGAATCCATGTACTTGAAACATACTGTCAAAACCTACCTGATCGGCGGCCGACAATCCTCTGGACAACATGCAGAGTAGTGCGAACAGGCAAACAACCAGGCTAGTTCTCAATACTGATGGTTCGTACATACTCATTAAAACGCCCTTCTGATAGATAACCAATCGCGCCAGGAGTGTTTGCTACCCGTTCCTGCATCTCATGCTCGGACTCCACTCTGATCGGTGCCTGACCCATACCGGAATAGATCTGCCGGTTCCAGGCGCGCCTCAGTTGATGTGGAAACAGGCCGAGTAGCTGTTTGGTGAAGCGTCTGTGTAGGTCACTCTTGTCACCCAGAACAAAGACATGGATCGGTTTCCCGTCCGGCCACTGTGTCTTCCGCATACTGAATATGGAACGCAAGGTATGGCGTGAGAGTTTTTCTTGGGTGACATCTGGATTGATGACGAGGTCAACTGACTGTGCCGCTTCGCAGAAACACAACAAAAATCCGAATATAAATGCGAAGTAGGCAGTTTTCATTCTTGATTACTGGTGATTCCTTGCCTTATACCTACGGCTTGGCGGCATCCATAAATAATAACTTTAGTCCAAATTACAATTGTCTATCAGCAATTTTGTACCGCGAATCATAATACTACTTCCAGGTTGACAGAATGTCGCCACTTTTTGCCCCTCTACTGCCCCAATTTGGTGAGCAAAATGCCATCTCCATTGGCTGAAATTGGTGTCGGTAATACCAACACCGGCGCAGCACAGGAGTGGACTGATATGCCATGGAAGGCACGCTGGGCCAACATCAATAGGTGAAAAAATGAAGACAACATTCGTAGCATTGGTAATTTCATGTCTCCTGTTTCAATCTGCGCTGGCAGCGGATGAGGGGGATAAAAGGGTGGAAAAGAGTGTTATCACCGGATCCATGGTCGGGGTGCTGGTGGGTACTCTCCTAGGCGGGGCGCCTGGGGTTGTTCTGGGTCTTACCGGTGGCGCCATGATCGGCGATCTGGAAGCCCGTAAACAGGAGGTTGCTGATTTGGGTGATGAGCTGAAAGTGGTTCAGGGTATGCAGCAGAGAGAACAGCTTGCGGCCGCTGAACACCAGGCCCTGTTCCAACGTCAACGCGACTTGGAATATGCCAGGGTAGAGGCCCTCCAGGAGGGGTATACCTTTTGTCTTGGATTTCGCAGTGACAGCGCTGAGATCGAAGCAGGTATCAGTGACCAACTCAAAGCCATGGTAGTCATGTTGCAGGCCTTTCCCGAATTGAAGCTGCAGATTCTGGCCGCTGCGGATGTGAGGGGAAGCGACGATTATAACAACACCCTCAGCAAACGCCGTGCGGATGCAGTCGCCGATCTGTTGAAGGCCTCCGGGTTGGCGGAAGATCGGATGGAAATCCACTCCATCGGCAATGCGCAAGCACGTTATCCCGCTCATGATCCTGAGGGCCTGGCCTATGACAGAACGGTCCGACTCTCCCTGATCAAGGGGGAAGAGTCATGAAGTTCTATCGACAACCCCTGAGGGAGGAGTTTTTCTACAGCTCCCCAGAGAAACCCATCGGCAATAGTTTCCGGTGGGTGGCTGTCGGATCGGAAGCAGATTCCCGCCAGACCCAGATCAGAGGGGAGGTGCGGTGTGCTGCAAAAAAGCGTAATTAAATCCTCAGAAAGGGAAGGGAGGCCGGTCTCCTTCAGCAATGGGCTCTTCATTCGTGACCTGGTGTTGACCCTGCTGGCAGCAGTGATGACCGGTGTGTCTGGCAGCATTTTATTGATTTTGCTGGTATTTGGCTGGAGTAGTGTTGAGGCTGATGGCCTAGAGCAGGAGGGTGTTGAGCTGCAGTTGCGATCATTGGATGGTCAGCTGCTGCAGTCGGCGCCAATGCTAAAAAGCGATGTTCAGGTAGATGTCACCGGGATGCTGGCCAAGGTGCGTGTGGAGCACCTGTTCATCAATCCAAGTCAATCCTGGATGGAGGGTGTCTATCAGTTTCCTCTGCCTGAATCGTCGGCTGTGGAACGTCTCAATATGCAGATCGGTGAACGGGTGATCGAGGGGCGGATCGAAGCGAAAAAAAAGGCGCAGCAGATCTATCGCAAGGCCCGGGAGCAGGGTCAGAGAGCCAGTCTGATGAGTCAACAGCGAGCCAATATCTTTTCACTTTCCCTGAGCAATATCGGTCCTGGGGAGGAGATTCGTGTGGTTATCGAATTTCAACAACAGGCCCGCTACACGGAGGGTCGTTTTGAACTGCGGCTGCCGCTGGTGATCGGGCCGCGGTATATACCTGGGAATCCGCTATCCACCGCTAGATCCGTGGATCACACCCATTATGGGTGGGCCCCGGATAGTGATCAGGTGGAAGATGCGAGTCAAATCACTCCACCGGTACTGGATCCCGGTGATGGGGTGATCAATCCCGTTTCGCTCCAAGTCAGGTTAGATGCGGGTATGCCGCTGCAGACAGTTACAAGTCACTACCATCCGATGCAGGAGCGCGTGGATGGGCAGGGTGTGGTTCATCTGCGATTGACCGAAGGAGAGGTGCCGGCAGACAGGGATTTCCTATTGAGTTGGCAACCACAAGCGGGTTCAATGCCAAGGAGTGTGCTCTTCACCGATCATTGGCAGGATGAGGATTATGCGCTGTTGATGTTACTGCCTCCCGCTCCAGAGCACTATGAATCGGGATTGAATCGGGATCTGATCTTTGTGGTCGATCATTCAGGATCGATGCACGGGGCATCCATGGATCAGGCGAAAGCGGCCCTGCGACTCTCGATTGCCCGTTTGCAGCCAACAGACCGTTTCAATCTCATCGGTTTCAATAATCGGAGCCAAATGCTGTTCCTGACACCCCAGCCGGCCAACAGGAGCAATCTGAGTCGGGCAATCCGCTTTATCGATCGGATGCAGGCAGAGGGTGGTACTGAGATGCTTTCCGCCCTGGAAAAGGCCCTGCTCAATCAGAACCATGAGACTCGACTGCGTCAGGTAGTGTTTCTCACCGATGGTAGTGTTGGCAATGAACAGGCGCTGTTTGATCTGATCCGTCGACGTTTGGGTGCCAGCCGCCTGTTTACGGTCGGTATCGGATCGGCACCAAACACGCTCTTCATGCAGCGTGCCGCGCAATATGGACGTGGCAGTTTTACCTACATCGGTGATCTAACCGAAGTGGCCAGTCGAATGCAGGCCCTGTTGGAGAAACTCGAGTACCCGGCCTTGAGTCATTTAACCCTGGAATGGCAGGGTCCGGGGGATATTGATCTTGAACCGCAACGACTCCCGGATCTCTACCTGGGTGAGCCATTGATGATAGCGCTTAAGGGGAAACGGCTTGAGGGCAGTCTGGCAATCCAAGCTAGAAGAGGTGACGATATCTGGCAGCAGAACGTCCAGGTTCAGTCGACCGAGCAGGTGACGGGAGTCCATGCGCTATGGGCCAGGCGGCGAATTGCGAGCCTGCTGGCACTGCCGAAGGATGAATTGGCACAGGATAGCAAGCGCCAGAGTGTGGTCGATTTGGCTTTGAAGCATCAGCTCGTCTCCCCCTATACGAGCCTGGTGGCGGTGGAGAAAAGGGTTGTTCGACCCCATGGCGAGGGCCTGGAGGGTGGCATGATGCCGGTCAATCTTCCCGCGGGATGGCATGCCGAGTCTGTCTTCGGCCGGTTACCGCAAACGGCAACGCCAGCCCCGCTGATGTTGCTCCTGGGAAGTCTCTTGCTGCTACTCTGGATAGTGTTTACTCGATGCATGCGCGCAGGGCAGGCCTCTGTCCCTGGATGCAAATGAAAACCCTGTTCAGCAACATCCTGAGATCGTGCCATATATCACCGCTCCTGTTCTTGGTTGCCTGCTGTTTTCTCGTCCAGGGGGCTTGGATCGAAGCGAAGGCCTGGTTGGCCCAGGCATTGATTGCAACCGCTTGGAATGTAACGGCTTCACAGGCAGATAACATCCAACCCTGGCCCTGGGCCGATACCTGGCCGGTTGCACGCTTAGAGGTGCCCAGGTTGGGTGTAAGACGCTATATACTGGCGGGTGTCAGCGGTAGAACCCTGGCATTCGGCCCGGGATGGGCAATGCAGACGGCCCTGCCCGGCACCGAGGGAGCGAGTCTCATAGCCGGCCACAGAGATACTCACTTCCGCTTTCTCAAGGGGCTTCGCCAGGGAGACCGGTTGCTGCTGGATACCCCTGAGAAATCCAGGGTTATGTATCGCGTGACTGCCACCGCTGTTGTCGATCAACGGCAGAGTCGGCTGATATCGGATCAGGGGGAGCGGGAATTGATACTGGTGACCTGTTATCCATTTGAGGCCCTTCGACCAGGGGGGGAGTTGCGATATGTGGTGTGGGCAGAAGCTGAATCTAGACAGACATTCGGGTTAGAATCGACGTTGAACCAAACCATAATTACAAACCTGAATGAAGCCGATCCGAATATTTCGCCATCTCGTCTGTCAGCATCCCGGTTATCTGGGTGATTATCTGCAGTCTCACGCCATCCCCTGGGAGATGGTCTGCATAGATGATGATCATCCCATCCCGTTACAGACCCACGATGTCTCAGGATTGGTTTTTATGGGGGCCGGGGTCAGTGTCAATGATCAGCTGCCTTGGATGGAGGGGGAACTGCAGCTGATCCGAAAGGCAATCGATCAGGATCTGCCCGTCATGGGGATCTGTTTCGGAGCGCAACTGATGAGCCGGGCACTGGGAGGCGAGATCACCCGGGGCAAGGGGATGGAGATAGGCTGGCATCCGGTACAAACCCTGGCGGAGCATGATCATGATGGTTGGCTGGAGGATATTCCAGAGCAATTCACAGCCTTTCACTGGCACGCGGATACCTACACACTGCCGCCACATAGTCAGCATCTGCTGCGAAGCAACTGCTTCGATCAGCAAGGATTTGTCATGGGTGACCACATCGGTATGCAGTTTCATCTAGAGATGACTCGGGAGATGGTGGAAAACTGGATTGAACGCTATGGTAGCGATCTGTTGCTCGATTCAGACTGTAGTCAATCGGCGCAAGTAATTTTAAGCGCTATCGATCAGCAGATCGAAGCCTTGCATAGGATCTCCGATCTTATTTATGGCAGATGGGTTGAGCGTGTGATCGCCAAGCAGGGAGGGTTATGAGACGACTCCTGTTACTGCTCACTCTGATGGTGAACGGGGCATGGGCAGCACAGAATGCCGAGCTCGATGCGGTGCTGGATAATTTGGGCATCCGAGTTGAACAGCGCCTGCAAGCCCGTTTTGAGCGTGTCGGCGTCGACTATCCACCACAACGGATACAGCTGATTGCGTTCAAGGAGAGTCGGCGACTCGAGTTGTGGGCATATCAGCATAATCGATGGCGGTTTATCCACGACTATGCCATTTTTGCAGCCAGTGGAAAGGTGGGACCCAAACTGCGCGAAGGGGACAAACAGGTTCCGGAGGGGTTCTACCGTATCGTGGATCTCAATCCCAATAGTCATTTTCATCTCTCCATGAAACTCAATTATCCAAACGGATTTGATTGGTTGAATGCAACCAGAGAGGGTCGGGCAACACCTGGCTCAAATATTTTTATTCATGGCAGTGCATGGTCAGCGGGTTGTCTGGCAATCGGTAATCACTATATCGAAGAGCTCTTCTATCTGGCTGCTAAGGTGGGTCTGCAACGCGCTGCGGTTATGATTGTCCCTTACGACTTCCGTTATAGGGAGATTGCACCAACCCACAACGGGCCTTCCTGGTTGGGAGAGTTATATGCCTATTTGAAACTGCGTCTGGATCAATTCCCATTGGCGGACAAGGCATTCAAGTGCGCCTATGATTGCAGGGAAGCTTCAACCACAAAGCAAAGGGCGCTGCCTTAAAAAGATGCTGTAAAAATAGAGCCCCAGCCTTGTTCCAACCCATATAAATGATTGGCCGGCATGGCATGCTTGAAACATGCATAACCAATGAGGTGGATTTATTTTAGGTTTGCCAGATAGGTTGCCACAGCATCCATGTCCTGATCGCTGAGACGTATGGCGACTCCCGACATCCAGACGTTGGTGCGCTTGCCGGTACGGTCGCGAAACTCTTTCAACATCTTAACCACATAATCGTGGCGTTGACCGGCAAGGCGGGCATAGCCTTCCTGGCCACGCCCATTGTCACCATGACATTTGACGCAGTTCTGTTTGTAGATCTTCTCACCATCGGCAAGTAGCGAGAGATTGCCGCCGCCTGAGGGTTTCATCTCCATATCCGCATAGTAGAGAGCAATTTTAATTTTGTCTTCGAAGCTGAAGGTCTTGGCCAGATTACTCATTAGATACTCATTGCGTCGGCCGTCGCCGAAACGTTGGAACTGATCGACAATATAAGCTGGATTCTGTCCGGCCAGATTGGGTGCGAGTGGCTGCACTGCGATGCCGTCTTTACCATGACAGGTATTGCAGAGGATCGTCCGCTCACGTCCCTCGTCGATCATTTGCTTATGTAATTTACGGTTTTTTGCTATCGCCTGGATACGGTTTTCCAGGTTTTTACGCAGGTTGAGATCCTCGTTCAATTCATCGGCCATAGCATTCTGGCCCATCAGCATTGAGGCAATCGCTATAAGTGTGATTGTCAACAGCCAATTTATAATCGGAACTCTGGATCGCATCTGGTTCTACCCCTGCTATGATGTGCATCTCAAATGAACATAGCGGCCAAGGTTTTTGAGACTTGATTCACATAATGTTTTTTTAGGAATCTAATGTATAGAGAGCCGGGTCGTCAATAAATAACGCTATCAGTTCACATGATTTGCAGGTGTTTTTTTTTTTACATATTTCCGTCGACAGGAGACTGCACAGCAGCCGAATATGACGAAAAAGCGAGCAAAGCGGGGTAGACGCAGATCCAATCGTAGTGGAACCCAGAGATGGAAGCGCTGGCTGTTTCTTGGCCTGGTCACCATGCTGTTGGCGTCGATTCTATATGTCCTTTATCTCGATCAGGTGGTACAAAGCCGTTTTCAAGGCCGTCGCTGGGATGTGCCGGCCAAGGTATATAGCCGGACCCTTGATCTCTACCCAGGTGCCAGGGTCTCCTCTAACCATCTTCAACAGACCCTCGATGGGCTTGGTTATCGTCGGGTTGAGCACCCGGATAGTCCTGGGCAGTACTCCGCCTTCCGCGGTCGTTATCTTGTACGCACCCGCCCATTTCATTTTCCCGACATTGATCGTTCCAGCGACTATCTGGAAATCGTCATGGATTCCCTGGGCGTAAGTTCGTTAAAACGGGCGGGGAACGGAGATCCGATCGGTCACTATCGTATTGAACCGAGGCTGATAGGCAGTCTTGCGTCAACCCAAGGTGAAGACCGTATTCTGCTTACCCGCGAGGAGCTTCCGGAATTGTTGATAACGGGTTTGATCGCAGTGGAGGATCGTAATTTCTATCATCACGCCGGTATCGATCTGATGGCAATCGGGCGGGCAATCTGGGCCAATCTGGTTGCAAAACGTGTGGTACAAGGTGGCAGTACCCTGACCCAGCAGCTGGTGAAGAACTATTTCCTGAGTGCGGAACGCACCCTGTGGCGCAAAATAAATGAAATCGCCATGGCACTGATATTGGATTTGCGATACCACAAGGATGATATCCTCGAGGCCTACGCGAATGAGATCTACCTGGGTCAGCAGGGGGGCAAGGCGATTCACGGCTTTGCCCTGGCCAGCCGTTTCTACTTCAATCGTCCCCTGCATGAGCTTGACCTTCCTCGCTTGGCCCTGCTCGTCACCCTGGTTCGAGGGCCATCTGCCTATGATCCGAGACGTCATCCCGAGCCAGCGAAAAAGAGACGCGGCCTGATCTTACAGTTGATGGCGGATCAGGGTGTGATTACCCAGCAGCAGGCAGCAGCAGCACAGCAGCAGCCGCTCGGTGTGGAGCAGGGTGACCTGCAAAGCTCGGGTAGTCCGGCGTTTATGGACCTGGTGAAGCGCCAGTTACGCAGAGATTATAAAGAGGAAGATTTAAGTGCTGGCGATTTAAGAATTTTCTCCACCCTAGACCCCTGGTTTCAAAGTCGCGCTGAACAGGCGCTTTCCCAGCAGTTGAATGAGTTAGAGGAGAAACAGGGTATAGATGCTGGCACATTGCAGGGTGCTATTACCCTGGCAGATAGCGAGACTGGAGAGGTGTTGGCTGTCGTGGGGGATAGAAATCCACGTTATGCGGGATTTAATCGGGCCCTGGATGCGGTACGCCCGGTGGGATCATTAATCAAACCCGCTGTCTACCTGGCTGCGCTGTCTCAACCTGGAGACTTTCATCTGCTTTCTCCCCTTGAGGATGGACCGATCCAGATCAAGGGGATGAATGGTGAGATCTGGACCCCAAGCAATTATGACAATCAGAGTCATGACGGGGTGACCCTGGAGCAGGCGCTTACTGAATCGTTCAATCAGGCAACGGTCCGTCTCGGCCTCTCCGTTGGGCTTGAATCGGTGATCGATACTCTATACAAGCTGGGGATACGCCGCCCTCTCCCGGCCTATCCGTCACTGCTCCTGGGTGCTGTCTCTCTATCGCCACTCGAGATGACCCAGATGTACCAGACCCTGGCCAATGGCGGATATGGCGCCACATTGAAATCGATTCGAGATGTGACCGATGCCCAAGGAACGCCCCTCTCTCGCTATCCTCTGGCGATTGAATCAAGGGCGGATAGCCGTGCAGTCTACTTGTTGCGACATGCGTTAAACGAAGTGACCCACAGTGGTACCGGCAAGGCACTTCGCTGGTTGTTGCCGGGAGAGGTGGAAGTGGCTGGAAAGACAGGGACTACGGATAAACTACGGGATAGCTGGTTTGCCGGGTTCGATCGGAAGCATATCGCCGTGGTTTGGGTAGGACGGGATGACAACGGTCCTACCGGCTTGACGGGATCCTCCGGGGCGATGCGGGTTTGGGCCAGATTGATGACTGCTATCGGGGTCTCGACACTGCAGCAGAATCGGCCGGTAGGGGTGGAAATGCAGACTATCGATCCCGCAACCGGTCTCCTGGGCGAGGGTTGTCCCGCTGCCCTTGAGTATCCCTTCATCAGTGGCAGCGGTCCCACATCCCGGGCACCCTGCGCCCGTTCAGGTTCACTGGTCGAAGACGGAGTTCTCTGGTTTCAACGCTTCTTCAACTAAATCGCTACGCAGAATCGAGCGCTTGCGGTCGATATCTTCCCGCCCCGATTCTACTCATCCCGGGCGGTTGGTCGGGAGTGCGGGAAGGTCTGGGTGGCAGGAAATTAGAACATCTTTCATAAAATGTTACCAAAATAAGCGTCAAGCTCTTCGATTTGGTGCCGATAACGGGATAATCTGGAGGTATATTCGGTAATTATTGAGATATTTATTTAGCGGACAGCATCTGGCTAGGAGTGCCCCTTGCAACGGACTACCAATGAATAATCGCAGAAGACACCAACGGCTGGAGATCGATCTACAGGCAAGTCTGTCTATTCAGGAGCAGCGCTTCGATGATTGCCGGATTTGTAACTTTTCCCAAGGTGGGGTCTATCTGCACTGTGGTGATGACAGGCTGAATGAGCTACTGACCGATGGCTATATCGCCGAATCCGATCGTCAGGAGGCTCTGCTCAGGGTTGCCTCCAACCAGGTGCGGATTGTCATTGTCTACAAACATCAACATGGTATCGGTGGCAGTATAAGTGATCCTGAGGAAGGCGAGGCGCTGTATACCTATCTTCAGGCGCAACGGGAAACCAAGAATATCGAGATGCGTTTACCCGATAGCGCGGTGGTAACACCAGTGATAGGGGAGCTGCAGCAGCGGTTGCTCGATTATCTCAACCCCAAGCTTGCAGCCTTTTTCCTGCAGGCCAGAGATGCCTTGCTGGCCAGCGCGAACGAGCCCCAGTTCAGTCAACAGGAATCCACGCTGATTTTGATGATGACCGCCCTGGAAAGGGAGGAAGCAGATATCAGCGCGGCATTTTTCCGCCAGGTAGAAAAGGCGTTTGATGAACTGGCCGGCCTGGCCGGCATCAACTCCACAGCATCGACAGAGGATGATCACGAGCTGGAGTTGGTGGAGAAGGTGGATATAGACCACTGGGTTGTGATTAACGATATTGCCAGGCAGATCGAGACAGATCTGGCGCGTAACCTCTATCATCTGGAAACCTCACTCACTTATCTCACAGAACATACCATCAAGGATGAGAACAATCCGCTCTCCCCGATCAGTCTGCTTAATGCCTTGAAACATGCATTGGACAGGTTCGATTTGGAAATCAACTGTTTTCACTTGATTCTGAGTGTGTTTCAAGGGACGGTGCTGGATGGAATCGATAGTCTCTATGAATCGATATTGGAACTGTTCAAGCAGAAGGGAATCGACTTTACTTCTCAATACAGGGATAGCGCCAGCCACAGTCATCCCACAAAAAAGATTTTCCATCCGAATGTTGGCAAGGTTCTGCAACATCTGTCCACGTTGTTTGATGTCAAGCATCATACCAATCAGGATGATTTGGGACCGGAAGTAGCCAGGATTGACAAGACCCAGGTTATAGAATCACTCAACAACCTGCCCTTGAGGTTTGGCTCATCAGTCCTCAAGCAGCTCGAGCATGAGCTGGAAAACCAATCAGACGTCGAGCAAAAAATCGATCCAGTGGTGAGTGCAGCGATCAGTACCGGTGAAGAACTGGTTTCTGCGCTACGTGATGATCCGCTGGTGCCGTCAGAGCTGAAAGACCTGCTTAATCGGATGGAGATTCAGATTATTCAGGAGGTGGTGAATGACCCCTCGCTATTGGAGAACAGTAAACATCCTGTCAGGCGTCTGCTTGCTACCATAGAATCCCTGGCGCCTTATATCACAATAGGGAAGCAGTTGTCACAACTACGTGATATGGCAAAGATTTCTCAACTGCTGGATGCCATCGACAGCAACAAGCTGAGTGCTGTATCTGAAGTGACACGTGCACTAGAGGCTTTAAAACATACCCAGTTGGAGAATTTCCACCGCAATCGTCAGCTTGCCATAGACCACTGTGAAAAGGATGAGCAACACATTGCAGCGGAGCGTGCAGTCTCAAGCCATATACGCAGTCAACTGTCGGGTAAATCTGTATCCAATGCGGTTGCAAGATTGTTTCAATTTGGCTGGGTCAATCTGCTGGTGCAGACTTATGCGATCGAGGGTGAAGAGAGTACGGCCTGGAAGGCCTATTCCCGTGTCATCGACATAATGGGTAAGCTGTTTCTAAACTCATCAACCCCGCACGAAATGAGCGAAAATCGAATCCGTGATCTGATCTCGCTGATCAGAAAGGGATTTCGTGACTATCCCGTCTATCCCGAAGGAAGTCGAAGTTTCGCTCTCGAACTACAGACGGCACTCGTAAGAGGAGGCGATGCAGCGCAACCCTTTTATGAGCAGAGGATTGAGGTTGATGAGGACTATCTGGCTCAATTTTTCACCAGCAACGTTATAACTACCGATCCTGCTGCCGAGTCAGCAATAGATGAGGCGTCCTTGGAAAGAGTCAAGGGCCTCGATATCGATACCTGGATGGTTGTGGACTCAGGTGAGCGGATGCTTTATCTGGCTTGGAAAAACAATGACTCCAACCGTTTCCTGTTTGTGGATGGTAATGGCTTGAAGGCTTTGGATATCCCTGCCGGGGAATTGGCGGAGTTTGTTGCAAGCGGTGACTACAGCGTAATGCAGGACCGGGTGCAGCCGATCGTAGACAGGGCCATCGATCGCATACTCTTGACGAGCTATAACCAGATTAAGGATGAGTCTTCCATCGATGAGCTGACCGGGCTTTTTAATCGCCGCAGATTTGAACGCTATTTGCGTGAACTGACGGTAGCAGCGGAGAACAACACTACCCAACACGTATTGATACTTCTCGATCTGGACAAGTTTAATGTGGTCAATGACCTGTGCGGTTTGGAAGGGGGTGACCAGCTGTTGCAGACAGTATCATCGATTCTTTCCAGTTACCTTACCAAAGATGGCATGGTGGCACGTATCGGAGACGATGAATTCGCACTGCTGATCAGAAATGCGGACCTGGAGAAGGGGTTCCAGAATGCCGAATCGCTGCGGCGTACGATCGAGGAGTATCGCTTCAGCTGGAATGATCGTCTGATACCTGTCTCCGCGAGTCTCGGAGTTGTGCTGGTGGATGACCGGGTTCAGGGCAATACCAGTGAACTTTTACAGGCTGCAAAATCGGCCTGTCATATGGCAAAAGAGGGTGGTAGAAACTGCACCCGTCTCTATTCGGAGTCTGATTCGGCTTATCAGAAGCACATGCGCAATATCCAGACGATCCCAACCATTCAGGAAGCATTGGCAAACGATCGAATGGTACTTTTCGCCCAACCCATCGTTCCATTAAAGCAGGATGCGGGATTGAATCCACATTATGAAATCCTACTGCGTATCATCGATGACAAGGGTCAGCCACAATCTCCTCAGAGCTTCATCAAAATCGCAGAACAGTACGACTTGATGCGGGCCGTGGATCACTGGGTGGTAGATCACTTTTTTGATGCAATCAAGCCATTTGGCGATGGATCGTTGGGAGATGTTAGTTTTTCTGTCAATCTGTCCACCAAATCTGTTGTCGATAGCGAATTCAAGCGCTATTTGAAGCAACGTATAAACGAATCACCCATACCGACTCAACAACTTGGGTTCGAGGTCACTGAAACCGCCCTTGCCAGGGATATCAAGGATACGGTGGCATTCATGAATGATGTCAGATCGATGGGATGCTCCTGTTATCTGGACGATTTTGGATCCGGTTTTGCCTCCTTCTCATATCTCAAGGATTTTCCAGTCAATTATGTAAAAATTGACGGCATATTCGTACGCGAAATGATTCAGAATACGGCGGATTTGGCGATGGTTATTTCAATCATGGAACTGGCGCATTTCATGGACAAGGTAGTGATTGCCGAACATGTAAGCGATGCTTCTATCGGCAAGGCACTGAAGGAGATGGGGGTGGATTATGCTCAAGGCTTCCATTTCGGGCGTCCCCGGACCTTCGTTGATGTTTTACAAGATATTGTCGGTGATCGAAAACAGATCTCCAATGCCTGATCAATCCATCCACGCTCAGGTCACTGCCATTTCCCACCGGGATATTCATCAGGGTCCTTTAAACAAGTGAGATCGGATCTCCCATACAAATAGCCTGTATGCAGAAATTGTGACCCTGTACAGGGTGTACTGACTGCCGGATAGTGGGTATGTTCGCCTGCAACAGTCACTAAGCGTTTATTGAAAGGCATCAGATAGGCTACAATCCGAGCAGAATTCCATTCCTGAACCCTGAAGGAGCCGAGGCTTGACCCTGTATGCCGCCGACAAATTGATTGCCCAGGCCCGGGTATTGGCAGCTGAGTATCGTCGTACTATGGGGAAGCCCCTGCCTGGCATCAGTAATGAAATAGCTGAATATGATGCAATGAAGCTACTTCAACTGGAACCCAAACCCCAGGGTGAGGGTGGCTACGATGCTGTCGATCCTGGTCGCGGCGGCAAGCAGGTTCAGATCAAATCAAGAACCATCTTCGATGAAAGCAAGTCGGGTCAAAGGATTGGTCAGCTAAAGCTCGATAAGGATTGGGATAGCGTAGTCCTGGTACTCATGGATGAGGATTATGAACCCTATGAGATCTATGAAGCGGAACGGGACGAGATTCTCGAATATGTGGGCAAGAGCAGCAGTAACCGGGCAAAACGCGGTGCCATGTCTGTGGCGCGATTTAAGATCATTGGTCGTCTGGCCTGGACCCGCGACAGCGGCCTTGAACCCGAAGTCTGGGATAATCAGGCTGACTAGCCCCGCGTAATTGGTCGATGACAGACATAGCTGAGATCTTCGGGCCAGAAGGCTGGTTGGCAAAACGCATCGAGGGTTTTTCCTATCGACCGCAACAGCAGGAGATGGCTCAGGCTGTTGGCCGGGTTATGGATCAGGGTGGTGTATTGATCTGTGAGGCGGGGACAGGTACGGGCAAGACATTTGCCTATCTGGTGCCTGCCCTGATGTCCGGGCTCAAGACAATCATCTCCACAGGTACCAAAAATCTACAGGATCAGCTGTTCCACCGGGATCTGCCCATGGTGCGGCAAAGCCTGTCGAGTCCGGTCGCAACGGCATTGTTGAAGGGGCGCGCCAACTATCTCTGCATTCATCGCCTGGAAAATACCCTGCACGAAGAGTTGCATCTCACCAAGGAGCAGGTTGGACAGTTGCAAATGATCCGCGAATGGTCGACCGGAACCAAGAGTGGCGATATCGCTGAGATGAAGCAGGTACCGGAGGAGGCTGGCATCTGGCCCTTTGTCACTTCGACCACCGACAACTGCCTGGGCCAGGAGTGTTCTGCCTATAGTACCTGCCACCTGATGGAGGCGAGGAAACGCGCCCAGGAGGCGGACCTGGTGGTTATCAACCACCATCTGCTGTGTGCGGATATGGCATTGAAAGGGGAGGGATTTGGCGAGCTTCTACCCAGTGCTGACTGTTATATCCTTGATGAAGCGCATCAGTTACCCGATATAGCGGGAAATTTCTTCGGTGACAGTATCAGTGGCCGCCAGTTACTTGAATTGGCGCGGGATACCGTCACGGAGTATCACCGTGAGGCAAATGATCTCCCGGAGATTCCCGAACGTGCCGAGCGTCTGCAACAGGCGACCCGCGATATGCGTCTCGCCTTTGGCCTTGAACAGAGGCGTGGAGCCTGGTCTGAGGTTGCCGCAAATCCTTCGGTGACCACCCATCTTGACAGGATGCTGGAGGCCATCGACCAACTGGCGCAAACACTGCATTCCGTAGAAGGGCGGGGAAAGGGCCTGGATAGCTGCCGTGAACGGTGTGAAAGCGCGCTGCAACGGCTGCATAGTATCCAAGAGAACGACGATAGCGAATCCATTCGTTGGTTTGAAACCCACCGCCAGAGCTTTCGTTTGAATGTCACCCCATTGGAGATAGCCGGTATCTTTCAGGCAGTCATGCAGGAGCATCGTGCCTCCTGGATATTTACCTCAGCTACCCTGGCGGTGGGCGGTAGTTTCGAACATTTTTCCAAACAGCTTGGCTTATCTGAAGCAGAAACCCATTGCTGGGACAGCCCTTTTGATTATCCGCAGCAAGCGGTTTGGTATGTACCAAAGGATCTTCCGGAACCCAACAGCCCCGCGTTCAATCGGGCTGTATCCGATCTTTCGATCCCCATATTGCAGGCAAGCGGTGGTCGCGCATTTCTGCTGTATACAAGTCATAAGGCGCTGCAGGAGGCCGCTGATTATCTAAAAGAGAAGCTGAGCTATCCGATGCTGGTCCAGGGTACGGCGCCACGCACCGAATTGGTTGAACAGTTCCGCAAACTCGGGAATGCGGTGTTACTCGGTACATCCAGTTTCTGGGAGGGTATCGATGTGCGTGGAGAGGCCTTATCCTGTGTCATCATCGATAAGCTGCCATTTGCATCACCGGGGGATCCAGTGCTTCAGGCTCGAATCGATGCCCTGCGTAAGCAGGGTGGGAATCCCTTCATGGCCTATCAATTACCCCAGGCTGCTATTGCCTTGAAACAGGGCGCGGGACGTTTGATCAGAGATGAAAGGGATCGGGGGGTATTGGCTTTGTGTGATCCCAGGTTGCTAAGCAAGCCCTATGGCAAGATATTTATTCGCAGCTTGCCACCGATGACTAAAACACAGGATTTTAATGTCTTAGAGCGATTTTTCTCCCTGTCTGGCGGATGAAAAAAAAAGCGGGATCAACGCGTCGGGGGCACTCGTAGATCCCGCGAGGATGAAGCCAAATGTGGCTTGACATCAAAACTTGTGGTTTTCAGTTGCCCAAGGCCGGTCCGTATGGTTTATCAATGATCGGGATATGGTGATCGAGCCAGTTCTTGATATAAGTCATGGTCGCCTCCTCGATATCCATTTCGCCGGCATGAAACTTATCCTGGATGTCGGTGCATGTCTTCACCAGCAGATCGTGTTCTTGACGATGACGCTCCAGTCCGCTGTAACCTCGCTCCTCCATCAAGCGTTCTTCGGTTTCAAAATGTTTTACAACGAAATCAACCAGGTTATCTAAGCGATTGCCTATATCGACGCGGTCCCTGTTGACCACAGCATCATTCAGTGCATTGACACGGTCAAACAGCTCTTTGTGTTGATTGTCACAGAGGTCGACGTTGGTGCTGTATTTTTCCTCTACCCATTGCATTAGCGACATTTATGAACTCCTTTTCGGTTTGGATGTGTCCCTGCTAATTATTTTCATATGCCGTCAGGCTTGTAAATCTGTGAACCTTCACCGCTCTCCATGAAGGCGTGCTCCCACGGTCATTGACGATTGAAATCATTGGAATTGTGATAGCTGGTAGCGTGCTTCATCGGACGCGGCACCTGGCGTGCCACAACAGCTGATGATGCTGTTTCAGGATTGGATTCTCTAGACTACCCATCTGTCACTCCTCCATGTGTACGGTGTTGCTGGTGTGCATCACCTGCATCCTTTCAACATTCAGTCGGGGTAATAATCCCTAATGTTGGTGGGCGAATTAAATTCTTATACAAATATCTCAATTTGTAAAGTCTTTGTGTCGGTTTAAACACCGATATCGATATAGGAACGTGCCAGTTTTTGCAAGGCAATGACATAGGCGGCGGTTCGGTAATCTTCGAGTTCGGGTTTACGGCTGCGTATATCGATTATCTCTTGCAACGCCTGACGCATGCTGTCATCGAGCCCGGAACGTACCAGGTCGAGTTCATCCGCACCCCGCGACAGGTTTGATTTGATCCATTCGGGTACCTGTTTACCCGTGGTCTGCTCCAACGCATTGATCACGTGTCGGCCGCGGGACTCATCCAAGCGACGCTCGATGCGGCCGAACCGCATATGGCTGAGGTTGCGAATCCACTCGAAATAGGAGACCACCACCCCGCCTGCGTTGACATAGGCGTCAGGTAGGATGGTGATGCCCCGGTTACGCAGGATGCGGTCGGCCTCAAATGTGATGGGGCCATTGGCGGCCTCGACGATCAATTTGGCACTGATATTCGGTGCGTTTTGTTCGTGGATCGCCCCTTCTATGGCGGCGGGTATCAGGATATCGCAATCCGCTTCCAGAAGTTTTTGACCCTCTGTGATGAACTCACCACCAGCGAATCCCTTCAATCCCCCATGGGAGCAGCGGTGGAAGTAGGCCTCTTCCACATGGATGCCATCGGGATTGAAGATTGCCCCGTCCCGTTCGATGATGCCGACTATGTTGGCGCCATCCTCCTCGGATAGGAACTTGGCGGCGTGATAACCCACATTGCCCAGTCCCTGGATGATAACGTGTTTACCCTCCAAGCCACCATCCAGGCCCGTGGCATTCAACTCCTCCTTGTGCCGGAAAAACTCCTGTAGGGCATATTTCACCCCACGTCCGGTGGCCTCGGTGCGTCCATTGACACCACCATGCGCCACCGGTTTTCCGGTGACACAGGCGAGGGCGTTGATCTCCTCGGGATAGAGATGCTTGTAGGTGTCGGCTATCCAGGCCATTTCCCGTTGACCTGTACCCATATCGGGAGCGGGTACATTGGTTGCCGGATTGAGAAATCCAGGCGCCGCCAGTTCCCGCGCAAAGCGACGGGTGATCTGTTTCAACTCATCCCGCGTGTAGTTGTCCGGGTTGATATAGAGCCCACCCTTGGAGCCGCCAAAGGGGACGTCGACAATGGCGCACTTATAGGTCATCAGTGCGGCCAGGGCTTCTACCTCCTGTTGATCGACACTCTCCGAGTAGCGCAAACCGCCTTTGGCCGGCAGGCGGTGGATGCTGTGGACTGCACGCCAGCCAGTGAAAAGCTCAATCTTGCCCCTTATTTCCACGGGGAAACTGACCTGTAGTACCGAAGTGCAGGATTTGATGGCATTGGAAATGCCGGGGTCCAGGTCCATTAAAGCCAGGGCACGATCGACCATGTGGTCAACACTTTGTCTAAATGTCAGGCCGGATGTTACTTCTGTCATAGTCTATGGCTCGCAATCAGATGGGATTACAGAAATATACTTCATGCATAGATTCACTGCTGCAACGTTCTGCCACCATCGACTGCGATAATCTGGCCGGTAATGTAAGGGGCATCACGATAGAGGAACAGCAGAGTATTGGCTATGTCCTCCGGTGTGCCCGCCCTTTTCAATGCGGTTCGCTCCACTATTTCCGCTTGTACCTGCTCGGCCAGGCCCTGTTCCGGCCAGAGTATGGCCCCTGGTGCAACGCCATTGACGCGGATTTCAGGCCCCAACTCACGCGCCAGGGATTTTACCAGCATGGCGTTGCCCGCTTTGGCGACAGAGTAGATGGGATGACCCTTGAGCGGTCGCCGGGCATGGATGTCCACCAGGTTGATGATACAGCCTTTACTCCGGTAGAGCAGCGGTGCTGCTGCCTGGGAGAGAAAAAAGGGCGCTTTGAGGTTGCTGCCGATGAGGTCCTCCCAATCTTCTGGTGTCGCTTGATCGAGCGGGGTCGGGTAAAAACTCGAGGCATTGTTCACCAACAGGTCGAGACGCTGATATAGGGTTTCGGCTTGGCTGATCAGGTAAGCATAGCTTTCCGCTTGATGCAGATCCGCCTGCAACAACCACACAGACTGAGCACGCTTCTTCTCCAGTTCACGCTTTACCTGCTCAGCCGCCTCCTTGGAGTGGCGATAGTGGAGTAGAATGTTCATCCCTTCAGCGTGCAACTGTCGGGCAATAGCGGCACCGATTCTATGTGCGGCACCGGTGATCAGTACACACTTACCAGTTAGATCGTTCCGGTTTTGCGTCATATAGGAACTCCATGGTTGAATGTCGCGTCTACTCTAACGGATTCATCAAGGTTTCAAAATATATATGCCCGACTGTCTCAGCGAAAAATCAGTGCCGCCAGGCAGGCCCCTGCCACTGCCGGATGCCACCTCCCAGGCCATCAGTGAAAGACTGATGCGGCAGATAAGACGCACCATCGAGAAGGCAAACGGTGCCATTCCCTTCGATCGCTTTATGCAGATGGCGCTCTACGCACCGGGGCTTGGTTACTATGTGGCAGGTAGCCGTAAATTCGGTGAACAGGGTGATTTTATCACCGCCCCGGAGGTCTCCCCGCTATTTGCTCAATGCCTTGCCCATCAGATAGCACCCATATTGACGCAAGTTACAGCCGGTGACCTATTGGAGTTTGGTGCCGGCTCCGGACTGCTTGCAGCTGACCTGCTGGTGGAGTTGGAAAGGCTGGACAGACTACCCCGATGCTACCAGATATTAGAGGTCAGCCCCGAACTCAGGGCGCGCCAGCTGGAGACCCTGGAAAGCCGTGCACCGCATCTGCTCACTCGGGTGAAATGGCTGGATACGATGCCAAGTGGCTTTCGCGGTGTGGTAATCGCCAACGAACTATTGGATGCGATGCCGGTGAGTCGGTTCCGCATCACTGAGGGAGGCATCGAAGAGAGCTTCGTTATCTGTGATGGTGATGGATTGAAGGAGCGTTTTGACACGCCTGTCACCCAAGGTCTCGAGTCTACGGTTGAGGAGATTTGTCAAGAGAGTGTCGAACTCTCTACGGGTTATGTTTCTGAAATCAATCTGCGTCAGACCGCCTGGATATCGGCCCTGGCCTCGGCAATGGATCAAGGCGCCGCGATCCTGATCGATTACGGTTACAGCCATGCTGAGTACTATCATCCTCAGCGTAACCGGGGCACATTGATGTGCCACTATCACCATCGCGCGCATAGTGATCCATTTAGTCGGGTCGGGTTACAGGACATTACCAGCCATGTGGATTTCACCGCCCTCGCCCGGGCTGCGGTGGAGTCGGGATTCAGGTTGGGTGGTTATACCACCCAGGCCCATTTTCTCATTGCGAATGGCCTGGATAGTCGCTTGGCCGAATCGGACCCCAATGATCTGAGTCGACACATGTCTCTGGTTCAGGGGGTCAAACGTCTGACGCTACCATCAGAGATGGGAGAGCGCTTTAAGGTCCTGGGGCTACTCAAGGAGCTCGACATCAATCTGCAGGGTTTCAGTCTACGGGACTTTTGCGAGCGTCTGTAAAGATCCAGGATCAGGTTGGGGGTATCGTCTGCTGAATATCTGGCAATGTATAGTTATCGGTTGGAAAGCGGTTCAATCTGCCGATTGCATCCTGGTTGTGGCTTGTTTGATTGCATCATCAATGTAGAGAATCAGAAAGTCCACGGTGTTGATACCGATAATGCGCTCAGCTGCCTCTCTGCCTTCGGCATCCAGAAACAGCAGTGTGGGCGTCACCGAGACATTGTATTGGCTGGCGAAATCCACCGCCTCCTCCCGTTTCCCTTGTAAGGTGGTGACTGTTTCCCCAGGATCGATGGAAAGCTCCCTGATCAGTACCCGTTGCTGATACTCCAGGTCCAACTGCATGGGCTCTAGAATCTCCTCTTTCATCCGATCGCAATAGCTGCAATGGTATTGGGAGACCATTAACAGGATTGGTATCTGGTTCTGTTTGGATTGTCTGCTCAGTTGCTGAATATCTTCGAGCGGGACCAGTTTGCCCATATCGGCATGGGCCAAAGTGCCGAAGAAGAGGCAGAGGGTTAGGATTTTGACAAGTTGTTTCAGGTGCGCAGCCCGATGTTGAGGCGATAGCATGGGTCTGGCTCCCGGAATTGGAGCAAATCCATTGGCTCGCTTATTCAAGGGCCTGGAATGAGGCGACCAAGGATGTTCGCAGCAACTCCAGGTATTCATCCTGAGAATTATACCCCACAATAGGATCTGTCAGGGGCTTTCCATCCGGATCGAGAATCATCAGGGTAGGAACGGCATAGATATTGTAACGTTTCTTAAACTGCCGGCTACGGATGGAGTCGCCGTTGAAATCGATGATCTTGCCACTCGAATGGATATCAAATTCACGGATCAGGGGCTGGGTTTTATCGCTATTTTGGGCAAGTGGTTCAATCACTTCTTGTTTCAGCCGTTGACAGTAGCTGCAGGTATCAGCATTAAATACTACCAGGATTGGCGAGTGTCTCTCACGAGCCATGTCAGAGAGATCGGCCCAGTCATGGGTTGTCAATGAGGGATCGGCTGAACTTATGCCGATAAAGAGAAAAAGTGCTACAAAAAGGTACTGCTTAATCATCAATTGTTACTGCTTGTCAGATGATGCGTAGTAGTATATCAAATATTTCTAATATAGCAATGGATTCTCAGCACCGATTGGCTTGCTTTAACTCAGCGCAATGCAGTTTTTGTGAGCCTGATCTCAGATATGTTCAACCTCTCAGCGGGCAGCCCCATGAAACCCAGGGGTGACCTCTTCCTGCGGAATAATTTTCAATTAATACATATACTTGCCTATCCAAAAAGAGATGTATGCAGGCATGCTCAGGGTCAATGTAGCGAACAAAAGTCCCGGTTTTCGGACAAGTTTGGATGCAAATCCCTCTCCTGGTGTACACTCCCAGATCTGAAGTAATGCCTTTTTCTACCCCATGAATTCTCTGTTTTTAGCGATCACGCCTGAATCATTGTTACTGTTTTTGTTACTGGGCTCCCTGGTTGGCCTGGTGGCCGGTCTGTTTGGCGTCGGTGGAGGGTTGGTGATTGTGCCTGCCCTGATTTGGGGATTGCCATTGATTGATGTCTCACCAGCCCATGTCGCCCACATTGCAGTGGGGTCATCTTTGGCCACAATCGTGATTACCTCTATCTCTTCGACGCGCGCGCACCATAAGCGGGGCGCCGTGGACTGGCGCGATTTCTGGAAACTGACGCCAGGCCTGCTCATCGGTGCCTGGCTAGGCAGTATCGTTGCCGGGATGTTGAGTGGCGATCTACTCCAAACCCTGTTTGGGATGTTCGCCATTATCGTCGGTCTGCGTATGTTTCGCAGGGGGAAGGCTCGAGGCAGCAGGTTGCATGTGACCACTTGGATTATGCTATCGGTTGCCACGCTGATTGGCGGCATATCCGCCATTGTGGGAATCGGTGGTGGCTCCATGACCGTGCCTTTCCTGCATGCCACTGGTGTCGAAATGAAACGGGCGGTCGCAACATCCTGCGCATGCGGTCTTCCGATTGCCTTATCGGGGGCAATCAGCTTTGTTGTGGTTGGCTGGGGAGTCGAGGGTTTACCCCCCTTCAGCAGTGGCTATGTCTATTGGCCGGTGGTACTCATTATAATCATCACCAGCAGCCTGTTCGCACCTGCCGGTGCGGCATTGGCGCATCGACTTCCCGAGCGGGAATTGAAGGTTGTATTTGCGTTGTTTTTGATCTTGGTTGGTACGAAATTGCTACTTGGGTGAGTTTATGCCGCGGATCAGGGTGTAGGGGGGTATCGGTATCGGCAGTTGTTTGAAATATAGGTAGGCCCCTGATTCACTGCGCATTATCATTTTGCCATTGTCGAGTAGATAGTCATACTCCTGGACCAACTCTGTTTCCGGGTCGAACATGAGTAGCTTGTTGCCCTGGATATGGTAGCGGCCATCACGATAGACTTCCGCATTGGCATAGATCCGGAAATGGCCATACATGACCAAGACGATTTCACCGCCCCGGCCGATCCAAATGCCGTCTACGACAGATTTATAGCTATTTGGATTTGGGGGTCCTGGAGGAGGGCCTTGCATTGGCGGACCGTCATATCCAGGCGGGTAGTAGGTATAGGGGGAGTAGAGCCCCTGTTGCGGTGGCATATATCCCGGATATCCTCTGCCTGGTGCGCTCCGGGGTGAACCGTACCAGCGGCTGGATGGGGATGAGTTTATTTCAAAATCCCAATCCGTATCGCCTTTGAATCGATGTGCAAGTTCGCCCATGGTGTCCATCATGGCAATCATGGCCTTACTCATGATATTGGATGGAGATGTTAAAGCGTGAACCTCCAGTTGCATAATACAAAACAGTGGAATCAGCCAAATCCATGGACTGAAGGTGCTGCGTCTAATTCGATGCATGATAGGCAAGTTCCAATATGCGCCAGTTAATTGGGGGCGTGGTGATTGCTAATAATAGCCGAATAAGGGTGTATTTTCCGACTCTTCTCGATTTAATCCGGTGTTAAATGACATTTGCTTCGTGGAGCTATAGAATTTGTCAGGTAAAGTCCCGATCGTCATATCGATCGATAATTAGAAGTAAGGTTTGCAGGAGGGTCCTGATGAGTTCTCAAGGTGGGAGCGGCGAGGAGCGTAGAACAGTCACACGAGATCTGATTGATAAGCTGATGACTGAAAGGCAAGAGATGCTGGTTCTGTTCTGTGAGGTTGCGGGGCTCGAGCCCTATCACCGTTCTACATCACTGGACGAGCAGCTTCAATCATTCTGTCAAGTACTGGTGGATTACACGGCTTTTGGTCATTTCGAGGTTTTCGGGCGAATCAGCAATGGCAGTGAGCGTCGTAGCGGTGTCATCAAGGTAGCGGAAAAAATCTACCCTGAATTTGTCAAAGCGAGCGAAGTGGCGGTGAATTTCAATGATAAATATGATCTTTCCGATCATCAGCTGGTGTTAGATCATTTGGCGGAAGATCTCTCCCAACTTGGTGAGGAGTTGGCAGTACGTATCGAACTGGAAGATCAACTGCTATCCGCCATGTTGGACAGGTAGGCGGGTTATTTCTCAATTCTGTCCTAATTTCTTTTAATTCGATCACAAATCTTGATCTTTGTGATCGGGGATTACCCTAAATAGTTTAACTGTGTCAGATCATCATCTAGACTCAAATAGTGTAACATCCTGAGTTACAAACGACTTTTTGCAAATCAATCAGTAGTTTAAACCGGAACCTTATTACAGTTTGGAGAAGGTGACGACGC
Organism: Candidatus Thiodiazotropha sp. CDECU1; assembly: GCF_963455295.1. NCBI lineage: Bacteria > Pseudomonadati > Pseudomonadota > Gammaproteobacteria > Chromatiales > Sedimenticolaceae > Candidatus Thiodiazotropha > Candidatus Thiodiazotropha sp. CDECU1. The sequence goes on from NZ_OY734020.1 coordinate 1,213,820, forward strand.
TGATGGTCACTATGTTGATGGTCACTTTATATGGTTACAAAGGTCAGCAGACTATTGCATATTCAACCAGATGTTGGAGAGTTCCTGGCGCCGCTACGAAACGGCGCCGCGCCAGATTGTCAGCTGGATCTTTTCCAGATAGGTATAGATAACCATCACATCGATGTCGCATTAAGTCATCAGTTTCGCTCCACCCTGTCCAATTTCGTCAAAAAGATCGTCTATGAAGAGTTAACCAAGCATGGTTGGGTACAAATTGATGCCCCGCCTTCGGGAAGCGATGTGGAGAACTTCAAGTCGATCTATCGGAGCATGATGCAAGGTGCCCTGGAGCAAGTTCACCAAGATGCAGCGGTTAAGGATCTTTTGCAATTGCTTCACTTGGTGATCCTGAAACTGTTGCTGGAATCACCAGTTGCAGTGGTTGCAGAGTTACGCAATAAACTCGACCAGGATGGTAATCTGCCGATCGGCTCAAGCAGTGGACGTGCCTTGGAACTGCATGAGCGGATCGTAACCTTGGCGCGACTGGAGCCGGGTATTCGCTATCTCACCCTGCGCAGACTCTTCAAGATAGTGCAGCGCCTAGAGTCGAAGGAGTTGCGTAAGCTGAGAAAATCTGTGGTGGGAAGTTCCTGGTCCCTCTCCAAGCAGCTTCTGTTCAACCCCTTGCTGCATCTGCCCAACCTTTCCAGTGAAGAGTACATCATGAATCACTATCCCCTGTTGTGTGTGGATCGAGATCATGACGACCACTTCGATATCACCAATAGGATTGTTACCAGTACCTATGGTGACTATCTTCCTAGTTGGGCACAGGTACCGGTTAGACATGATATGCATGGCGATGGTGTGGCAGATGGTCATGGTTTCCAGATACGTAACCGTGAACTGCATAGTGGATTTTCAGAATTTCTTGATGGACAGCGAATATTGGAGAGGAGTCTATCAGAATCGGAATTCAAACAGATCAAAGTCTGCTGGATGGATGTACCCAGAAATATTGACCTCTTATTGCAGCGTCCTTCTGAAGAGAGTGGTGGTTGGTTTTCACGTTCCAAGAATGTCGATCATAAGTCATCTTGGAAAAATCCTGATTGCGATAATTACCGCAGAGAGCTTCAGTCGCAGCTATTGAAAAGGCTTGATAGAGCCGGCTTGGTGTCACGTGCCATTGCCGCCTATCGCACACCAAGGCTCTATCGACAGCTGAATGAACAGGTGTCGATCAAAGATATCTATCGTTTTCTTTGCGGTGATCTACCCCGTCGGGCTCTGGTAAAACGTCTGGCGTCCATGCCCGATAAGGGGAATGAGGCGCTCAAGGCATTGGATGTTGTGCTAAGTTACATCCGTCGCATGCCGGCGAATAAACTGCAGGACTATGCGATTCGCTACGTGAAGGATTTCCTTATATTTCGACGTGACCTCAAGTTGGCCTATTACACCTACCAGCAGATGAGCCGGTTACGGGTTTTACAGGATGCTGAGAGTGTCAAACTTTCCCGTGACAATGGCAGTCTTTACGAATTCCGCCTTGGTCGTGACCCTGACAGCCAGGAGCAGGTCAAGGCACATGTCATATTGAAGGCTGATATCAGAGGATCCACTGAGATTACCCGTCAATTGATGGAGAAAAAGCTCAATCCTGCAACCCATTTCAGCATGAACTTTTTCGGACCGATCACAAAATTATTGGAACGTTTTGGTGCACAAAAGGTGTTTGTGGAAGGTGATGCACTGATCCTGACAGTCATGGAGACAGGCGGTGCCATGACTCAGGCATTGACGGTAGCTAACGCCTGTGGCCTGGCACGTAAAATCCTTTCGGTCATGGAGGCACAAAATAGTCAAAATAGAGCACATAACCTACCAAAGTTGGAGCTTGGGCTAGGCATCGCCTTCACAAATGATACGCCTGCATATCTCTATGATGAGCAACAGAAGATCATGATCTCTCCTGCTATCAACGAGGCAGACAGGCTCTCTTCTTGCTCTGCGGAATTGCGTCATGACACGAGTTGGCGAAGAAGTAAGCGTCATCGCGTAGAGGTCTTGCAGGAATCTAACCAGAATAGCAACGTAAAGACTCCCAATCGTCTTCGGTTCAACATCAATGGTATCGAGTTGACCGAGGCCGCATTCTTAAAACTTAAGACCGAAATGGTGTTGCACAAGTTGAAGATTCATAGCCGTTCCGGGGAGTCACACTACTATCATGCCGGACGATTTGTCGACCGGCGGGGAAGTTCTCATTGGTTGGTTGTGCGCCAGGGTGCAATAAAGATTTGGAATGCAGGTAGGGTTGTGGAAAACAAAGATAATTTAGAAGACTACTTCTATGAGATCATCACTGATACGAATCTGATCGGACGGGTTAAGGATAAACTGCATTCCCGGGGTTCGCGTAAAAAGCAAACCGATGATGTAGAGGGGGAATCACCCCTGTCTCTTGAATCAGACGTCTGATGCAGATCCTTTATTATTAAGTACTGGTTTAGGCGCCTTGATGGGCCTCAACCACTCGACTGGAAGGGTTATCGGCAAATCGCCTAAACGGTAGCTGTAGATCACGGTATAGGCAAGCACACGTTTGAGATACTCTCTGGTCTCTCTGAAGGGTATGGTCTCTATCCAGATATCGCTCGCTTGAGACTGCTCGGGTAGCCAGCTGCGTACTCTATGCGGACCTGCATTATAGGCTGCTGTGGCAAGCACAGGACTCTCTTGCAGTTGGCGGTAGACCTTATTCAGATAGCCTGCGCCCAGTTTGATATTCACCTCTGGTTGATAGAGATCATCGAGCTTGACGGGTGACTGTTTCAGTTCTTTCGCAACCTGTTTTGCTGTTTTCGGCATCAATTGCATCAGCCCACGAGCACCCGCAGATGACTTGGCATCGCTCATGAAGGCGCTCTCCTGGCGTAGGATGGCGTATATCCAGGCAATATCGATACCGTGATCCTTGGCCTGATCGGTGATTGCTTGTTTGTGGGCCAGCGGGAATCTCAATTCCAGGTCATTCCATTGCCGCAAGCGGGCGAGGGTCAAGATACTTTGAGATGGCCATTCCCATTGTTGGGCAAGACGTGCGGCCGCTTTAAGTTCCTCCTGCCCGGCGCCTACAAGTGCGAGATTCCACTCCTGGCGAGCCAGCAGGGGGCGATCCAGCTTTATCAGTTCAAGGGCACGTTTGAGTCCGGGGCGCTTTGCCAATGTTTCCACAAGCTGTTGATCAGCCTGCAACGCCATATGAGCCAGGTTTGGTTTATCGCCAAGACGCTGCGCAGCCAGGAAACCATAATAGCTGCGCTCCTTTGCGAGAGTCTGTAACAGTTTCCTACCCTCCAGCTTTCGACCCAGTTCAATGAGTGCCCGGGAGTGCCAGTAACGCCACTGCTCCTGTTTTTGCTCCTCCGGGGATAGGGCTTCAATAGTCTGTAATGCCCACTGCCAGTCGTTTTCCTGGAGAGCCGCCTGGAGCCGCTTTTCCGATAGTTTCGTATCCAGATGTAGGTGGCTGGGGAGCAGTGTAATGAGCCGTTGGTTTATCTTTTTATCCGGGTCTCGCGCCAGCCGGCTTGCCAAGGCATAGACTATTTTGCGTTGTTGGTAGTCGGAAAAAATGGCCTGATTATGGAATTTCTCCCATGCGATGAAGGCGGCGTCAAGGTCTCTCCAGGCTAGCCTGCGGATCGCTTGGGTGACCATCTCGTCGCGCATCGAATGGTTATTTTTGAGCAGTGTCACCACCTGCGCCGGGTGGTGATAGAGTTTCAACCAGCGATCAACCATGTCTGCATCTGACGCTGCGAGATGGCGTTTGAGATAGCGGGCAAGGCGTGTTTGACCTGCGGACATGGCCAGATTGATTCGTTTCCAAACCAGCGCTGTAGTGAGATTCCCGGCGGCTTTCCAGGCCTTGAAGACAGGGTCGCAAGCCCTTGGTTGCGAACGACCAGTCAGCCAGATTGGCTCAACGGCTCTAAATGCCTCATTCTCGTTACCTGTCTCTATCATTGCCTGCAGGCGGTTGCATTGCTGTTCTGTATTGCCCCCCTCGCGGGAAAATTCGAGATAACTGGCCCATAGTTCCTCTTTCGCCAACAGTGCCAGCCAGTGTCTCCTCAACTTGTGCGTGAGTGGTGTACCCTGCAGCCATTTGAGTCTATTGGTAATGCTTTGAATAGATTGCTCTTCGAGTGTCGCCAGGGTTTCCTGATAGTCAAGATAGGGGAGTAGCGGATAGTCGAGAAGTTTCTCCCTAAGCTGTAAATAGGTTGGCATCTCCTGTTTTTTCAGTGCCTCTTCAGCAGCGATAAAAAGAGTTCTTTGTTGTCGTAGCTGGGATTCATCCTGTTGAATAGCGGTAGCACCTGCCAGGGAGATGCCGCTATACCAGAATATGATCAAGAGGCTATAGGACCGTAAACACATATTATTGAGATAACTGATTATGTCTAACTTGTTATTGGGGCTGTCTGTTAATGGACTCTAGCAAAATAGTAGCAGTTACTCGGCATTTATGGGATGGATTTCAGCATCATCTTAAGGTGTAAAATTGTCGCTGTTTAAAAGTTCAATCCAATGGATAACAGGAAGGGTCGAGTGTTTTTGTAGATGGGTTAGACAGCCGATGTTGGCTGTGGCAATGATATCGGGTCGATCCGCCGTTAGTGACTGACTCTTACGCCGGCCTAATTCATCAGCAAGCCCGGGTTGCAACAGGGAGTAAGTGCCTGCCGATCCACAGCAGAGATGGGGGTCCTGCACCAGGGTTAGCTGATAACCCAGGCGATCCAGGATGCCTTCGACGCAGCCTGCCAGGCCTTGGCCGTGTTGCAGGGTACAGGAGGAGTGAAAGGCGATTCTGGTTTGCTTGTTAACGGATCTTTTCAGCGGTTCCAGCTCCTCTCTATCGATAACTTCAGCGATATCAAGAGTATGTGCCGCCAGCTGTTGTGCCGCTTCAGCATATTCTGGATCGTCTGCCAGCAAGTGGCCATAATCTTTGATCATCTGAGCACACCCGCTAGCGGTGACGATTAGGGCCTCGGCACCCGCCTGAAGATGAGGCCACCAATGGTCGATATTGCGCCGGGCGGTATTTTTAGCTGCAGCCGCATCATCGAGGTGGTGCTCAACAGCGCCACAGCAACCCGCCGATGGAGTGCGAATGAGGCTGATACCCACACGATCCAATACCTGCGCTGTCGCGAGATTGATTGATGGCGCCAGAGATGGTTGTACACACCCATCCAGGATCAACATTTTTCGTGGGTGGTCCCCTGTTGGCCAGGCAGCAGCAGGCATCTTGTTTCTGGATGGGATGTTATGGCCAAGTTTTAGCGGAAGCAGGGGTTTCAGCGCCTGGCCAACCCGCAACAAAGCAGCGAAATAGGTTTTGTTCGGTATCAGCTTGCGTAACAGCCAGCGCTTTAATCTCTCCCCCAATGGTCTGTGATAGTGATCCACCAGATGGCTGCGCCCGATCTCCAATAGGCGGCCATACTCAACACCTGATGGACAAGTGGTTTCACAACTACGGCAAAGCAGGCAGCGGTCGAGGTGTTGTTGTACACTGGAGGAGGCTTGTGCACCCTCAAGCAGTTGTTTTATCTGGTAGATTCGGCCCCGTGGGCTGTCTAATTCGTCACTCAGTATCTGGTAGGTCGGGCAGGTGGCAGTGCAGAATCCGCAATGTACACAGTTGCGCAGAATTGATTCCGCTTCGCGTCCCGATTCCGTGGACAGTATCTGATGGCTGATCTGGGTCTGCATGGCACACTACATTAATTTGGGATTTTGTGTATTGTGATGAGGTTCTGCAGGAAATCCAACATATCCCATGAGATCCTAAAGGGAGTTAATTGTTCTGTGAATGATATAAAATTTTAATTCGATTGAGTATCAAAGTGTGATAATCCAAGGTTTTCTCATCCAAATAGTGATGATTTCCAGGGTAACCAAGACGAGACAAAGCCAATGAGTGATTCTATGAACGAGATGGAGTTTGATCTGAGTAGCGGTATAGCCGCATTTGAAGGAAAAAACTTCTCCCGAGCCGCCACGCTTCTATCCCCGTTGGCTGAGGAAGGCCATGCTGAGGCACAATATCGGATGGCGATCATGGCCCAAGGCGGTCTTGGCATGGTTGTGAATGAGTTAATGGCTTATAAATTCATGAAAGCGGCGGCTGAAGCGGGTCATCCGATGGCTCAGCACGGCCTCGGCTTTATGTATCTCGAAGGGGAGTGCATTGAGCAGAACCCGAGTAAGGCTTTCGATTGGTTCAAAAAAGCGGCAGAGCAGGGATTGGCCGGCTCTCAAACTACCCTAGCCATGATGTATGAAGAGGGTCGTGGCGTGGAGAAGGATCTGGATCAAGCAAAACATTGGTATCAGAAAGCCGGTTTTTAAAAAAGTCTTTGCACTGAACTCTTTCTCAACAATAAAACTTATGTCAGGGTTGACCACAAACTCTCAAAGTCTGAGTCGTTGTCGTCCTCATTTTCGTTTTCGTCCTCAGTTGAACTATCATCCAGGTAGATGAATTGATACTGGGATATCGAGCCACTTGATTCCAATAATCTGGTTAGCTTGATCTCTTGACTGTTTTCGCCGTCGTTTATCAACAGTACCTTGCCCAACTCGAAGGTTTGTGCTGAACAGATAAAGCTGGTTGGTTGACCAGATGTACCTACCTCAGGGAGTAGCAGGCACTCTTCTTTGTTGTGGGCTTTCTGTTCATCGCCCGCTGCGATAATAGCGAGTGCATTGGGGGCAATCATCTGGATACCGACTTTCATGGAATCGTTATCGGAACTGCGCATCCATCTTACTATCCCGACACCGAACTGAGAGGCTGACATGGCGGATTGTACACCGATCAGCTCACCCACCTGTATCTTTGGTATCTTTTTGCCTCGCCAATCCAGACAGTATCCGCCAGCACTTTCGTTGATGGTGTGAAATAGGTTCGTAGCGCTGTCCAACTGGCTTTTATCCTGATCTTCCCAAATCTTGATACCACTTTCGGGAGGTGTTTCAAAGCTGCTGAAATCGGTTGAATTGGGTCCGAACTCCTCGAAATCTCCACGTCGAGGATTGTAGGACGCTACGTCCATAGGCATCAGAGAGAAATGCTCAGAGACCTTAAGTTCATTGCCGTGAGCAAATTGGGTTTCGATCCATGTGCCATCATCTTTTGCTTGATCATCAGTCGATTCCTGCTCATCTCCCAGGGTGATCAATTTGTAGACGGAGCGTAGTCCGACGGCGATGCGTAGTTCAAAATTAAGTTTGGTTCTGACAAAGGCCCTTTTCTGAGCCTTGGACCAGAGCATAATAAGTTGACGTATCAAGCTCTTGTTAAAATCATCGGCGCCTGACAGGGAAATAGAGCTATCGGAAGTATCGATAAACAAATCCCGCAAACCTGTCAGCAGCGGGGATACGTCCATTATCAGCAGATATTTGCTATCGATATTCTCAATCCTGGACTCATGGCTGGGAGCCAGGTCGGTATCCTGACGAATTGTGATGGTATTGTCTTCGGGCGCGTCGTCATAGGTGTAGATCAGTGTATAGCGACTCCATTCGAGCAGTGCATCGAAAATCTGAATATTCTCCTTTTGACGCATCTTATAGGGGGACGATAGGGAAAACAGCAGACAGCGGCGATACACTTCATCGATGCTTGATCGGGTGGCGATGGGTTCAAGATCGTCTTCAATGGTGTATGACCCGAGAGCATAGCGACTGGCTAAGCGATGCAGTATGTGGAGATCATGCCAGGTTCGCTTCGGGTATGCATCATAGACCACTACAGAGAGCAGGATCACCCGCGACAGATAGCTGATGCAGCGATGGATCGCCAGGGTCATTTGATCCTGGTTGGGTGAGCCGTTACTCTCCATCAACAGATCGATGATGGCGGCTTTATATGCGGTCGCCATGCCACTGTGCAGTTCCCGGTTGAGGTTGGCGATCTTGTGTGCCTTGTCACTCAAGGGAAAGCGTACCCCCAGATAGTGCTTGTTCAGGTTTGCGCTGACATAGCTCAAAGACTCTCTTAGCTGCTCGGTACTGCGGATTCGCTGATTGCTCTCTACCTGGGATCTGTTGAACTCCCGCAGGGTCTGAAATAGTTTGCGTGCCGTTTCACCAACATTGGCTACCGGCAATTCACTGGCCCATTTGGCAAGCTTCTTGTCATCGAGAAAAATGGGATTCCCAGATGGTCTCTTCTGCTCGGGGACCCTCAAACCTGTTGGATTGGTTGTTGCCATATTGATAGTACTACCGTGGCTTTATCTATTACTCATAAGGGTAGAGGATAGTCACTTTTCTCATCTGATCTACTAATAGAGAGGTTTATCCATCTGCATATCGATATAATCGGCACTAGGGGCGTCAACTCAATTGCCACAGATCAATCCAGTTGGAAGTCCTTTAACCCTATCCTCTATCCAAGGATAGTAACGAGCGCATGTTTCTCGGGGTGGTGCTTCACATCCAGTGATGCTGCATCTTTATGAACATCCATAAACTACGTAGACGGCTGATTTGACAACAAAATACAGAATTTGTACCAGATTGTAAAATACCTTAAGTACTTTAGGTGTTAGCGACTGGGGATTTTAGATTTGTTCTGATAATAATTTATTTAACTTATTGTAATATAAAAAAAAGTGAGATTAACAGCCAAGTGATAATCAAACTGGTCAGCTTTCTATTGTGCCCCTACGTACAGCGATCCGTAATACTGCTCGAGAAGAAGCAGATTCAGTATCAGATCGAGTATATCGATCTGGAACAACCACCAGCCTGGTTTCACCAGCTTTCACCTATGGGGAAGGTGCCGCTGATGTTGGTGGATGGTGAGGTATTGTTTGAATCGGCCGTCATTCTGGAATTTCTTGACGAGAGCTTTTTACCCAGCTTGCAGCCACAAGATAACCTGAAACGGGCGCAACATAAGGCCTGGATTGAGTTAGGTTCCAGTCTGCTGGTAGCGCAACATGGGATGGCGATGGCGCCTGACGTGGAGACGATGGATGAGAGAAAGAGGCACCTGGAGGCCGGTCTGCTGCACTTGCTACCCCCCCTGGAACAGGGGTTATTTGGCGGACCAGCCCACTTTTCCCTGGTTGATGCGGCCTTTGCCCCACTCTTCATGCGACTCGACCTGCTAGCTGGAATGAATCCATTGGTGAGAATTGACTATCCGGGGCCTGTGGCCGAATGGGCAGAGAGGCTCTCCTCTCTGCCTTGTGTGAATGGCTCGGTAGTCGAAGACTTTAACGAACAATTCAGGCGCTACTTGGAGAAAAAGGGCGCCTGGCTGGTTAGTGCCAATGCCCTCTAAGGGGTGACTTTGGACTCTTCCGCAACCAACCGGGAAACAATCTCAAACATTTTGTTATAACTGCCGGCAAGGCTGCCACTGGTTTTATATTTGCCGTTGATACCCATTGCCGGGACGCCGTCCAATTGATAGCGCTGGCCCAGTTTTCTCGCATTTTGCACCTTCACATAGACCCCGAATGAGTTTAAGGCATCGACAAATTTCTGTTTATCTACCCCCTGTTCCACTGCGAAGTCGATAAGCGAATCTTTGTCGTAGAGCTTACGTTTCTTGACATGCATTGCCTCGAATAGAGGCTCGTGAAGCTTTTCAGTGAGTCCCAGGATTTCAGCAGCGTAGTAGAATTGGGCGTGGACTGTCCATTTATTGTTCAATGGTGCAGGTACCCGGACAAAGGATACATTTTCCGGCTTGTTCTCCAGCCAAGCCTCGAGCTGAGGCTCCATCTGATAGCAATGGGGGCATCCGTACCAGAAGAATTCGATCACCTCTATCTTGCCATCAGGTGCGGTTGTGGCTACGGGGGGGTCTATGGGGTCCCAGCCTTCCCCCCATTCGGCATGAGCTGTATGAAATATCAATAGGGGCAGAAGTACTAAAATTCGATAGTTCCAGGGCATATTATGTCCTTCAGTCAGTAAACAAAAAGTTCAGGATTGAATCCTATTGGAACCTATTAGAAATTTGAATAGCAGTATGGTTCCCGGTACGGTATATAAAGCCTGTCAGGGCATATACTAACTCAGATTTGAAGCAAGTCTATGTGAGCTGGGGTTCATGGGAAGCAGATTGATAGAGCCGTACATCGAAGCCATTTGCGAAAAGGGCTGTAAATCGGTACGGGAGGATATGCGATTGTTAAGCCAGGGGGTGGTTCTGCCTGAGTTGAAGGATCTGGATGAGATAGCCCGCCAGATGGTGCTCAAGGAGTTACGATCCATCATGGCTGTGTATGGTGATGGATGCCCTGTCGTACAACCCCAATCGAGTAATAAAAACGATATAAAGCATGAGCATAGAAAGAAAAATACGTCTAGGTAATATAGTTTATCGCGCACCGTCCTCGATCCATGGTAACGGCCTATTTGCAAAAATAGCTATCAACAAAGGGGATTTTATTGGAACCTATCAAGGCCCTGTCGTGAAGCGGGACGGTACCTATGTGCTTTGGGTGTTCGAGGATGGCAAGGAACCGGAGGGGCGTAGCGGCCGGAATCTGTTGCGCTATCTCAACCATCAGGATGAAGGCAATGCCGAGTTCGACGGCTTTGATCTCTACGCCGTGCAGGATATCCAGCCCCATGATGAGATCACCTTCGATTATGGTGGCTGGGACGAGGATTAGGCACTCCGTTCTCACTCAAGTACCCGATGGATATTAAACCCTAGGGATTCAACGGAACCAGTCCATCAGATTGCTTGTGGGAAGGCCTTTCCTGTTGCATCTGTTCAACCAACTCGCGTATCGCATACTCCGTCCATCCGCTTTCATCCATGGGGCTGTAGAGGGCGCGTTCCAGGCTGTGAACCGCCTCGGAAACCGCTTCATCACAACGGCTGGCCAAGCGGGTCAAATTGTGCGGCGGAGTTTCCGGCCACTGCAGTTGTGCCCATGCCAGCCAGGCGGATCTTGCGGATACGGCGTCTTTCTCGGCATAGGCCTGCTCCAGTTCCAGCAGTGCCTCTGCGATAGCCTGCCTGCTGGGATCGACCTTTTCCTGTTCCGCAGTGGGGATGGGTCGTGGCTGCTGCGCAGGTCTGTTACGCCGTGTGTGCCACCAGGCGAACAGGGTCAGGATCCAGGCGATGCCAAACAGCCAAACCAGCCAATGCACCTCTTGGCTGACAGGGGCCGTAGCGGATTGATTGTCGGTTGCGAGCGTCGTATTGGTTTCGTCCTGACCCACCTGTTGGGTGGATAACTGGGGCAATTGTGGTTGTTGCTGTTGCAATCCGGGAGTGGCGCCGGGATTAGGCATGACATCTATGCTGACCGCGTCTAGACGGGCTGTCTCCTGGCGCCCGGTTTCGGTATTCCACCATGGGATTTCAACCGCCGGCAGATCGTATTGACCTGGTTCGGTTGCGATCAGTGTCATGCTGTTTTGGCGGCTGCTGCTGATACCGGTTCTGGTCGGCGTCTCTTTCAACTCAGGTCGCTCCTGGTAGCTTTTGATACCCTCCGGCAGGGTCTGCTCAATGGTCGGTAGCTGGGCCGAAGACAAGCCGTCTGCTAACACCATGATACGCCTGACCAGGGGCTTACCAGCGAGGATTGGGCTCTGTTGTATGAGTCCGCTCTCCACAATCTGAAGGTTTTTCGCCGGCAACCAACGATCACCGCTATAGGATTCGGGTATCGGTATAATCTCAAGCACAACCTGGTTCGATTTGCTGGTGAAGATGCGCACCTCTTGCTGTGGTGTGCTAAAGGGGTCGTTTAGGAACGAAAAGAGTCTGTTGCCACCACTGCGACCGCGATATTTAACCCCGCCGATCTCAAGCCGGCCGCTCTGGTAGGCAAATACTGCATATTTGCGCTCAATCACATTGAACTGTATCCCATCCCGCTCGCTGGAATAACGCTCCTCATGGAGCAGCTTCAACTGGGTGTCGGGCATCGAGGCCTGGGGCATATCCAGGGATTCACCGTGTATGCCTGGGGCCTGATAGAGCTTGAGTGTGAGGATGACCTCCTCCTCGATATAGGCCCGGGATTTGTTCAGGCTCAGTTCCACAAGCACCTGCTCTTTTTCCGCCTCTATTTGGTGTTGGGGTTGCTCCGCAACTTCCAGTACAAGTGCCTGGGTCGACTCGTTACCGATGCGGATGGGTGGAATCTCGATGGTACCTGTCTGCTTGGGCAACAAGGTCAGAGTCAGTGAGCGTTTGGCTGACATCTTGCCATTGATGATTGAAATACTCTGTTGAGTTGAGCGACCGATGATCTCGAACAGCTGCTCCAATTGGCCCAGGTCCGGCGTCATCTCTTGATCACCCTCCATCTGCAGGGTCAGCCGAACCGGCTGATCCACACCGGTGCTATTGCTTGAGAGTATGGCGGCCACCTCGGCATCGACGGGGGACGAGAGCAGCAGAAGAATGATCAACAGACCATTCAACGATGACTTGATTGATGGTTTTATCAGCAACATCTTTTTCAACAGCATCTGACTATGCTTCATTTTTTAGACTACTTGGGCTGTATAATGAGCCATCCCATTAGATGGGGGCAACAAGCATAAGTTTCCAGGGGAAATTGATATTGTGAAGATCCTGCAGCGTCCGCTTCCGGCTGAACCAAGTCTGTTGTCGGCGTCCACCCATCCGCTCATGAAGCGGATTTACAGCGCCAGGGGGTTGTTAAGGGATAGGGAACTCGAGCTCGAGCTTGCCCACATGGCACCAGTGAGCCGGATGAAAGGGATCACCCATGCAGCAGATTTGCTGCATGATGCCCTTAGACTTGAGAAATCGATCCTGATCGTTGGGGATTACGACGCAGATGGGGCTACGAGTACTGCCCTGGCGATGTTGGCCCTGGACGCCTTTGGTGCAAAAGAGTTCTCTTATCTGGTGCCGAACCGATTCGATTTCGGTTATGGACTGACCCCGGAACTGGTTGATATGGCGGCCAGCAGAGAACCGGGGCTGATTATCACCGTGGATAACGGAATCTCCAGCCTGTCGGGTGTGGCGAGGGCGAATGAGCTGGGGATTCCCGTAATTATCACCGACCACCATCTGCCTCCTGAGCAACTGCCTGCCGCAGCTGCCATCGTCAACCCGAATCAGCCCGATGATCAATTTCCCAGCAAGCATCTTGCGGGGGTCGGAGTGATCTTCTATCTGATGGCGGCCCTGGCCCGAAAGCTGAAGGGTGTCGGCTGGTTTGAACAGCAGGGACTGAAAGAGCCCAATCCAGCACAATGGCTCGACCTGGTTGCACTCGGCACCATCTGTGATCTGGTGCCCCTCGACTACAACAACCGGGTGCTGGTGGCCCAGGGTTTGAGACGCATCCGGGCCGGGGCTTGTCGCCCCGGTATACGCGCGCTGGCGGAAGTCGCCAAACGATCCTTGTCCAATATCATAGCCTCGGATATCGGTTTCGCATTAGGCCCCCGTCTGAATGCTGCAGGACGCCTGGATGATATGGGACTCGGTATCGAATGCCTGCTTAGCGACTCGTCGAGTGCGGCCCGGCAGATGGCAATGGAGCTTGATCGGCTCAACCAGGAACGGCGGGGGATTGAGCAGAGCATGAAAATCCAGGCAGATGATCTGCTGCAGCAGTTACAGCTGAGTGCCGATGGTGGGCTGCCGGCAGGGCTCTGTCTCTATGATGAGGCTTGGCACCAGGGAGTGGTGGGTATCCTGGCATCCCGTATCAAGGCCCAGTACCATCGCCCGGTGATCGCTTTTGCAAGAGGGGATGCGGGGGTAATCAAGGGTTCAGCGCGCTCCATCACCGGGTTGCATATGCGTGACTTGCTGGCAGATATCGCCACCCGCAATCCCGCTATGATCACCCGTTTTGGCGGGCATGCGATGGCTGCCGGGCTGACCCTTGCTGAGGCGGACTATCCCCGATTCAAACAGCTATTTGAGCAGCAGATAGCAGATCAGTTGAGCCCGGAGATGCTGCAAGGGGTAGTGTTCACCGATGGGGAGCTGTCTCCGGACGAGATGAACCTGGAGATGGCGGAAATCCTGCGCAACGGTGGGCCCTGGGGACAGGGATTCCCAGAGCCGCTGTTCGAGGGCTGCTTTTCTCTCCAGCAGCAACGTGTGGTGGGCGAGCATCATCTCAAATTGGAGTTGTCATCCGCCAATTGTGCCTGGACAATCGATGCCATCGCCTTCAATCAGCCACCCTTGGCCGATCCCGAGCTTCGGGTACAGATGACCTACCGGCTGGATGTAAATGAGTTTCGCGGCAAGCGAACGCCGCAATTGATTGTGGAGACTATCCAATCGATAAACTAGACGAGCAGGAAGAGGGGTTCGAGGGACCCAGTAAGAGTGAGATTAAACGCGAGATGCTTGCCCTGCAGGATCTCGGCGAGCGTCTCACGACTCTCTCACCCGCGCTGTTGACGCGGATGCAACTGAGTAGTGTCCTGCAAGAGGCGCTGCAGGAGAGCAAACGGATCAAGTCACTGAATGCCCTGCGTCGGCACTACCGGCGCTTGGGAAAGCTGCTGCGCAATGAGGATCTTGATTCGATCAGGCAGGTGATAGGTGATTTGGATAATCAGCACCAGGCCGATGTCAACCGGTTCCATGCCCTGGAGCGGTGGCGGGAGAGGTTGCTGGATGAGGAGAGTGAGGCGTTCGGGGAGTTTATGCAACGTTATCCTGCTGCGGATCGTCAAAGGCTGCGACAGTTGCTTCAGGCCGCACGACGGGAGCGCGAAACGGAGCGTCCTCCAGTGGCTTATCGTAAGTTGTTCAAATTCCTGCGCGAGGTGGCCGGAATCTGAAGTTGTGCGGGAATTTGGCTCAAAGACCAGTGCGAGATTGCCCATTCCCAGAACCCCTCAAGGCTCTCGGGGCGCTGTGGCGGCAACGCTTGATTGAGAAAAGCGTAGGCGTGTAAGAGGGCATCTATGGGCTGTTTGGGATTTACCGGGGCATCCTTGAACTGCTTACTCAGTTTTCGACCCTGCTCATCCACCGCCACTGGGAGGTGGGCGTAAATGGGACTGGGGAGCCGCAGCAGCTGTTGCAGATAGTGCTGTCTTGGGGTGGAGCTGAGCAGGTCGGCGCCCCGAATGACAGCTGTAATACCCTGCCAGGCGTCATCGATCACCACAGCGAGTTGATAGGCATGAAAGCCATCGGCACGCCGAATCACGAAATCGCCTATCTCCCGGTTGATCTGCTGGCTGATGCTGCCCTGGACACTATCCTCGATAGCGATCTTCTCATCGGTGGTAAAGACCCGTACGCTTCTTCCTGTTCTCCCTTTTGGTACACCATTTCGGCAGATACCGGGGTAGATTGCACCCTCCTCGCCATACTTGGCTTGCTTTTCGATCATCTTGCGGGAACAACCGCAAGGATAGGCGTGTTGCGCCTGAATCAGCCAGTCGACCGCTTCCGCATAGGCCTCGGTACGCTGGCTCTGATAGACGATCTCACCGTCCCAGCAGAAGCCCATGCTCTCCAGCGATAACAGGATCGATTTGGCGGAACCTTTTACCTCCCGGGTTCGATCCAGGTCTTCCATGCGCACATACCACTCCCCGTTTTGACTGCG
The DNA here is from genome assembly GCF_963455295.1 of Candidatus Thiodiazotropha sp. CDECU1. Taxonomy (NCBI): domain Bacteria; kingdom Pseudomonadati; phylum Pseudomonadota; class Gammaproteobacteria; order Chromatiales; family Sedimenticolaceae; genus Candidatus Thiodiazotropha; species Candidatus Thiodiazotropha sp. CDECU1. The sequence continues at coordinate 1,229,455 of NZ_OY734020.1, forward strand.
GGCATCCAGGTAGCTACCCAGTGCCGCGACCAGGGAGCCGAAATGGAGTTCGCCAGTGGGAGAGGGGGCAAAACGACCCCGATAGCCGCTATTTTCTGCTAGATCGGGCATCTTTGCCACTATTTGATAAAGGTTTCACGCAGGTGGAGCAGTCATCAAAAACAGAAAAACCGGCTGTGGCCGGTTTTTCGTGAGACACAATGAGGAGGCGGTTACCCCATCTGTTTTTCGCGAATCTCATCCAGGGTCTTACAATCGATACACTGGGTTGCCGTGGGACGGGCCTCCAGTCGCCTGATCCCGATCTCCACACCACAGGACTCACAAAAACCATAATCATGGTTGTCGAGCTTCTCCAGGGCCTCATCGATCTTTTTGATCAATTTGCGCTCTCGGTCACGGGTGCGCAGCTCCAGGCTGAATTCCGATTCCTGGGTCGCCCGATCGTTGGGATCGGGAAAATTGGCGGCCTCATCCTGCATATGGTGCACGGTACGGTCGACCTCTTGCATCAGGTTGGATTTCCATGCGTCCAGGATGGAGCGGAAATGAGCCTCCTGTGGATCACTCATATACTCTTCGCCCTTGGCGGACTTATAGGGCTCGATTCCGAAGGATTTCGCCCCCTGTGTATCGGCTTTCTTCTGGGCCATTCATGGTACCTCTTCAGTGAAGGCGCATATCTATACCAGAAAGGAAAGAACGAAACAACAAATTGGGCTCCGCATTGTTAATCATCTTCCCATCTATAAGATTGGTCCATATCGCCTGAAAATAAAGGTCAATATAGACATAATGCTTGCCTCAGGGCAGGAATTGCGTGGATTTTACCTTTTCAGACCACTTTGCACGCCATTCTCCTGTAGGTAAGCTTGTACGCCATCGCCGACAAATGGTTCAGAACGACCGTTTATTGTTTGACTGGCGCAGTTAGACTAGCGTCCCGGCTGGAGAATACCTTAGTTTTTTGGTTTTTTAGGGTGGAGTAATGGCTGAATTAGAGGCATTGATATTTGATGTGGATGGTACCCTCGCCGATACCGAGCGTGACGGGCACCGGGTGGCCTTCAACAGGGCCTTTGAAGAGGCGGGATTGGACTGGCAGTGGTCGGTTGCGCTATATGGCAAACTGCTGGCCGTCACCGGTGGCAAAGAGCGAATCCGCCACTATCTGGATCACTACAATCAAGATTACCCAAGACAGGATGATCTCGATGGATTTATAGCTGCACTGCATGCCAGTAAGACGCAGCACTACACCCGCATGTTGTCACAAGGCTTGATACCGATGCGCAGCGGTGTGAAGCGCCTGCTGCATGAAGCGCGGCAGGCGGGGCTGCGCCTGGCGATTGCCACCACCACCACACCGGCCAATGTCAGCGCCCTGCTGCAGCACAGTCTTGACCCCGACGCGGAGAGCTGGTTCGAGGTGATTGCGGCGGGGGATATTGTGGCGGCAAAAAAACCGGCACCTGACATCTATCTCTGGGCGATGCAGCGCATGGGTCTGCAGGCGGGTGCCTGTCTCGCCCTCGAAGACTCCCACAATGGGGTGCAATCCGCCAGCCATGCCGCCATCGACTCGATTCTGGTAACCACCAACGGTTATACCGCTGAGGATGATTTTAGCGGGGCTAGCCTGGTGGTGGATCAGTTCGGTGAGCCCGACCAGCCCTTTCTGGTGAGATCCGGTGAGGCGGATGGGCATAGATTTGTCGATCTTGGCTTGCTGCGGGCCCTGCATGGCAGATCTGACCCATGAGCGCCATTGCCCGGCGCATGCAACGCATCGCCCCCTTCTACGTAATGGATCTGTTGGCCCAGGCCCGGCGCATGGAGGCAGACGGTCGCAGCATCATCCATATGGAGATCGGTGAGCCCGATTTCGATACACCGGCGCCGGTCGTCGCCGCGGGTCAGGCTGCACTGGCGACGGGGGATGTCCACTATACCCCCGCAAGAGGCCTGCCGGCCCTGCGCCAGGCGATCGCCGATCACTACCGGGATCACTATGCCACCGATATCGATCCGCAGCGGGTGGTGGTCACGCCCGGATCTTCCGGTGCCCTGCAACTGATCATGAGCGTGCTGATCAATCCGGGTGAGTCGGTATTGCTTGCCGATCCCGGCTATCCCTGCAACCGTCACTTCGTGGAGTTGGTGGATGGGATACCTGTGGCCCTGAATGTGGGTCCGGAGACAGGTTACCAGTTGACAGCAGAGATGGTGGAGCAGGCCTGGCGTGAGGATACCAAGGCGGTGTTGGTGGCATCACCCTCCAATCCGACCGGTACCTTGATCGGCGATGAAGCGATGCGAAAGCTGCACGCCACGGTGGAACGTTTGGGGGGAGTATTGATCGTCGATGAGATCTACCAGGGATTGGTCTATGACGAAGTGGGGGGTACGGCGCTTCGGTTTGCCGACAACCTGTTCGTCATCAACAGCTTTTCAAAATTTTTCGGCATGACCGGTTGGCGACTCGGCTGGTTGGTTGCCCCCGACAGCTTCATCGATGCTATCGATCGCCTGGCCCAGAACATCTTCCTCTCGGCACCGACCCTCTCTCAACATGCCGCTTTGAGCGCCTTCTCGCCGGCAGTGATGGAGATTCTGGAGCAACGTCGCCAAGCCTTCCGGGCACGGCGTGACTTTCTGCTGCCGGCCTTGCGCCAGCTGGGATTCTCCATACCGGTAACGCCCCAGGGAGCCTTCTATCTCTATGCGGGTTGTGGTGATATGTGTGACGACAGCCAGGCTTTTGCCCAGCGGCTGCTGCATGAGGCGGGTGTGGCGGTCACTCCCGGACTGGATTTCGGCTTCAATCAGCCAAAATCCCACCTGCGCTTCGCCTACACCACCGACCTGGAGCGCCTTCAGCAGGGGGTTGAACGCATCAGAGGCTTCCTCGCAAGCTGAAAAATGAAATTAAGTCCGCAAATGAAAGCGAATATACGCAAATACGATTTAAGAGTGTAGGGTGCGGCTTGCCACACCGTTACCCTAACGATGCCAATAGCCTATACAAACAATTACATCGGCTATCGGTGCGGCAAGCCGCACCCTACACGGAGTCAACTCTTGATATGCCGCAGGCGTTCGTGCCAGAAGAGGGTGGCGCCGGCGACGGCAGCCGGCATGGCAACGAAGTTGAGGATGGGTATCATCATCATCAAGGTCAAGCCGCCACCGAAGGTGAGGGATGAGAAACGGGCCTGTTTCAAGCGGGTGTGCTGCTGTTTAAAGGCCAGCTTGTGATTGGCCATCGGGTAGTCGCCATACTCCACGGCGAGAAACCAGGCGCTGAAGGCCATCCAAAGAAAGGGTGCCAGGATATTGATGCCGGGTATCAGGAAAAGTATCAACAGGGGGATGGCACGCAGGAGAAAATAGAGCAGTTTGCGCAGTTCCGACAGCAGCGAAGGCACCACATCCTTGACCATCTGTTTCGCCCCGGTTGGCTGATGCGGAAGCTCGCCTCCCAGGTAGAGTTCCACCTTTTCCGCCAGAAGCCCATTGAAGGGAGAGGCGATGAGGTTGGCAATAACGGTAAAGGTATAGAAGATAATCAATAGCAGGGTGATGGCAAACAGTGGCCACAACAACCAGCGCAGCCAGGCGAGCCAGCTCTCGTCATCGGGAAGGAAACGGTCCATCAGCTGTTCGAATTGATCGATACCAAGCCAGATCAGTAAGCTGAAGACGATGATATTGATGGTCAGCGGAATCAATACAAAAGGGCGCAGACCGGGTTTGTTCAGCAAACCGAGTCCCCTGAGTAAATAGCTTGCACCTGCGAGTGGGTTTTTCACCATGTTTGCAATCCTGAATTCCTCAATCCATTTATAAACGATCAAATATAACCTAATGTCATAAAAGATGCGCACTGGTTGTGATGAGTTAACCAAATGTCACCTCAGCGCCCAGCACCTTTTTCACTACGAGCTGCAAAGAAACATTTTCAATGAAGCGGTTAGCAACAGAAGAGGAACTTAGACCACTGGTCATCGGCCACCGTGGCGCATGCGGATATCTTCCGGAACATACCCTGGCATCCTATCGGTTGGCGATCGGGATGGATGCTGATTTCATCGAGCCCGATCTGGTTTTGACCCGGGATGGTCGGCTTATTGCACGCCATGACAATGAGTTGGGCTGCTCCACCGATATTGCGCAGCATCCTGAGTATGCCGATCGTTATACCACCAAGCTGGTTGACGGGATGCAGCGACAAGGGTGGTTTTGTGAAGACTTCGAACTTGCGGAGATAAAACGCCTGGCCTGTGTTTGTAATCAAGCCGATAGTTACCGGTTGGCAGATTCAGACCCAGGACCGTTGCCAATTCCCACCCTTGAAGAGATCCTCGCATTAGTCAGGGATGAGGAGAATAAGAGTGGCTTGAAGGTCGGTATCTATGTGGAGACAAAGTTACCGACCTACTATGCAATGGATGGGCACTATCTTGACGGAACGCCTATCCGGAAATCGATTGGCCGGATGTTGATTGAAGTGCTGCAGCAAGAGTCGTTTACATCACCCGAGCGTATCTTTATTCAATCTTTTGAGGTTGCCAACCTGATAGAACTGCATGATCAGATCATGCCCGATTATGGGGTTGAGCTTCCGTTGATCCAACTGCTGGGAAATATAGCAGGGGAGTTGATACTCCCTGAAGGTAATTTCTCCATACCCTATGATTTTATCTACCATCGCAATCGAAGAGACGATCTCGAGAAATATTATGCTGAACTCCCCGAGATTGTAGAGGGATTGACTCAGCGAGGTTATCAGGCACTCTCACTACCAGATGCAATCGATTGGATGGCTCAACACTATGCAACCGGGATTGCCATGTGGATCGATAACCTGATATCAAATACTATGCTGGTAGATTCCTCTATTGTTGACTATGCGCGCAAGTGTGACATGCAGGTGCATGCCTATCCATTGTGTGAAACAGTCTCCTCTACCCAATCACGAAATAGCGCATGGCGGGAGAGGTTGAAAAGCCAGGCCATGCAACTTTTTGAGCGAGGTGTGGATGGGATATTTTTCAATCAGCCGGATATAGGGGTTGAGGCCAGGCGTCTGTATCTGCAAAGTGTCAAACCTTCATATTGATCTATGATGCTGCAAAACCTACTAGCATTGTTTGCCACGGCGGTTGTTCTGGCACTTGTTCCCGGGCCTGATAATCTGTTTGTTCTAACCCATTCAGCACTCCACGGAAGAGTGACGGGATGGTATGCGACCCTGGGTTTTTGCACCGGACTGCTGGTACACACTGCTGCGGTTTCACTTGGTGTGGCTGCGCTGTTTCAGACATCCGAAATGGCGTTCAATCTGCTGAAAATAGTTGGTGCCGCATATCTGTTCTACTTGGCCTGGCGTTTCATTCAGCGATCCAACAGTCGATTACCGCTGCAGGATCAGGTAAAGCTTTCGCCCTGGTCGATCTATCGGCGGGGAATTATTATGAATGTAACCAATCCCAAGGTCTCACTCTTTTTTCTCGCCCTGCTACCTCAGTTCACGCTACCTGGCGCCGGTCCAATAGTGCTGCAAATGATAAGTTTTGGCTTTGTTTTTATTCTGGCTACACTGTTGGTTTTTGGCGCTATTGCCGAACTGGCGGGGATCATCAGTCCATGGATCAAGCGCTCCGATGTGGCGCAGCGCACCATGCATCGTGTCGCAGCAGTAATCTTTTGCATCCTCGCCATGAAGCTGCTGCTGGCAGAGCAGTTTTGATCAGGTTATACGGTGCAGCAAGCCGCACCCCATAGGCAAGCGAGGCGTAGGGTGCGGCTTGCCGCACCATGATCTGTCGTCCGTTTTAGTGAAAAAGGTATATCACAATGAAATATATTGGTGCCCATGTCAGTGCTTCCGGTGGTGTGCAAAATGCACCGTTAAATGCGCAGGAGATCGGTGCCAAGGCATTTGCCCTGTTTACCAAGAATCAGCGCCAGTGGCATGCCAAACCCTTGACTGACAAATCAATCCTGGCCTTTAGGGAGAATCTCGATCGAGCGGCTATCGCTGCCGAGCATGTACTGCCCCATGACAGCTACCTTATCAACCTGGGACATCCCGAAGAGGAGGGTCTGGAAAAATCGAGAACGGCCTTCCTGGATGAGATGCAGCGTTGTGAACAGCTTGGCCTGTCACTGCTCAACTTTCATCCAGGCGCGACACTGAGGAAAATCAGTGAGGAGGAGAGCCTGCAACGGGTTGCCGAATCGATTAACCTGGTACTGAGTCAGACCCAGGGTATAACTGCGGTGATCGAAAATACAGCAGGTCAGGGGAGTACCCTGGGGTATAGATTCGAACACCTGGCGGCGATCATCGATGCAGTCGAGGATAAGAGCCGGGTCGGTGTCTGTCTCGATACCTGTCATACCTTTGTAGCCGGATACGACCTAAGAACTGAATCGGCCTGTGATACGACATTCGCCGAATTCGAACGGGTTGTGGGTTTCCAATATTTACGCGCCATGCACCTCAACGACAGTAAGCCGGACCTGGGTGCCAGGGTCGATCGTCACCATAGTTTGGGTCAGGGTAAGCTGGGTTGGGAGGTGTTTCGCTATATCATGCACGATCCAAGATTCGAAGATATACCAATGGTCTTGGAGACGATCGACGATACGCTATGGAAAGAGGAGATAGCCGCTCTCTACGCCATCTGACTTGCGCTAATAACTCTCCCTTGTCAGCAATATGGAATTCACATACCCTCACTGCATGGCAACACTTCAGTTAAACCACAAATTATGGCTGTTTATTCTGGTTCTTCTGTCACTCTACATCGCGCCGCTGCAGGCCGAAGAGGAAGTGGTACGAATCGGTGTGCTGAGTCATCGTGGTGATAAGGCCACATTGAGAATGTGGAGCCCCACCGCCCACTTTCTCAGCTACCACATACCCACCCACAAGTTTGTTATCCAGCCTTTGAAATTCGATGAGGTCAATCCGGCAGTGGAGAAAGGGGAGATCGATTTTGTGCTGGTCAATCCCGGTATCTATGTCAATCTTGAAGTCAGTTATCGTGTCTCCCGGATCGCCACACTCTATAATCGGCGCAATGATGTGCCGTACAAGATTTTTGGTGGTGTCATCTTCACCCGCAAGGATCATCCGGAGATCAATACCCTCGAGGATCTACGCGGCCACACTATGATGGCGGTCGATACCACCTCTTTGGGTGGCTTTCAGATGGCGATGCGGGAGATGGTGGAGAAAGGGATAGATCCCTACAGTGATCTGAAGGCACTACGGTTTGGTGGTATACACGACCGGGTGGTGATGGCGGTGCTCAATGGGGAGGTCGATTTCGGGACTGTGCGTACCGACATCCTGGAGCGTATGGCAACCGCCGGCACCATCGATCTGGATGATTTTCGTATCGTCAATCCACAAACCGTGGCTGAGTTTCCGTTCGCCCTGAGTACCCGCCTCTATCCTGAGTGGCCATTCAGTAAAGTGGCCCACACCCCTGACAGCTTGGCGCAGAAGGTGGTGGTGGCGCTGTTGAATATGCACCATGACCATGCCGCTGCCCTTGCCGGTAACTATGCCGGTTGGACCATACCCCTCGATTACCAACCGGTACACGATCTTTTCATGACTCTCAAGCTGCCGCCCTACCAGTATCTTGGCAAGTTTACCTTTTCGGATGCGATCAGCCGCTATTGGTACTGGTTTCTGGTTGGATTGATGATGCTGCTGTTCATGATCGTCATGACCCTCTGGGTAATGCGTCTCAACCAGGCGATCAAGAAGGCAAAAGAGCGCCTCGAGATGCAGCACGAACTGATACTGGATTCGGTGGCGGATGGTATATACGGTGTAGATCTGCACGGCCGATCCACGTTTTTCAATCGTGCGGCGGAACGCATCACTGGCTGGAAGGCATTCGATGTCATCGGCCGAAATCAGCATGAGATTCTCCACCATACCCATGCGGACGGCTCACCGCACAAGGCTGATGAGTGTCCGGTCTACCAGACCTTCCGTGAGAACCAGGCACGCTATGTCTCCGACGATGTCTTCTGGCACAAGGATGGTACTAGTTTTCCGGTGGAGTACAGCAGTACCCCCATATGGGATGACAGCGGCAAAACAGTGGGGAGTGTGGTGGTATTTCGTGATATAACCCGCCGGAAACGGGCCGAGGAAGAGGCGCGTCAGCATCAAATAGAACTGGCCAGGGCGGGGCGCCTGAGTACCTTGGGTGAGATGGCCTCGGGCATCGCGCATGAGCTCAACCAGCCGCTGACAGCGATCTCCACAAATGCCCAGGCGAGCATCCGACTCCTGGAAACGGATAGTTCAAATATCGATGTCTGTGTCGACGTGATGGAGCGCATCACCTCTCAAGCGGATCGCGCCGGAGAGATCATTCGGCAACTGCGACGGCTTGTTCGCAAGGAGCCCTTGGAGCGTACCAAAGGTGATATAAACGATCTGGTGAATGCGGTTGCGGTATTGATCTGGCCAGACGTCAGAAGGGAAGAAGTAAAACTGGAGCTCGACCTGCATGAACCCTTGCCCTCGATTCTACTGCAACCGATACAGATTGAGCAGGTGATTCTGAACCTGGCGCGGAACGCCATCGAGTCCCTCTCCGAAAAGCATAACGGTGAGCGTAAGCTCTATATCGGTACCCAGAGCAAGGGCAACAAATCGATAGCAGTGATCGTGCGTGACAACGGACCCGGGGTGAAGCCGGAACTGGCCAATACCCTGTTTGATCCTTTCGTTACCGGAAAATCGCAAGGCATGGGCTTAGGCCTATCCATCAGTTACGGGATCATTGAGGCGCACGGTGGTAAACTCTCACTCAATCCGGCCTACGAGGAGGGCGCCGAGTTTAACTTCTATCTGCCATTTACGGAGGCGAGCTAGTGGAGCAGTCAAAACCGACAGTATTCGTCGTTGACGATGATGAAGAGGTGCGCGGTGCCCTGAAATTACTATTCGAATCGGTTGGCTTGCCTGTTGTCTGCTACGCTTCGGCTGGTGACTACCTGGAACAATTTGATGATTCTCTGCCGGGTTGCCTGGTGGTGGATATACGTATGCCGGGTATGAGCGGACTCGATATGCAGGAGAAGCTTGCCGAGCAGCCGATTCATCCCCCTGTGATCATCATTACCGGGCATGGGGATGTGCCTATGGCGGTGCGTGCGGTACAGGCCGGGGCAGTGGATTTTATCGAAAAGCCCTTTCGTGATCAGATCCTGCTCGACAGTGTGCATCGCGCCATCGAGATGGATGCGGAGCGGCGTGGAGAGGCCTCACGTCTGTCAGAGATTCGAGAGCACCTGAATCTGCTCACGCCGCGGGAGAAGGAGGTCCTCGATCTGGTGATCAGCGGTATGCGCAACAAGAATATCTCCGAACAGTTGGGCATTACCCTCTCCACTGTCGAGGCCCACCGCTCCAGGGTCATGGAGAAGATGCAGGCCGATTCCCTGTCCCATCTGATGCGTATGATGCTTACCCTGGAAAAGGATTAAGGAAAACCATAACCAACACTCGCGTATGTTGGGATTTTAATGCTGCTACAAAGAGTTACATAATAGTACCTGCCCCATTTCATGTCCGGAGCAAGTTAATGGGGATCGACCGGCTGGATGGCTGGGAGGTAGTGGATAACAGGCGCCTTCCGGCGATTCAGCTGGTTTTTTAGTTGTGCTTTCGGAGTCCCGGATTGCTGCTGTGATAACCTTGTCGGATTCCACTTAACGATCGTGATATTACAAAAAAGTCTGAGAACCCTGCCGAGTGCTATGCGGTGGTCGATATGTTCCAGCATCCAATAACCGGAGGATCAGAGAATGACTATTTCGAGACGCGAATTTCTTCGCCTGATGGGCCTGGCTGGCGCAGCCGGTATGATGCCTTCTTCCGTCTTTGCAGCCGCCAAGCAGCCGGCCGACCTGTATGAGGTGCCGAAGTTCGGCAATCTGTCTCTGCTGCATATCACCGATACCCACGCCCAGTTGAATCCGATCTACTTCCGTGAGCCGAACGTCAACCTGGGTATCGGCTATGCCTTGAATAAGGCACCCCATCTGGTGGGAAAGCGACTGCTCGACCATTTCGGCATTACGCCAGGCAGCATTGAGGCCCATGCCTTCAGTTATCTCGACTTCGATACCGCCGCGGGCAAGTTCGGCAGGGTCGGCGGTTTTGCCCACCTGAAGACCCTGGTGCAGCGGATTCGCGACGATAGAGGTCCGGGTAACAGCCTGTTGCTGGATGGTGGGGATACCTGGCAGGGTTCAGGCACTGCCTACTGGACCCGTGGTAAAGACATGGTCGGTGCCTGCAACCGGCTCGGTGTCGATATCATGACCGGTCACTGGGAGTTCACCTACCTTGACGAAGAGGTGATCTCCAATATCACCGACTTCAAGGGTGATTTCGTGGCGCAGAATGTCATGGTCCGCGAAGAGGCGCTGTTCGACTACAAATTTCCCGATTTCGAGGGCTTCGACGAGGATGAGGGGAATGCCTTCAAGCCCTATACGATGAAGCAGGTTGGCGGCGCCAGAGTGGCGGTGATCGGTCAGGCCTTTCCCTATACCCCGATTGCCAATCCGCAACGTTTCATTCCCGACTGGACCTTCGGCATCCAGGATGAATTGATGCAGGGCGTGGTGGATACGGTGCGTGAAAATGAGAAACCCGACCTGGTGGTGGTCCTCTCTCACAACGGTATGGACGTGGATCTGAAGATGGCCTCCCGGATCTCAGGTATCGATGTCATCTTCGGCGGACATACCCATGACGGGATGCCCGCCCCCACAGTGGTGAAGAATGCCGGCGGCAAGACCCTGGTGACCAACGCCGGTTCCAACGGTAAGTTTCTCGGGGTCATGGACCTGGATGTGAAGGGCGGCAAGGTGCGGGATTTCCGCTATCGTCTGCTGCCGATCTTTTCCAACCTGCTGCCGGCGGACAAGGAGATGCAGGCCTATATCGATGAGGTGCGTGCACCCCACAAGGAGAAACTGGAGGAGAAGCTGGCGGTCACCGAGGAGACCCTCTATCGCCGCGGCAACTTCAACGGTACCTTCGATCAGGTCATCTGCGATGCCCTGACCACGGTCAACGATGCCCAGATCTCCCTCTCCCCGGGTTTCCGCTGGGGTACTACAGTAATGCCGGGGCAGACCATCACCATGGACAATGTCATGGACCAGACCTGTATCACCTATCCCGAGACCTATCGCCGGGAGATGAAGGGCAGCGATATCAAGGCGATACTCGAGGATGTCTGCGACAACCTCTTCAATAAGGACCCCTATTACCAGCAGGGGGGCGACATGGTGCGGGTCGGCGGCCTCGACTACGTCTGCGAACCTGGCGCCGGCTTCGGCAAGCGTATCTCCAACATGACCCTGGACGACGGCACCAAGATCGAAGCGGACAAGAACTACGTGGTCGCAGGTTGGGCAACCGTCGGCTCCAAGTCACCCGGTGAGCCGATCTGGGACACCGTGGCGAAATACCTGCGGGATCAGAAGACGGTGAAGATCAAGAAAATCAATACACCGAAACTTGTGGGTGTGAAGGATAATCCGGGGCTGGCTGACTATCTTGGATAAAAGAAGTCCGCAAATGAACGTAAATGATATGTAGGGTGCGGCTTGCCGCACCACTGTGCTCATTTCTCGATTCCATGGCGCTTCATCTTCTCCCAAAGGTTTTTGCGAGATATACCGAGCGCATCCGCTGCCTGGCTCATTTTCCCGTCATTTTCGGTTAATGCCATGATGATTGCTTTGCGTTCCGCTGTTTCAATTGAGTGCCTCAGGGTTGTCATGCTGATGTTTTTGTTATCGTCTTCCTGGGTCAGCAGGTCATTGATGCTGATCCAGGGTGCGTCACACAAGGTGACCGCTCTTTCGATAGCATTTTTAAGTTCACGGACATTTCCCGGAAAGGGCATGGATTGCAGCTGTAACTCCACCTCTTTTGAAAGCCCTTTAATACTTTTCCCCGATTTTTTGACAAATTCAGAGGCGAACAACCTGGCGAGGTAGACAATATCTTCCCTGCGTTCCCGCAGTGGAGGGATGTCTATGTGAATGACATTGAGGCGCCAGTAGAGATCGGATCTGAATTCATTTCTCTTGATGGATTCAGCGAGAGCAACCTGGGTTGCGGCGATGATCCTGGCATCCAGTGTGACTGTTTCCGAGCCACCGACACGCTCGAATTCACGTTCCTGTAGAATGCGCAGTAGTTTGATCTGTATGTCGGGTGATACTTCGGCGATCTCATCGAGAAAGATTGTCCCACCTTGAGCCTGTTCAAAGCGACCGATACGTTGTTGTGTTGCCCCGGTGAAGGCCCCCTTTTCATGACCGAAGAGTTCACTTTCAATCAGGCTGGATGACAGTGCAGCACAGTTGACCTTGATCATAGGGCCATGTCGACGTTGACTATTGCGGTGTATCAGGGTGGCTATCACCTCTTTACCAACCCCGGATTCACCCGTGAGCAAGACTGAACTGTCACTCTCTCCAAGACGGGCAACCAGACGTTCAATTTTGCGCATGGCTGAACTTTTGCCAAGGAATCCACTACCAGGTTTGAAGTTGTTTTCGGCGTCTGAGTGATTGTGAGTCAATCGCCTGTCGGCACTACAGGAGAGGTGGTGTTCTATCTTGCCAATAAGGTCATTGATATCAAAGGGTTTGGCCAGATAATCAAGTGCCCCGGCCTTGACCAGGGTAACAGCATCCGATACGTCACAGTAGGCTGTCATGAGGATTACAGGAATGCCGGGAAACTGGAGAGTAATATCGCTAAACAGTTCAATGCCTGTGCCATCGGATAGGCGAATGTCCGTGACAACAAGGTCGATATCACCTTCTTCAAGCGCTTTTCTGGCGCTGGCAATGTTACTCACCGCACATACAGGAATCTGTTCCAGGTTCAACCTGTCTTCGAGTGACAGCCGCATGATTTCATCATCTTCAACCAATAGTACGCGATATTCGTTGAAACCACTCCTGTCTTGCATATCGTTAAGCTTACCCTGCATCAGGCTGCCTTGACTGCAATTATCGGTACGGAAACGTGGAATGTTGTACCCTGATTCTCGTCACTCATCACTTCAATTATACCTTCCATACTTTGCACCAATCGATACACGACCCAGAGCCCCAGCCCTGTGCCGTTTGTCTTGGTTGTGAAAAAAGGATCAAAAAGTTGATTCCTTATGTTGGCCGGTATTCCTGGACCGTTATCACTGACCTCGATGATCAGATGGGCCCCATTCTGATGCATGCAGAAAACAACATTTCCTCCCTGTGGAAGTATTTCTATTGCATTCTTCAGCAGGTTGCAGACGATCTGTTCGATTTTTCCAGGAATATGGAGATCCTTGTTGGCACGATTATCCCAGACCACATCGATACTCCTGTCTCCAATCTCAGCCTGAATGAGATCATGAAGTTTATCAATATCCTGAATGCTTATTGATTCATGACTCTCTTCAATCTTAAGCCCTACCAACAGGCTGTGAACGATATCTTTGATTCTGTGCAGTCCTAGGTCGATGACCGGTAGGTAACGGTCAATCAGTTTTTTATCGTCTGGGTGCTTGCGCAACGTATCGATACAGTTCAAAAGCCCAGCAAGGGGGTTGTTTACTTCATGTGCAACACCTGCTGTTATACGTCCGAGCGCAACCAGTTTCTCACTCATTGCGATCTCCTCTTCGAGCATCTTTTTTTCAGCCAATTCAACCATGATTTGGTTAAAGGTGACACTGAGGCGGCCGATCTCGTCCCTCTCCTTGATTGGAATAGGTGTGAAGTCCGTCATCTCACCCCGACCGACCGCTTCCAGTCCCTGGGTGACTGCGGTAAGGGGTTTGACCATGCGTCGTGACACAATTGTTCCCAAAACGCTGCCGATAATAACGAAGCAGAATACAAGTGCAAGAACGATCAGCGCGGTATCTTTTGCTTTTTCGTATAATTGCGCGACAGACAAACGAACTCGAACAACACCCATATATTTTTGATCAGAGAAGATTGGAACGACACCTTCCTGAAAACCTGTCTTTGAAAAACCCCCACTGCTTAGCACAATGGTTGACCTTGTATTCATGGCTTGTTTAAACAGCCTCTCTTCAATCTTGTTGTCAGGTGAAAACGGTAGGCCAATTTTATTACCCGCGGGATGAAGATGTGCCAGAACCTTGCCATCTGCATCCAGTATCATTGCAGTGATTACTTCATGACCACCTGTTGTGTCTGATCTTCTGGATGCCATGTTCTTCAAGCTAAGATAGAGCTGCCAGTAGTCACTGCGCAGCATAACCTTGGGTGTGGTGACGGCGACAAATTCGGATAGCAGAAGGGCCTTGGCACCTAATTCATCCTGAAAGCGTTTCAGGTCCTGTACCACGATCACTGCGCCGATCATAAAACCTACTGCCGCCACAACAGTTGTGATGGTAAGTGATAGCTTGATAGCCAATGGCCATGATTTTGGGCTGAATATCGGCATCGAAACTCTATACTTAGTCAGTTGGTAACATGGAATAGATAGGATCGGATCGTTTGATTTTGTAAACCATAGCGCGGATATCGTTGAACAATGAATCAGAAAAGTGACCAAAGCCGTCCAGTTTCAGGTTTTCCAGGAGTGCCTTGCCGGCTGAATCCTCATCCATTCTCTCTAAGGTACTCTTCATCAGACCGACAGTGGCGTCGTTTACACCTACACGGGAAACAATAGGTGGAAAGCCGAAGCTGGGTGAAGTTTTTATGATTCTGGTTTTCTCAGTGATGTCGGGTCTGAAGATGGCTAGATATTCCCATATATAGGAATCGACGGCTCCGGCATCAGCAACTTGTTCGGAGACAGCCTGAACTGTCTCAGCATGATTGAAAGTAAAAAAAGTATGGCGGAAAAATGTTTCTGGTTTCTCACCTTTCTCTATCATTAAGGAAAGAGGATAGAGGAATCCTGAATTGGAATCAGGATCTGAGAAGGCAAATATTTTTCCCTTCAGGTCGCTGAAGTGTTGGTCTGGGCTGTCATGGTGAACAATGATGTAAGAGTGATAACGGGGTGCGCCTCGGTAGATCGGTACGGTCAGCAGTTGCAGCGATTCAGGTTTTCTGATCTGGACATATGGATAACCGCATATCCAGGCAAAATCGATACCACCTGAATCCAACAGATCCATCACATCCTGATAAGATTTCCGCAGCACAAATTCAACCTTACGATTCATCTTCTGACCTAGATATTGGCTCCACTGGTCTAGAAACCTGAGATTTTCAGTGACTACCACAGCGGTTAAACCAAAGCGTATGGGCGGCTCTGTTTCGCTGGCAAAAACAGGATTGATCCAGATAAGCATTAATAAACAGATCAGACGCACTGGTGTTCCTCAAGAAAGATTGCTACTCAGTATTCAGGTTTGGATTAAATGTCACGACCATACTTTCATTAAGTATGTGTCTTGTACTCTATGTGGGTGACATAAGCTTTCGTTGACTATAACTGTCACTATTTGTAAAGCCCTATCCTGGAAAGGATAGCAAAAAAACCACTATATATATCTGGATATCGTCATCTTGATATAAATGTAGTTGCGCTATTGCCGCTCTGATGACAAATAGTAGTGACTGTTTCGGCAGGGTAAATAAGAATATGGTGAGTTGCTGTCACCTATTTTCACTCTGTTACCCATTGGTAACGGAATGATATCGAGTAGTTACTCTAACAGTATGAAATTTATAGTTTAGTTTTTCCTGGTTACCTTTTTTCTGTTTTTGTTACCGCCTGGTAACAAGTTTTAGCCTTAATCTCACCAGCATTATATTAATCTTGTTAATTCAAGTAGATAGAAATATGGCGCGACTCTTGCCCTTTTGTTCAGCAATGCATTTTTTCTCATACCGAATAACTTAGCCATAGTTTGGAGTTGGAGAAGACTGGGCAATGAACAGTGGCGGCGGGATAAATATTACCTGGCGATTGGCGGCAATTCTTTTTGTTGCGGCAATTCTGTTTTTTTTAACTGCCTGGGGTGGTGTTGAGTACTATACCGCACAATCCTCATTTTGTGGCGGTAGTTGCCATACCATGACAGAACAGTATGAGGCCTGGAAATCGAACTACCACCACAAGAGCAACAACCCTGATGGGATGCAGGCAGATTGCGTAGATTGTCACTTTCTACCAGGTGATAAACACTCTCTGAAGGCAAAATATGAGGGATTGCGACATCTGGCTGCCTATCTCTATAACCCGAATGCGCCACTACCCATACGCCCGGTGATCCCGGATGGCGCCTGTCTGCAAGCAGGTTGCCACGATCGGGAAATGCTTGGCCAAATTGAAATACAGTACACAGAGAAGGTTCGCTTCAAACACCAGGTCCATTTCAGTGACCAGGCGCTCGATGGCTACCCGATTACTTGTGATACCTGCCACTTTAAAACATCAGAAGCCAAGCATTTTGAGGTCCCCACGGAGATCTGCTATCTGTGCCATTTGAAGCTTGAAAAACCCACCCTTGATAAGGCTGAGATGAGTGAGTGTTGTACAGGTGGCGATATTCAGAAGATCACCTTCGTAAACAGACCAGCCATAGATTTCAACCAGGGGGCGTCCCGTTGCGATATCTGTCATGCGATCCCTGAAACATCCTTGCAAAGCCAGTTGCAGGTCGGTGATGAGGCAACAACCAAGAAACCGATAACACATCAGTCGATACAGGAAGCGAATGTGGCCTGTGAGAGCTGCCATTTCGAGGTGGTGAAGGGCGGGGGAGAGGTCGTTACCGGAAATGTGGTGTCGAATGGATGCTTGACCTGCCACAACAGAAGTCAAACCCTGCTGGCCACTGCAGGAGACAAGACACTGATGCATGACAAGCATGTGCCCGACAAGGCGGACTGTTTTGATTGCCATAGTGTGATCGAACACAAGAACAGAACCGATCATCTCGATTTTGTACGCAACGATTGCCAACTCTGCCACGTTGATCAACATAAATATCAAAAGCTGCTGCTTTCAGGAATGCCTGTTGATGAGGAGATTTCAGGTACTCCGCATCTGATGTATGAAGTCAATACCAACTGTATGGCTTGTCATCTAAAGAAGACATTGAGCAGGGGGCATGATGTAAGAACTGCATCCGGTGATACCTGCGCTGCCTGTCACACAGATCAGCATATACAAATGCTCAGCGACTGGAAGGAGTTGCTCGGCAGTGAGGTTGCTGATGTAGAAGAGGTTGAAACTGAAGCACTGGATCTGCTTGCAGAATTGGAAGCGAACTTGACTGAGGAGCAGTTATCCCTGGCAGAGTCGATGATGGGCAAGGGCAAAGAGCTGTTGAATATAGTGCGTGTCGGTAACGGCGTTCACAACAAGAAATATGCAATCACTATTCTTGATGGCGCCTTTGGTAATTTCGAAGACACGATTGAACTACTTGAAGCAACAAGGACTACTGAATGAGGCGTTAGCAGTATTACGCTACCAATACACGCGGAGGATGAGGAGAGAACAGTATGAGTGATCAGAAACAACCGGAAATCAGTCGCCGCAAGTTTCTAGGTGGCGTCGGTTCCGCAGCCGCTGGTGCAGCAGCACTGGCAACACCAAATGTTTCGCTTGAGGCGGCGCAATCGAAAGCCCCTCGCTGGGCAATGGTCATGGATCTCAGGCGGTGTATTGGCTGCAGGGCCTGTACGGTGGCATGTAAATCGGAGAACAGGGTATCGCTTGGCCGGTTCAGGGCAGTCATCCAAGAGAAGACCATGGGTAGCTATCCAAATACTAAGAAGGCATTCCTGCCATTGATGTGTAATCACTGCGAAGGAAATGAAAAGGATGCTGTTCCGCCATGTGTGAAAGCCTGTCCGGAATACCCTGGCAAGCGTGTCAAGTTCAAGACTGCTGATGGGAAGACAATACGTTATCGGACTGGCGCTACTTATAAACGACCGGACGGCTTGATCCTGATAGATAAAGAGAAGTGCATCGGTTGTGGCAAATGTATTGATGCCTGTCCGTATGGTGTTCGTTCATTTGATCCCTTTGTCAAAGCTGGTGCTGATCCAACCAAGCAGGCAGCCGACAAGTGCGATATGTGCGCACATCGAGTCGACAATGGGGTAGAGCCATCATGTGTCAATACCTGTCAAGGGCGTGCGCGTATCTTTGGCGATCTTAACGATCCAAACAGCCAGGTTTCGCAACTCGTGAAACAGCACAATCTTGCGACACCCGATAATGTGCTGCTTGCTGATGAGGGAACCAACCCGCATGTGTTCTATATTGATCCGGATAATATCTTAAAGACCCTCTATACACAGCGGAAGAAGGGAAAACTGGACCACTTTGTGGATCAGATTGTTTAGTCCCTTGCGGCATGTTTTTAGAGAGGAATTGATATGAAAAAGTTAAATCGTCGAAATTTTATCAAATTGGCAGCTGGTGGCGGCAGTGCATTGGCTGCAGGATTGGGTTTCAGTCAAGGTGCATTGGCCGGATCGATCAAGCTGCAGGCAGGAGGCCGCGATTTCTCACCAACCACCAAGAAGGAGTTGCAGGCAATTCCTACCGCCTGTTGGCAGTGTGTTACCCGTGATGCCATGATCGGCTATGTTGAAGATGGACGGGTGGTAAAACTGGAGGGTCACCCTGACTCCATTCGTACCCTTGGCAAGCTTTGCGCCAAGGGACAGGCCGGCGTCAATCATGTCTATTTCCCGGATCGTATTCTCTATCCAATGCTGCGTGTGGGTAAGCGTGGTGAACATAAGTGGAAGAGAGTCTCCTGGGATGAGGCACTGGATCTTATGGCATCCAAGCTCAAACCGCTGCTTGATGCCGGCACACCGGAACTGTTCATGTACCAGTATGGCCGCCACAAGGGTAGTCAGTCCTCGATCATGCACGATTTCATGGATGCCTTCGGTTCGCACACCATTGGCACCCATACATCGGTCTGTGAAGGACCAAAATGGGTTGGTCAGGAGAGCTTATGGGGCGGGATGTACGATAACTGGGATTACGATCATACAGATTTCGTGGTGAATTTTGGTTCAAACCAGTTCGAGACCCATACCAACCACATACCAACTTCGCAACGTCTGATTAGGGCAATGGTTGACCGCAACGTCCCCCTCTACACCTTTGATGTGCGTCTTTCCAACACGGCTGCCAAATCAACCGAGTGGATTCCCATCAACGTTGGCAAGGACGGTCTTGTGATGCTTGCCATGGTCAACGTAATAATGAACGAAAAATTGTTCCGCAGGGATCATCTTAAATATATGCGTGTATCGCCGGATTATCATGCCACTGATGATGAAAAGATCGCGGCTATTAAAAAGCATGTCGAAAAGTTCACGCCGGAGTTTGCGGCAAAGGAAAGCGGTGTTCCGGCCGATAAGATCAGGCAGATTGCACGCGGCTATGCCAAGGCCAAGTCAGCTTGTTTGATTGGTTATCGTGGCACTGTTATGCATTATCACGGCGCGGATCAGGAGCGCGCTGCGATGTTGCTGTCGGCGATAACCAATAACCTGGATAGAAAAGGTGGGCGGGTAATGGGCGTAGGCGCCGGTTGGAAGGCACCCCATTCACCCAAGGCCAAAGTACAAAAAGGTCTGGATATCGTGAATGGTTTTCCTGGTGAAGCGGCTTTTCCAACTCACCAATGCAGCCAGCAAAACCTTCCGATGATCAAGGATGGGCAAAATGGCAGACCCAAGGTTTACTGGTCGAGCTGTAACAATCAGGCCTTTATAAATGGAAACAACAACGAGGCTGAAGCGATCTTGAAGGATGAGAGCTTGATTCCGTTCTATGTGAATTCAAATATCGTTTATGACGAGACTTCACAATACGCCGACCTTATCCTGCCGGATGTCACCTATCTGGAACGCTGGGATACTGAAGATATGGTATCTCCGACCGGAGTTGCCGAGTACTACATCCGACAACCCCTTATCAAGCCGCTGGGTGAGGCGCGGGATCAGGGTGAGATTTTCGCCGGATTGGCGAAGCGGTTGGGTATCGAACTGGCCTATTCGAGCAAGGAGGAGTATGTGCGTAAGTCCTGTGAATTGACACCGGGAGTCAAGGAGGCCGGTGGCTTCGAGTACATGAAGAAACAGGGTGTCTGGCACGATAAGAACGCCAAGCCGAATTTTGGTTTCTATGAAGCCAAGGTTGATGTCTCCGGCGATGGTGTGATTCTCGATGAGAAGACAGGTGTCTACTGGAATTACAAGCAGGCGGGGGTCAGCGAGGCCGAGGCCAGGAGTAAAGGATTCCTGGGAGTCGAGGGGGCTAAGGATGCCTATGTTGCTCAGAATATTGCTGGAACGCCACGCAAGGCCTATCCACCCAATACATCTTTTGTAAAGTCCGGATTGCTCGACTTCTACTCAGACAACTTTGCGGCAAAGGGATTCCCGCCGTTCCCAACTTATACGCCGATACCCGAGCATCAGAAGATGGGTAAGGATGATTTGCATTTGACTACCTACAAGGTGGCCGTGCATACCCACTCTCGCACATCGCATTGCAAGTGGCTCACTGAGATCAAGCACGACAATCCAGCTTGGATAAATAGCAAGACTGCTGCTGCTCGTGGCATCAAGGATGGTGACCGCATCAAGGTGGCCAGTGAGCTTGGTGAGATAACCACCACGGCCCATGTTACCGAGGGAATCATCCCCGGTATCATCGCCATTTCACACCACTTGGGACGTCAGCATTCAGGTATCTACGGATCGGGTAAAAGTTCTCCCACACCCGGGGGTGCAAGCGCAGATCCGGATGCCAAGAATATGTGGTGGGACAAGCATGGAATACATCCCAATTCAATCATTCCGAACAGTTCCGACCCGATTAGTGGCGGACAACGGTGGATGGATACAGTGGTAAAAGTCGCCAAGGTATAGATTCATAGAAAGCATCGGCAGCCCCGTAATGAGGGGCTGCTGAATCGCGACGAATGGTTGATTGTAGCAGGAGGATTGATATGGGAATTGACAGAAAAGACTTGGTTGATAGTGCCAGATCAAGAAGTGATATATATGGGCTATTGAGTACGGTTTTTCGACGCGAGCCCAGTCAGGACCTGATCAAGAGAATGAGGAGTGACAGTTTGTTGGGTACCTTCACCGGCTTGGGTGTTGAATTAGGTGAGCGGTTCTATAACGACCGTGAATCTGAGGTGGTTGAGGAGTTGGCAATAGAGTATGCCCGCCTGTTCATCGGTCCTGGTCAACATATCTCTGCCCATGAGTCTATCTTTAACGAGGCAGATGGTGAAATGGGTGGCCTATGGGGTGTAAAGACTGTCGAAGTGAAAAAATTTATCCAGGCCACCGGTCTCGAATATGGGAAAAACTTTACCGGTCTTCCTGATCATATCAGTGTTGAACTTGAGTTTATGCAGAAACTGACAGAGTGGGAAGCCGACAAGTGGCTGCAGGAAGACCGAGAGAGTGCAGAACAATGTCAGCTAGTGCAGCATAAGTTTCTAGAACAACATCTCCTGTGTTGGGTGAATTCTTTCTGTGATGCAGTCTTGGATCAGGCTGAAATACCCTTCTATAGAGTGATGGCTGAGCTGACTAAACAGTATATGGAGTTTGAACGGCAGAGCATTGCAACCGATACAGCTGCTTGAGATGAGGCATCTTTGCTCCCAAGTGCCTTGACCTGGCGCGGTCCATTATAGCTGCGCTAGGTGCTGATTAGGGGGTCGATCAATATATTGAGCATATTCATATTGTTCACCAGCGCCGGTTGATGGTGTATTCACCCGGTTGGCGTACGAACGGAAGCATCAGCATACCCGGCAGTCGATCCACCTTTTGTGGATCGCGAAACTCATTCACGCCGATCTCCATCGCCACATGTCCTTCGGGGGGTTGCGCCACATAGGTACCGAACAGGCGATCCCACCAGGGTAGATTGAAACCGAAGTTGGAGTTGGCCAAGGGGGCATGGATCGAATGGTGAACCCGGTGCATGTCGGGTGTGACTACAAACAGGCGCAACACCCGGTCGATCTTTTCCGGTATCGAGATATTACCGTGATTGAACATGGCGGTGGCATTCAGCAAAACCTCAAAAATCACTACTGCTACCACCGGCGGCCCCAGCAGTGTAATGGTGGCCATTTTAATCAGCATGGAGAGGATGATCTCAATGGTGTGAAAGCGGGCACCGGTTGTGACATCGTAATCAAGGTCGGCATGGTGGACCCGGTGCAAGCGCCAGAGCAGGGGAACGGCATGGACCATCACATGCTGCAGGTAGATGACGAAATCCATTGCCACCACCGCCATGATCGCTGCCAGCGGAAGTGGTAGCGCGTAGTGGTTGAGCACTCCCCAACCCTGTTCCTGGGCAACTACCGCCATACCCACTGCAGCTGCTGGGAAGAGTAGGCGCAGAACCACAGAGTTGAGTGCGATAAGGCCGAGATTGTTAATCCAGCGAGCCCCTTTGGAATCAGTCAGCTGACGACGGGGTGAGAAGACCTCCCACAGGGCTATGAGGGCGAATATACCGAAAAAGAAGCTCAAACGGATGGGGAGTTCGTTGCCAAGGACCCAGTCGTTCCAATTCATGACCATCTATCCTCCAATGCCATTTCTGCTATAATTTTTTAAATATCCATAATTCAATAGATCTCTTGAATTATTGAAGTTCATTGGGGCCAATATGTCAAGTACGCATTTCAAACACGATCTGTTCAATGAGTTTGCCCGGGTCGCTAAGGCGATGAGTAACGGTTACCGTTTGGAATTGTTGGAATTTCTGGCGCAGGGCGAACGCAGTGTGGATGCCTTGGCGCAGGTATCGGGACTGACGGTGGCGAATACTTCGCAACACCTGCAGCAGTTGCGGCAGGCAGGCCTGGTGGTTAACCGCAAGGAGGGTCACAAGGTCATTTATCGCTTGAGTGGTATGGATGTTTCATCCCTGCTCGCAGCATTGCGCGAAGTGGCGGAACACCGCCTGGCGGAAGTGGACCGTCTTGTGGATGACTATCTGAAGGTCAAAGACGGCCTGGAGCCCATACCGGCCAGTGAACTGCTCGAGCGTGTGAAACAGGGCCTGGTAACCGTGCTGGATGTTCGCCCCAGGGAGGAGTACCAATCGGGGCATCTGCCCGGAGCCATCAACATCCCGATTAACGAGCTTGAAGCACATCTTGACAGTTTGGATCCAGAACGTGAAATCG
Source organism: Candidatus Thiodiazotropha sp. CDECU1 (assembly GCF_963455295.1). Taxonomy (NCBI): domain Bacteria; kingdom Pseudomonadati; phylum Pseudomonadota; class Gammaproteobacteria; order Chromatiales; family Sedimenticolaceae; genus Candidatus Thiodiazotropha; species Candidatus Thiodiazotropha sp. CDECU1. Next base: position 1,252,734 of record NZ_OY734020.1, read on the forward strand.
TCGCCTACTGTCGCGGTCCCCATTGTGTATTGGCCTTTGATGCGGTGGCCAAACTGAGACTGAAAGGATTGACGGCGTACCGTTTGGAAGGGGGGCTTCCGGAGTGGCTGCTGGAGGGATTACCGGTCGAGAGATGATCAAACCCGGTAGATCACATATTAGCCCTCTTTCATAAACCATTGATCGGACATATAGTTAAATTATGAAGGGCTGGGGCTGTTTTTGCGCCCAGCGGCGTTATCATTCGCTCATGTAGCCGGGCTACACCACGCTCATTCTGCCTTGCTGGGCGCAAAAACAGTCCCAGCAGAGTGCACCCCAAGGGCACTTCCTGCGGGGCGCATTGGATTAGTGTTAACAGGCCTTAGGGTAATGTCCACTCAAGATGGATCTCGTGGACCATGTTTTCTATGCCAATATGTCAGGCAGCAGATATGACTCATGTGAATATCATAGGCAATAACGGAATGGAGTTTCCGTGGGATTATTTGCCAGGTAATCAGACAGAACCAGCCTTTACTGCCGAGGTGACTGCGCATGGCGGTATCGATCTATTAGATGCCAATCCGGCCTGGTTTCAGTTGATGCAGCGGTGCAGTGAACCATCGGCCTCGGCTGCTGGCGATGTAGCCGGGAAAGACGGGGCTTCGCAACAATTTTTCCAGCAGCTCCGGGAAAATTTTCAGGAAAACGATGCGTACAACCTATCCTCCTGGATTCCTATCATCGTTGGTGGACGTAGCCTGCTGGCGCAAATAACGCCTATTTGCGATGTGGAGAGTCATATTGTGCGTTTGATGGGAAATGTCAGGGATATCACAGACAAGGCTGATTCCGAAGGCGAACGTCTGTCGAATCTTTGTTTTTTCAAGAACATGGACAGGATCAATCGCACTATCCAGCAGGCGTCGGATCTGAAACAGATGATGAGCGATGTGCTCGATTTGGTTCTAGATATATTCAACTGCGACCGTACCTTTCTGCTCCACCCCTGTGATCCCGATGCCGCCACCTGGCAGGTGCCAATGGAGCGAACCCGGCCAGCCTACCCTGGGGCGCAGGCGCTGGGGCTCGAGATCGAGATGACGCCTGAAGTTGCAGACTCCTTCCTACACATGCTTGCCAGCGATGGTCCGATTCAATTTGGTCCTGAAACAATCCGGATCATCCCGCCAGAGGTGGAGACGCAGTTTCAGGTGAAGTCCTTCATGTCTATGGTGATCTATCCGAAGATCGGCAAGCCCTGGCAGTTCGGTATCCATCAATGTTCCTCGGTACGGAAATGGAGCGCCAGTGAAGAGCGCCTGCTGAATGAAATCGGTTTACGCCTGTCTGATGGTTTGACCAGCATGCTGATCCTTCGTGATCTGAAAGAGAGCGAGGGAAAGCTCAAAGAGGCTGAACTGCAGTTTCATACCCTGTTCGATAACCTCCCTGATTGTATCGCGCGTTTTGACCGCGATGGACGCGTGCTTCTGCTAAATCAGACGTCTCTGAAAACCTTCAACCTGAGTGCAGAAGAGGCTGTTGGCACGTTACTGACTTCCAACGGGCCCAGTAGTGACCCGGAAAATGCCATGCTCACAACAATTATCAGGCGCACCTTCGACGAGGGGATTGCTAACCGTTTGGAGACCGAATGGCAGACGGGGGAAGGCAGACGCAGCTACAGTGTACTGTATATTCCCGAAAAGGATGAACATGACCGGGTGGTGAGTGTGATCGGCATCGCTCATGATATCACTGATCAGAAGATGGCTGAGGAGGAGTTGCGGCACAGTGAGGAGCGTTACCGGCTCATCGTGGATACGGCAAGTGAGGGGGTCTGGGTTGTCGACAGCGACAACATCACCACATTCGTCAACTCATCTATGGCGGAGATGCTGGGTTATAGCGTACAGGAAATGCTGGGCCGAAAGATGTCGGATTTTCTGTTTGCGGAGGATACGGAGAGTCACCAGGAGATAGAATCGATATTACATCATGGTGAAACCGATGTCAGCGAGAGAAGGCTTCGCCGCATAGATGGTAAAAATTTGTGGACGCTCGCCTCTGCATCACCGATTTTAAGCAGAGAACAGGGATACAAGGGCTCGATCACCCTGTTTACCGATATTACCCAACGAAGGTTGCAGCAGGAGCAGCTGCTCTACCAGGCACATTACGACGCGTTGACCGGTCTGCCAAACCGTTTTCTGGCGTTGGATCGTCTGCAACAGAATATTAATCTGGCAGCACGCAAAGGCGAAACTACAGCCCTGCTGTTTCTGGATCTGGACGATTTCAAAAAGATAAACGATGCCCTTGGACACGAGGTGGGTGATCAGGTTCTGAGAATGGCTGCGACTCGACTTGAACAGACTATTCGCAGTTCGGACACTGTTGCTCGCTTGGGGGGTGATGAGTTTGTTGTTCTGATCCAAGAAAATGCAGATGCAGAAGCGATACGTCCTGTAGCCGAGAAAATCCTTGAGACCTTCCAGGAGATTTTTTTGGTCATGAATAGGCAGGTAATGCTGACCGCAAGCATGGGTATCTCGATCTACCCTGACCACGGAGATAAACCGCTGCTGTTGCTGCGCAATGCTGATACGGCGATGTACCATTCGAAGGCAATGGGCGGAAATACCTTTCATTACTTTACTGAATCGATGAATCGACATGTGGCCCATCGTCTGCAGATGGAGGAGCAGTTACGCATGGCCCTTCAGCGTAATGAGTTATATATCGAGTTTCAGCCGATGGTTGAATTGTCCAGCGACAAGATTATTGGTGTTGAAGCCCTATTGAGGTGGCATAACGAAATCCTGGGTCGGGTATCTACCACCGAGTTTATTGAAATTGCTGAACAGACTGGCATGATAATCACAATCGGTGAATGGGTGATCGATACTGCATTGACCTACCTGAAGCATTGGGAACGTTGGATCGATGAAGACTTTCGCATGGCCTTGAACGTATCACCCCGTCAGTTCAGAAAAGTGGGTTTCGTCGATCTGCTTGGACGTGCCATGAAACGTGCGGGTGTTACTGGTAATCAAATCGAACTGGAGATCACCGAAGGCATGCTGCTTGGTGATGAGGTGGGTGCGGCCCAAATCATAACCAAACTGCATGAACTAGGTGTGAGTATCTCGATGGATGATTTTGGCACCGGCTATTCATCGCTCAGTTATTTAAGAGACTACCATTTCGATACTTTGAAGATCGATCGTGTTTTCGTGCGAGATATTATAGAAGATCCAAGCGATCGCGAATTAATCATCGCAACCTTACGTATGGCGAAGGGATTGGGTGTCAGGGTTGTGGCTGAGGGAGTAGAGTCGGCTGAGCAGTTGGAGTTTCTTAGACAGGAAGGCTGTGATTTTGTGCAGGGATGGTATTTTAGCAAGTCTGTATCACCTGATGATTTCGCAGAAATGCTACAGCACAAAAGGCACCTGCCTTAAGAGTAAGTAATGTGCGGCCGTGTGATCGATGATGTATGCTTTGGTCACCCGTGCTGGGTGGCCCGGGGGTGAAGTATATCGATGCAGGGAGAGGTCGTTGCATCCCAATCCGGTCCCACACTCTTACAGATTGAACATTTTGTCTGGGTCTATAATCCCCTCTTTATAGTTATTCAAACATTCACAGCCCTTGTTGCACGCTCTCTTTTCGATTGGAACGTCAAAACCGCCTTCTCTCATCGCAAGTTTTAGCGCACCGTATGCCATACTGAAATAATCCACCTGGTGTTGATCTGTATGTAGTTTCGGGTCATCGAGTATAATCCTGTTAAGATGACTGAGAAGTGGTAATTTTCCTGCGCAATGGCGAAATACCACCATGTGATCAAAGCTTCCGTATGAGAAGTTGTGGGCCAAGTCGTTGGCTGAGACAAACCATTTTCTTTCATGGTGGGTATTACTGTCCCATTTCATGGGATTGCTTTTTGTAACCCAAACCTTTCCTGTAAATGTGTTTCTGATGATTTCAATATCAAGTTCTAAAAGCACAGGACCATGTTCATGTGCGCTGTTGGCACTTTTATGTATGTCTATGGAATCGGCAAATATATCATTCCGGATACTATAATTATTGCCGCTGTGGCTCGATTTTGGTGTGGTCTTTTGTACGCCAAGTTTTTCGATATATTCGCGTGACATCAAGCATCGATTTCTAAGAAAAAGAGATGAATTTTCAACACTGTTTGCATGTAGTATTGAAGAGACGCCTTTATCTTTGAGGATCTCATAGATCCTCTTGGGTAGTATTTCCATTGCAACATTCCAGCCTGAAATTAACAGTTATCTGGCATTGCCAGTTAATAGCGCCTTTGAATATTAGGTGCAATCCAATAGCGTTCAGTATCATAGCTCTTCACTTTACGGTATAGATAGACACTCATCACAAGTTCAACACCATATAAATGAGAGTTGCTTATTGATTTCTTTACTGATATGGCAAATGGTGTGTGAGAAACTTTATTGCTAATGCATGCATAGGCATGGGAGGCGCGTAGCTTGATGGTCACAATAAACATTACTTGTTAAATAGTAATTCGTTTTTGTTTTAAACTAAGAAATGACTAAGTGAGGAGATCACAATGAATCATGCGCTGATGGTTCACGACTGTGGTGGTAGTGAAGTTTTGCAGTGGCAAGAGCTTCCACTTGTCGAGCCCACTCCCGGTGAGGTGCGCATCAAACATAGTGCCGTTGGGCTTAATTTCATCGATATCTATCATCGAACCGGTCTCTATCCTGGCGGGAGCCTGCCCTTTGTCCCAGGCCTTGAGGCGGCCGGTACCATAGAGTCAGTGGGAGAGGGGGTCGAGGGATTTTCACCCGGGGATCGGGTGGCCTATGCGGGTGGTCCCCTGGGTGCCTATACAGAGTCTAGAAATTTCCCAGCGGAACGTTTGATCAAACTGCCTGAGGGTATCAGTGAAAAACAGGCCGCGGCCATGATGCTCAAGGGTATGACAGCCGAGTACCTGATCCGCCGGACTTACCCGGTGCAGGCGGGGGAGACCATTCTAGTCCACGCGGCGGCTGGCGGCGTCGGTCAGCTGCTCTGTCAGTGGGCGGTGGCACTCGGTGCCGAAGTCATCGCTACAGTCAGCAGTGAGGAGAAAGCGGATGTGGTGCGCGCACTCGGATGCCACCATATCATTAACTACCGTAACCAGGATGTCGTGGAGCAAGTCAAGGCAATCACCACTGGCGCAGGTGTACCGGTGGTCTATGACTCGGTGGGAAAAGATACCTTTGAGGCCTCACTGTCGGTGCTCGCACCCCTGGGCACCCTGGTCTCCTTCGGCCAGGCTTCGGGTAAGGTGCCGCCTTTCGATGTCACACAGCTGAGCACCATGGGCTCTCTCTATCTGACCCGCCCTACACTCTTCGACTACACCAGAACCAGGGAGCAATTGCTGCAGAGTTCAAGGGCACTCTTCGATATGGTCCTGGGGGGAGAGATCAAGCTTGAGATCGCCCAGGAATATCCGCTCAGGGAGGCAGCGCAGGCCCACCAGGCCCTGGAGTCACGTAACACCAGGGGCAGCACGCTGCTCCTGCCGGACTGAGCCTGCTGCCGCAAGCCAGCATCCAAATCGAGGTGATCCTGTGATATGCCAATGTGTTCGCCAGGTTGGACTTGACCTTGGCTGAGATCTGGTTCAGCGTTACCACACTTTCAACCACGAGCAGCATGATGTCAGAGGAACAATCAAACCACTATCGACCCAGCCAGGGGGCGGCCAGCTCCCAGGCAGCCGTCGAGCGTTTCTGTGATGGCTGCAACTGCTCACAGGCGGTGTTGACAACCTATGCCAAGCGTTACGCCCTCGATGAGGGGCTGGCTATGCGTATCGCATCCGGTCTTGGCGGCGGAGTGGGTCGTATGGGGGATGTTTGTGGTACCCTCACCGGCGCTGCGCTGGTATTGGGTCTGGAACTGGGTCCCGAGAGAATGGAGGAGAGTGATGCCAAGGAGGCGACCTATGTGGCAACCCGACAGCTTCAGGAGCGTTTTATCGAACGCCACGGCAGCAGCCGCTGCAGGGAGCTGCTGGAGAAGGATCTGAGTGTCCCCGAAGAGTACCGGCAGGCTAAAGCGCTGGATCTGTTTAAAACCCGCTGCCCCCTATATGTGGAGACGGCGGTGATCCTGCTCGACGAACTGCTCAACGAAAAGAAGATCAATATGAAACAGAAAATCCTAACCATGCTCGAACTGCAGGATGCCATGAACCGTAAGGTGAATGACGACTGGCGGGATGCGGGCTATCCCTGGTATCGGGCGATCTGGACCGAGTGCGCTGAAATGCTCGACCACTACGGCTGGAAGTGGTGGAAACACCAAAAACCCGATATGCAACAGGTCCACCTGGAGATCGTCGACATCTGGCACTTTGCCCTGAGCGACCTGATCCTGCATAACACCACCCTCGAGGAGGCGGCTGAGTTGGCTATGAAGGGATTGGGTGAACCCTCTGAAGCGGTGGATTTCAGGACCTCCATCGAACAGCTGGCAATGGCCAGTATCCAGACCCAGTCAGCCGACATCAGCCATTTTGCCGCAGTGATGCAGGCAGCCGAGCTGGGTTTCGATGAGCTCTTCAAGACCTATGTGGGAAAGAATGTGCTCAACTTTTTCCGCCAGGATCACGGTTACAAGGAGGGTAGCTATATCAAGCTTTGGAACGGGCGCGAGGACAACGAACATCTGGCGGATATTCTAGCCAACCTCGATGCCAGCAGTTCGGGCTTCAGCGATGAAGTCTATCGCCAGTTGGAGCAGGCCTACCCGGCTGAATGATGCATAACCCCGCCTGCCAGTAAAGAGCGAGCAGGCCCGGATCGGGCCTGCCGTTTATGGTATGGGCTCAGAAACCTTTTCGGCCGGGACCGAATCCCTTCTTTGACCAGCGAAGATCCTGCAGTTGTTCACGCTGTTCCTCGGTTAGTACGCTGTTTATCTTGTTGCGCACCTCTGCACGCAGCACGATCATGCGGGTAACCTGGTCACCCTGTTTTTCCGCCAGGCTACGGATACTGGCCATGTCTGCATTGTCAATCATCGCATCGCGCAGGTCGGTGCGGTTATCCTGCATCGCATCGCGTAAGTCCCGCATGGCGTCACGTGTGGCCTTGCGAATATCCTTCAAAACCTGCTTCTGTTCTGTGCTCAGGTCGTCAAGCTGTGTCAGGGCAGCCATCGGTCCATGTTTGCCACCCCGATCGCAACCACCGTGACCTTTGGGACCACCAAAGGCCATGGCGGCACCGGCGCTGGTGAAAAGCAGGGTGGAAAGGCTGATAATCGCAATCCGTTGATATGTGGGTTTCATCTTTAGTCTCCAATGTTGTTGCTGAATACTGCACCATGGCAGCTGTTTAAATTTTAAGTTTTCCTTGCATCAAGTTGGGTCAGGTTCTGTCAGCTTTGGCAAAGAATTACAAAGTGACCTAATGCCTAGGGTGTGAATTTATCCGTGCCTGAATCATTCAGGCAGGAGTCAACAATGCACGCTCTCTCATGCGCCGCCGGCGTCTCAGCCAGGAGATGGACCCACTCAGGATCAGCAGGCTCAATGCCGAAGCGCCCAACAGATTGATGGTGCCACTCAGAGGGCCGGCCCAGGTGCCCTCATGCAGGGTTTTGACAAGATTCTCCTGGGGATTTATGGGGGTGACGGAGTGATCGGTTAGAATCAGTAGCTGTTTATCCCCTTTGTCATATGTGCTGACGAGCACACTGCCGCCTCGGAGGCGTCGTACCATGTTCAGGCTGTCCAGCCCTTGGGTTTGTTGTGCACGACTCAATACGTCGGCCAGTGGCAGGCGGCTATCTGGCTGGCTCATACTCGGTAGTTCAGGCATGCCCACATGCAGGCTCATCAATACCCCGGTCAAGGGTAATATCAGCACCATCGGCAACAAGAACCAGCCGACGCCTCGATGCCAACCCATCAGGTTATTGCGCAGACGCGGCCATGGCAGTAGCAGTGCCATGAGCATCATCAGTATCATCAGATAGCTGGCGATCTGAATCAGGATATCGGCGCCAAACAACAGCTCCTTGTGTAGATGCTCAGCGAATTCGAAGAGATTGAATCGGATTGGTGCATCGTTGCCACAGGCGCATACACCACTACTCAAATCATATCGCCCTGCGATCTGCGGATCCTGTGAACGTACATCTGCCTGGTTGGTTGCCATGTCGATGGAGATGGCATCCACCTCATCGCCTTCGGGATCGATGCGCTCCAGGAGTTTGATGACTTGGGCTGCGGGGGCAGCATTCAAGCTGTCCGGTACCGATTGCTGCACTATCGGTTTAAACGCCAGCACGGCACCCGACAGGGCAATCAGCAGAAACAGCGGCGCCAGTCCGATACCTATCCAGCGATGAAGTTTGAAAAGGGTGGGTTTGAGTCTCTTGAAGTTCATGCTTCAGCTCCGGTGAATAACCTGTGCGGCAAGCATATGAGCTAAAGCGTCAATGGAGTGGTAAGTTATGCAAGCGAGTGCAAAGAAGTGCAAATCCGGCCTTTCAAACGCTGGGAGCCAGGCGTTAAACAAGTCAGAATAGATGGTGCAATGAAAAAGATACTGCTGATCGATGACGACGTGGCCCTGTGCGAATTGCTTACCGAGTATCTGGTGGGTGAGGGTTTTGCCGTGGAGAGTGCGCATAGCGGTCCGGAGGGGGTTTCCCGCGCCGTTGCCCATGATTGGGATGCGATCGTGCTGGATGTCATGCTACCCGGCATGAACGGCTTCGATGTGTTGCGGCAGATACAGGCAGAGAGTGCCGTACCGGTGCTGATGTTGACCGCCCGGGGTGATGATACCGATACCGTGCTCGGGTTGGAGCTGGGGGCAGATGATTATGTGGCCAAACCCTGTAGCCCCCGGGTGCTGGTGGCGCGGTTGCGTAATCTGTTTCGCCGCAAGCTAGAGCAAACCACAGTGGAGACAGAGCAGCGGGTCGGCGATCTCGATTACGACAAGCAGAACCGGCGGGTGCGGGTGGGTGATCGTGATGTGGAACTGACCGGCGCCGAGTTCAATCTGCTGGTGTTGTTGCTTGAGCATGCCGGTGATCTGGTCTCCAAGGAGATCCTGGCCAAGCAGGGCCTGGGGCGGGCATTACAGGCCTACGATCGCCGCATCGAAACCCACATGGCCCAGATCCGCAAGAAGCTTGGCCCCCTGCCGGACGGTTCCCCGCGTATCAAGACGGTGCGCGGCGCCGGCTACCAATATCTGGTGAGCGAGTGAGCCTGTTTCTGCGTATCTTTCTCTCCTTCTGGCTGGCGAGCCTGCTGCTGGCCCTCTCCTTCTTTCTGATCCAGCGCCACTACGGTGGCGAGGTGGTGGAACAGGTAGAGGCGGTGATGCAGGCCCAGGCGGAGACGGCGGCGGTGTTGTGGCGGGACGGGGGTGACAAGGCGCTGCATCGATGGCTGCATCGTCAACCCAAGCGGCACCGGCTGGTGCTGGTCGACGAGGGGGGCGAGTCGCTGAGACGCCGACCGCTGCCTCCCCATCTCAAACAGATACTGCCGCGGGCGATCAGTCCGGGGGTAGAGCGCATTCGCCCGGGACATCTGATGCTCGTTGTGGAATTGCCCGAGGTGGCGCCAAAACGCTTTCTGCTCACGATTATCGATCTCGGCAGGCTTCATGGCATGCCGATATGGGCGCGCGGGCTGTTGGCGATCCTTATCTTCGCCCTGGTCAGCCTGTTGCTTGCAAGGATGTTGACCCGACAGGTGCGCCCATTAAGGCAGGCGGCCCAACGCATGGCCGAAGGGGATCTGAGCGGCCGGGTCGAGCTCAAGGGGAGGGATGAGATCAGCGCCCTGGGGGGCGATTTCAACCTGATGGCGGAGCGGCTCAACGACCTGCTGCAGAGTCAGCGTCAGTTGGTGCGGGATGTCTCTCACGAGCTGCGTTCTCCCCTGGCGCGGCTGCGGGTCGCCCTGGAGCTGGCGGAGAGGGAGGAGGACCGTACAAAGGCCCTGGGCCGCATCGAACAGGAGGCAGACGAACTGGAACGTCTGGTCACCGAGCTCCTCTCCCTGGCCCGCCTGGAGTCGGGGCAGGCCGGGCTGGAAAGGCAACGCCTGGACCTCCATGGGTTGTTGGAGAAGGTGGTGACCGATGCCGAGTTCGAGGCCCAGGCGCAGCAGAAAGGGGTGAGTGTCAGCAGCGAGGCGGTGACCCTGGAGGGTGACGCGGTGCTGCTGCGCTCCGCGGTGGAGAATGTGGTAAGGAATGCCATCCGCCATACTCCACCGGGCCAAGCCATCCAGGTTTCGTTGACCAGTGAGAAAAATGATTGCTTGATTCGAGTGAGGGATTTTGGACCCGGTGTCGACGACTCTCAACTGGAGTCCATGTTCGATCCCTTCACCCGCACCGCCGATGCGCGAGAGCGAGATAGTGGAGGTTTCGGCCTTGGTTTGGCCATCGCAAGACGCGCCATGCAGATTCATGGCGGTGATGCCTTAGCGAGAAATCACCCGGAGGGGGGATTGGAGGTCACACTACGGCTACCCTTGTATGAGTAAATTGACTTCATCCAGCGAACTTCAATCTTGAAGGCCCTGCCGGGGGATGGGATTTGGTCTCATAAAGCCTATAACAACCCCGGGAAGCTCATTGTGAGCCTAATGACAAATGTTGTGATCCACGCTACACAACATCCTGTCTGATCCGTGCAACCCATTGAAATTATAATTAAACATTCATGGCACTCCGATTGCATAAGATGAGTTTCACTTAGAGTTTAGCAGCGTTGTTAAGCTTAACTGTATGATGGTGTTCATGATAAAGATAGGCTTCATGAAAGTAACAAACTACTACATCATTGCCGCATGCATTGTATTCGCCCAGCCCCGAGTGGAGGCCGAAGAGGTGTTGATCGCCGTCGCGGCCAACTTCATCGATGCCAGCCGCGAGATCGCTCCCTTGTTTGAACGGGTCAGCGGTCATACCACCCGTATCAGCTACGGCTCCACAGGCAAACTCTATTCCCAGATCGAGCATGGCGCTCCCTTCGAACTGTTCCTGGCGGCGGACACCCAACGGCCGATCAAGGCCGAGGAGGAGGGTATGGCGGTACCCGGTACTCGATTTATCTACGCCAAGGGCAAGCTGGTGTTGTGGAGTGTAAAACCGGGTCTTTTCAATGATGCTGAGGGGTTTCTCAGGCAGGGTGATTTCGATCATCTTGCCCTGGCCAATCCCAAGACCGCCCCCTATGGCCTGGCAGCCCAGCAGGTGATGCATCAGCTGGGAGTGCTGCCATCACTCACAGCCAAACTGGTACGGGGTGAATCCATTGCCCAGGCATTTCAGTTCACCGCCACAGGCAATGCGGAGCTGGGTTTTGTCGCCTTGGCCCAGATCAAGACGTGGAAAGGGGAAGCGGGTACATTGTGGGAGATTCCAGCGGAATACTACAGCCCCATCGCCCAGGCGGCGGTGTTGTTGAAAAAGGGTGAAGCAAATCCAGCGGCCACCGCTTATCTCGAATTCCTCAAAAGCGATGTCGCACGTGAAGTGATCGAGCGATATGGTTATGGTGTGGAGTAAAACAAACAACTCTCATACATGCGGAGCATTTTCATGGATTTCGACTGGCAACCCGTCTGGCTGACCCTCAAGCTGGCCAGCACCACCACCCTGGTGCTGCTGATCATCGGCACCCCCATCGCCTGGTGGTTGGCGCGTACTCACGCCTGGTACAAGCAGGCCCTGTCAGCGGTGGTCGCGCTGCCCCTGGTATTGCCACCCACCGTGCTCGGCTTCTATCTGTTGATAATGCTTGCCCCGGACGGGCCGGTGGGTCGGCTGACCCAGGCCCTTGGTATCGGCACCTTGCCCTTTACCTTCGGCGGACTCGTTTTCGCCTCTGTGCTCTACTCGCTGCCCTTTGTGGTGCAGCCGCTGCAGAATGCGTTTGAGTCTCTGGGACCTCGCCCGGCAGAGGTTGCCGCCACCCTGCGAGCCTCACCCTGGGACCGCTTTATGACCGTGGTGATTCCCCTGGCGCGACCAGGATTTCTGACCGCTGCGGTGCTCTGTTTCGCCCACACCGTGGGTGAATTCGGGGTGGTGCTGATGATCGGCGGCAATATCCCCGGTGAGACCCGGGTGTTGTCGGTGGCGATCTACGACCATGTCGAGACCCTGGAGTATGGCCAGGCCCACCTGCTGGCTGCCGGCATGCTTGCCTTCGCCTTCCTGGTGTTGATGACCCTCTACCTGGTCAACGGCCGCATCACTCGGAGCCATCAACCTTGAGCGGTATCGAGGTCAGGCTGAAGCACCGCATGGGTGATTTCGAGCTGGATGTGGCCTTCACCGCACCGGCTCAGGGTGTCACGGCCCTGTTCGGTAGCTCCGGTTCGGGCAAGACCAGTGTCCTGCGTGCTGTGGCCGGTCTCGAACGTACCCAACAGGGACTGATCAGGGTCAATGGCGAGGTATGGCAGGACCCGGACCACTTCCTGCCAATTCACCGCCGTCCCATCGGTTACGTTTTCCAGGAGGCGAGTCTCTTTCCCCATCTCTCGGTGCAGGACAATATGGAATACGGTATGCGCCGGGTCCCCGCAGCAGAGCGACAGATTCCCTTTCAGGATGTGGTGGAGCTGCTCGGTATTTCAGCCCTTTTAAAAAGGGCGACCCCCCGGTTATCCGGTGGTGAGCGCCAGCGGGTCGCCATCGCCCGCGCCCTGCTCACGAGTCCGCGTCTGTTGCTGATGGACGAGCCCCTCTCGGCCCTCGACCATGCGGCCAAGCAGGTAATCCTCCCCTATCTGGAACGGCTCCACGACGAGTTCGCCATCCCCTCCCTGTATGTCTCCCACGACCCCAACGAGGTGGCCAGGTTGGCCGACCATATGGTGGTGTTGGAGCAGGGACGTGTCGCGGCCCAGGGGGAGGCTGCACCCCTATTGACCCGGCTCGACCTTCCCCTGGCCGGCTATGACGACGCCTCCGCACTGCTGGAGGGCTATGTCAGCTCCCATGACCACAGCTACCACCTGACCTGGATCTCCCTGCAGGGCAACCGGGTCGCCGTACCCCGAGAGGATCTGCCGGTGGGCCGGCATGCCCGGGTACAGATCCAGGCCCGGGATGTGAGCCTCTCCATCCGCGCCCACGCCGATACCAGCATCCTCAACATCCTTCCGGTACGGGTTATCGATACCCGGGAAATCAGCCGCACCCAGGTATTAGTGCGGCTGCAACTGGAGGATAACCAGACCCTGCTGTCGCGCATCACCCGTCGCTCAGCCATGGGTATGGGGATTCACGAGGGAATGCAGCTTTATGCCCAGGTCAAGAGTGTGGCATTGTTGTCATGATTTGGATTTAGGAAACAGTACAAGTTACAGGTGTGAGTCTTGTGTGCATCAGTATATGAATTTGGGGTGGCCTGACATGAAACTTTATCTCGTACAGCATGCTGAGGCATGTACAAAGGAGATTGATCCTGATCGACCTCTAACCGAACAAGGTAAGCAGGATATTGATCGGCTTGCCGCGTTTCTCAAGCAGGCCGGTATTCAAGCTGACAGGGTGATACACAGTGGAAAGCTGCGTGCTGTTCAGACAGCGCAGCGCCTGTCCAATAAGATTGCCCATGGAATAGCGCTGGAAACGAGTACCTGTATTAAGCCAAACGACAATCCCAGAGCGTTTGACCTGCAGGGTGAGAATGGGCAAAAAGACACCCTGGTTGTTGGCCATCTTCCGTTCATGGCACAACTGGTATCGTATTTGGTTGCCGAGGATGAAGGTAGACTTGTCACTGCCTACCAGCCTGGTAGTGTGGTCTGCCTGGAGCGCATGAACGATGCGCACTGGCAGATCAATTGGATGTTAAGGCCGGAACTATTGAGGTAGAGGTTTAGGGTGTCTGTTCAACTATACTGGTAAATTATCACAGCATTCTTTTCAGAATTTGATGTCAGGCATTTTGTTCGATCTTGATGGTGTCTTTTATGTGGGTGACCGGGCCATCCCTGGAGGTGCCGAAACCCTGGCCTGGGTTCGGCGGCAGGAGATCCCCCACTGCTTTCTCACCAATACAACCTCCAAACCCCGAGATGCCTTGGTGGCCAAGCTGGAGGGTTTGGGACTCACCACTGATGCGGAACATATCCTTACGCCACCGGTCGCTGCCTGTCGATGGATTACGCAAAACCTGAACGGTCCTGTGGTTCTCTTTGTTCCAGCCGCCACCGAGGCCGAGTTCAGCCATCTGACCCTGGCGTACCGTAACACCCAACAACCGGTAGCCGCCGTGATTATCGGTGACTTGGGAGAGGCATGGGATTTCGCCACTCTCAATCAGGCCTTTCGCCTCCTGATGCAGCAACCTCCGCCACGTTTAATCGCCCTTGGCATGACACGCTACTGGCGCGCCCCTGACGGCCTGCGGCTCGATGTCGCTCCCTTTGTCCATGCGTTACAGCATGCCTGTGGGATTGAGCCCGTGGTTCTAGGTAAGCCCTCCGCAACCTTCTACCATAGTGCTCTTGAGATAATCGGCTGTATGCCAGAGCAGAGTGTGATGATCGGCGATGACATTCGCGGTGATGTGGCCGCAGCCCAGCAAGCCGGACTGCGAGCATTACTGGTCCACACCGGGAAGTTTCAGGACTCAGATTTGAGTGGTGATATCACACCTGACGGTCAACTCGCTTCAATCGCTGAACTGCCGGATTGGTGGGGTAGGGCGGTTCTGTCATAACCCGTTATATAGTATATGAAGAGGTAAGCTGAAACATTTATTGATACCCCGAACGACCAGAGGAGAGCTCTGGTTAGTGTTGCAAATGATAATCATTCGTAATATTATCAGCTGCAACAATGTCGAGTAGCTGCTCCACCATGGTATGAGAAAGGTATGAACCTGGTGAATAGTATACCAGCGAGCGGTTTCTCCCTTTTATGATAAGTGTCGGCCTGCCAGCAGACGCCAGCCAGCCTTAATGTTAATCCTGTATTGGAGTAATGAAATATGCAGAATTCAAGACTGACTGTGATCGGTTACGATCGTGTGCCAATAAGAAACTTTATTCCTTTGCCGAGGGCTGGTCACACTCTTCAAGTTGGTGTTAAGCCATCAATCAGAAATCGTCGTTCAGCGTCGCAAACTGGCAGATATTTGCTATCAAGCAGGTACAGAAATAGCATGGCTGGGCTATGGCTGGGTGCAATATGCGTTTTCGCTTTTGTCAGTCCAGTGCAGTCCGAAGAGGGTGTTTTCGGCAACCTCAGGGTGGGCTTTATCCATGCCGAGGATGATGCCGGTGATGAAACGGACGGCTCCGCCATCGGCGGTAAGCTGGGTTATATCAGTCCGAGCTGGAAGGGATTGAGCGCGGGGGCGACCTTCTACACCACCGGTGAGTTGTTCGACGATGAAAACGGTGACTTCTTCTCCTCGGAAAACGGCAGTTACTCCATCCTCGGGGAGGCCTATGTACAGGGTGAACTGGGCAACACCCAGCTGCGTATCGGTCGCTTCGAACTGGATACGCCCCATGCGGACACCGATGATATCCGCATGGTGCCGAATACCTTTCAGGGCTTGTTGCTGAGTAATAGTGATATCGCCGGCACGACCCTCTACCTGACCCATCTCGACAAATGGGCCGGTGTGGACGCCGATATTCCGGAAAGTTTTGAGGAGATGAACGGCGACGACGGTGTGACCGTGGTTGGTGCCGTATACGAGGGTATCGAGCAATTGACGGTGCAGGGCTGGTATTACCAGGGTAGTGATTTTGCCAAGCTGTTCTATCTGGATGGCATGTATGAAGCCGACGCCTTTAGTGTCGGTATACAGTTTGGCTCTCAATCGGATGATACAGACGACGATTCAGGGCCTGATGGTGATGTCTGGGGCATTACCGGGAGCTATAGCCTGGCGGATTTCACCATCACCGCTGCTTACAATGACGTATCGGGTAGCGTAACCAACGGTTTCGGTGGCGGTCCCTACTTCACCTCGGCTGATGACCATACCATTGACGGTGTGGAGGACCAGGAGGCAACCGCCTTGGGTGTCGAGTATGGGGGTGTGGCGGCGCTGGCCGTGGGCGTGTTGCATGTGGATTTCGACCAGGGTGCGAACGAGACCGACTACTACGCGGTCTACGATGTGAATGAACAGTTGGGTCTGGAGCTGATCTATACCGATATGCACGAGGATGGGGATTTCATACGTCTGATGGCCAATTACGGCTTCTGACCTGGATCCCCGGCCATCCCTGCTCAAGGCATGACCGGTTGCTGGATCTGCTTATGTTCATGGGCTTCCGGCGGCGGCAGGGGTTTACCTTCGATCACGGCAGTGACCGCGGTAAGGGGGTCCTCTTCACCGGTAAGAATGACCTCGACACCGGCGTCATTCAGGCGCCGGACGAAGCCCTGTCCGCTGCTGCCGGTGATCAGGTAGTCCATTTTGAAGATAGGGTGGTCATCCCCCCGGAACTCGTGCATGGACATCTGTTTGGGCAGATTGAGACGGGTGAGCTGGTGTATCTCTCCCGTTGTTTGGTCCTGTTCAAAAATCAGGAAGCGTCTGGTCTTGCCTGCATGCTGGGTGATGGTGCGGAAGTTTTGGCTGGTTACTGCAATTTTCATAAACCTGGGATCCGGTGAGACCTCGAATATCTGGACATCCGGGAAGATGCTGACTGCGCATCAAGTAGCCGTTAACAGTTAACTTGTTACTATGCTGAAGCCTACTCTAGGCACGTCATGTCAGGCATTGAAAATGATCAATAGCTGTTTGGCGGATGGCACATATGGATAGCCCATCGGATAGGCTAATATTGATATTCCGAATATTGCTATGAGAACCATATGAGATTCATTCAAACCCGATTGCCGTGGCTGTTGCTGGCAATAAGCGCACTTCTCCTGGAGGCTGCGGCGCTCTATTTTCAGTACGGCCTGGAGCTCGATCCCTGCGTCCTCTGTATCTACCAGCGGGCTGCGGTGATGGGTATCTTTTTCTCTGCGCTTATCGGTATGAGTGCTCCCCGCTCTATAGTTGCCAGAATGATCGGTTATGCCGGCTGGGGGTTGGCAGCCGGCTGGTGTCTCTATCTGGCGTTGGAACTCTCCGGTATGCAGTTGGGCATGGTTCAGCCATCCCTGAGTTGTGATGTGAATGCCAAGTTCCCAGCATGGCTCAAGCTCGACCAATGGCTACCGATGGTATTCCAGCCGACGGGTTTTTGTGGCGATATCCAGTGGCAGTTTCTCGGCTTGAGTATGCCGCTTTGGATGTTAATTATCATGCTGTTGCAACTGATTGTCCTGGGTGTGGTGCTGTCGATTGAATTGCGTACCAAACTGAGCGGGTAAATGACATTTCATACCCCGGGCAGGTATCTGCTATTTAACATGATCCGTAATCAATCCATGCCTGAGTCGAAGGTGATCATTGTTTCTTGCCTATACTTGATATCAGACAGGCCACTCTATCTGGCTGAGTATGAAGGCGAGTTGTTTTATGAGCGAAAAACCGGTCACTATCTATTTCGGTGAGGCCCTGGGAAATTATGGTTTTGGTGATGGGCATCCCTTTGGACCGGATCGCATTCAGGCCTTCTGGCAGGAGACCATCAAGCAGGGTTTGGACAAACGAGTATCTGTCGCTGCCCCGCAGCTATGCGGTGAGGCGCTGTTACTCCCATTCCATAGCCAGGCCTATGTCAATCGCGTCAAGGTCCAGTCTGAGAGTGGCCATGGCTATCTCGACGCCGGTGATACCCCAGCCTTTGAAGGTGTGTATGAGGCTGCCTGTGCGGTGGTTGGGTCGGTGTTGGACGGCATGCAACGTATCCTTTCCGGCAGTCATCCCAAGGTGTTTGTTCCCATTGCCGGTCTGCACCACGCGCGGCGGGATTCAGCGGCAGGTTTCTGCGTCTTTAACGATGCCGGGGTGTTGATCGAGAATTTGCGACTCAAGCATGCCATTCGTCGTATCGCCTATGTGGATATAGATGCCCACCATGGCGATGGCGTGTTTTACGCTTTTGAATCCGATCCGGATCTGATCTTTGCCGATATCCATGAGGATGGTCGCTATCTCTATCCGGGTACCGGGGCGGTCGAGGAGACAGGAAAAGGCGAGGCCAAGGGTACAAAGCTGAATGTCCCGTTGCCGCCTCTGGCCAACGATAACCATTTTCATCGGGTCTGGCCATCTGTTGAGTCATTCGTTCGTCAGGGCAAACCGGAATTGATCATACTTCAGGCAGGCGCAGACAGCATTCAGGGGGATCCGATTACCCATATGGCGTTCACCCCTGCGGTGCATGAATATGCAGCCAGTCGATTGAGCAAACTGGCGGATGAGTTCTGTAACGGTCGTTTTATTGCGCTTGGAGGAGGGGGTTATAACCGAACCAATTTGGCCCTGGGGTGGAATGGTGTCGTCAAGGCGATGTTGAATTAAGTCTGTTGTGATTCTGCACCACTCATTTCGGCGCCGATTCTGGCGCCAAGCAACTTTCCAATAATGCGTGACAATATATATACGATGCCGATCATGCCGATTTCCATGACTGAGATAAATTCGAGAGAAGCACCGGCCAGCACAAAAAATATGCTCATAAAAGGCCATTCGATATTTTCGATCTCATGAAACGGGTACTCATGGTGGCTGGCGAAGTTGGCAACCACTGATCCCATGACAATCGATGCCACTAGAAAAGAGACTTCCAGCAGTAGTGCAAGGCCACCGCATAAAAAAACCAGCCCGAGTGCTTCCATTAACATCGGTTGTCCCTTTCTGATTCTTCCGGTCAGATAGGCCGCTGGAAAACCCAGGCCAAGCCCCAGAAGCAATGCCCCGCCTATGTCCTTGATCACGAAGAAATAATGGAATGTTTCAGTGGTATTGCCGCTGAGCGCCATGACCACGGCTACGCCAATGCTGAATAGTATCAAGCCCCATACATCATCCAGGGCAACGATTGACAGTAACAGGTCGCTAAAGAATCCCTTGTCATCCGACTCAAGCACGATATCCAATGTTGCTGCGGGTGCCGTCGCCGAAGCGACGCACCCCAGCAGTATCGCTAACCCGGCAGGTACCCCAACCGCCATCAAACCGGTAATTACCACCAGTACCGTTATGATCGCAGTACTGATGGATATCAAAAGTGTTTTTTCAGCAGCAACAGCGTGACGCGTGGCAAGAATGTGTGCCGCCCGATAGCGTCTGTAGCCAGGCCTGCGAGTAAAATCACGCCCAGTGTCAACAGAAACTCATATGTCTCGTACATAGTTTGATCTATCCATCCGCTATTGGCGCACCAACACTGTGGGATAGGGCAGACCCTCGAGTAACCGCCTGATGGTAGGTCCCTGTAGCAGTGAACTGTGCTCACTGATCATGAGTAAATCGCATGCGGCTCTCTTTAGCTGGGTAGCCAGGGTTGCGGGCTTGCTGTCTGTGAGAGGTACGACTGTGATGTGATTATCAGGGTCATGTTCAGTGAGGTAACTCTGCAGGGCTTGTTCCCAGGATGGGTCTTCATCCGGAAATAGAAACAGGATCAACCTGATCTCGGGTTTCTGCAAAAGTTCGGTGATCGTTTTCAAAAGCTTTTGCCTGGATATGCCCGTATCGAGAATAACCCCCAACTTCAATGGCTGAGATACCGGGGTGGTTTGTCTGGAGTGGATGGAGAAGCGGCGTGCGGCATGGATACCCTGACTTCCCATCAACAGCAACTCGGAGTCGCTCGCCAGTTGTTTCAGGTCGCTATCGTACTCACCGCGCCAGACGCGAAAACTCCAGCTCAATCCCGCACGCTTGGCCGAATCCTCCAGGGCTTTGCGGGCTTGTTTTGCAATCGCACGCCACTCCTGGGTTAAGCGGGCAGGATCGAGACGTGCCTCATTGCGGCTATCCACCCGTAGTTCGCGCAGAAAGGGGAGGCCGGTGAGCCGGTATAGGGCATCGTCTTCAACGAATACGGCTTCTATCTCTACCTGCAGCAAAGAGGCAATGGTAGCTCCCAGCGACAACAGCTCCCGACTCTGGGATTTGTCCAGCAACACGACGGTAATACGACGACGGCCGGGCGAGTTCACTGCTCCTCTCCTTCGACCAAGACGCTCATCTCATCCAGTGACTGCAGACGTTTCGAGAAGCGGATAAGACTCGCTTCCACACGGCCGTTGACGCTATCCTCGGGAAACAGGCCGTTTTCATCCCGCGATCCTGCAGGAGTATTGGTCAGCAGGGCAATGCCCTCATCGATGGTTTTGATGGGATAGATGGCAAATGCTCCCGTTTTCACCGCCTCCACCACATCCTCGCGCAGCATCAGGTGTTTGACATTCGCGCTCGGGATCAGCACCCCCTGGTCACCACTCAATCCCATTCTCCGGCAGATATCGAAAAAACCCTCGATCTTTTCGTTGACCCCGCCGATGGCTTGCACTTCACCCAATTGGTTGACCGACCCGGTAACCGCAAACTGCTGTTTGATGGGTAGGCCAGAGAGGGCCGAGAGCAGGGCATAGAGTTCAGCGGATGATGCGCTATCCCCTTCCACCTGGCCGTAGGATTGTTCGAACACCAGGCTGGCGGAGAGTGAGAGCGGGTAATCGGGGGCGTACCGCCCTGAGATGAACCCGGAGAGGATGTAGACCCCTTTAGAGTGGATCGGACCTCCCAGTTCCACTTCACGCTCGATGTCCACGACCTGACCCTTGCCGAGACGAGCGCGTGCGGTGATACGGGTGGGGTGGCCAAAGCGCTGATCGCCGAGCAGCATGACCGAGAGGCCGTTGACCTGACCCACTACCTCTCCTGTGGTTGCGATCATCAGGGTGCCTCTTACAACCTCACTCTGCAGACGCCGCTGGATCCTGTCTGCACGGTGGATCTGGGCCTCGATGGCTGTCTGCACATCGTCTTCGGCAATCAGGGTATGGTCATGTTCACCCGCCCAGTAGTCAGCCTGTTGGATCAGGTCGGTGATGGAGCGCATATGGCTGCTGAGGCGCTCGCTATCATCCGCCAGCCGCATGCTGTGGTCGATCACTCGTGCCACCGCGATTCTGTCCAGCGGGCGCAGATTATGCTGCCGTGCGAGGGAGGCGATCATTTGCCCGTAGTGGTGTTCATTCTGACTGTCGCGCACCAGGTCATCATCGAAATCCACAGCCACCTTGAACAGCTCGTCAAACTCCGGATCGAGGGCCTGCAGCAGATAGTAGATATGACGCTCGCCGAGCAGCACTACTTTCACTTCCAGCGGGATAGGTTCAGGTTCAAGGGATTGGGTGCTGATCAGGCTGGTGATCTGGGCCAGGGATTCGATACGGATTTCAGCCGATTGTAAAACCCGCTTCAGGGTCTCCCAAGCGAAGGGTTGCATCAGCAGTTTGAGGGCGTCGAGAATCAGATAGCCGCCATTCGCCCGATGCAGGGCGCCGGGTCTGATCATGGTGAAATCTGTCTCCAATGCCCCAAGGTGGGCGCGGTGCTCGATGCGGCCCACCAGGTTGTTGTAGCCTGGCAGATCTTCATAAACGATAGGTGCGCCGCCATTGGCCTGGTGAGCCAACAGCAGGTTGACCCGATAGCGGTAGTGCCAGGGTGGTCCCTCTTCCTGTTGGCTCAGGTGGAGGCCGAACAGGCTGGGTTTGCGTTCATCACGGGGGAGGAACTGCTGATAGTTATTGATCACATCCTCCTCTACCCGGTCCAGATAGGCGGTGACTGTCTGAAGATCCCGGTACTTCTCCCGTAGTTCATCTATCAGGTGGTGTACCGCCGATGCGGTCATCTCCCGATTCAGCTTGCTGATCTCCTCGCGGGTCTCTTTTTGCCACTGCGGGATGGCGTGCAGGGTTTTGCGCAACTCCTCCTGCAGCTCTTTAACGTCCTTTTCAATCGCATTCTGCTTCTTTGACGGGAGTTTCTGGAACTGCTCCGGATCGAGGATCTTGTCGTCCTGTTTTGGGCCGAGGGTAAAACCGGTGGGGGTGTTGATCAGAGCGATATGTTTCTCCTCCGCCTTTTTCTGCATCGTCACCATGGCGTGTTCCTGACGCTCTTCGAGCCGATCTTCCATGGCTTGTCTGCGGGTGTGGTATTCATCGCTTTCGAATACCAGGGGTATAGTCTCCTGCAAGCCGATGACCAGTTGCTCCATATCCTGTTTGAGTGTCACCCCTTTTCCGGCGGGTAGGGCGACCGCCTGAGGTTTGCGGGCATCGCTGAAGTTGTTTACGTAACACCAGTCGGATGGGATAGGTCGATCAGCGGCCTGGGCCTGGAGAAATTTCCTAACCATGGCCGATTTACCCGCCCCGGCAGGGCCTAATGCATAGAGGTTGTAGCCCTTGTGTTTGACACCCAGGCCGAAATGCAGTGATTGGGTGGCCCGTTCCTGGCCGATAAAGCCTTCCAGGTCCTCCAGTTGATCGGTATTGTCAAAGCTGAACTGTGACGGATCACA